>SFFS01000086.1 GCA_004557805.1 Clostridiales bacterium | reverse complement strand
CTCCGGCCAGCGCCCGGCAGTGGCCGATGGGGTGGCCAGCTCCGGCGCAAAAAAAGTTTATCTCATGCTGGGGATGAATTGTATCTCCGGGGGTGTTGACAGAGCATGTCAAGATTTGGTAACATTGGTGGGTGAGATTCAGGCCAGATTGCCTGACACGGCCATCCTGATTGAATCCGTCACCCCCATGACCGCCGACAGCCCCCGGGCGGACGGCGCCTTGAACAACACCACAATCCAGGCCTTCAACGACCAGATGAAGCAGATCTGCCAGGAGAAGGAATGGTATTTCGTCAACATAGCCGAGGCGGTTTCCGATGAAAACGGATTCCTGCGGGCCGATTTCAGCGGGGACAAAGCCATGGGGATTCATTTCAATTACAGCGGCGCCGAGGCGTGGGCGAACTATCTTCTCACCCATGTGCCGGAGGCACTGAAGTAATATTTTGCCTTTGCGGCCCGGAATGGGGCCGCTGAGCAAACACCAGCGCGCAACTATTTTTTAGGAGGATGAATGAGGAAGTATGAAACGGTTATTATCTCTTGCAGCGATCCTGCTGACCCTGACCATGGTGTTATCCTTGGCCGCCTGTGGGGAGGAACCCGCACCGGAGGAAACGGACAACCAAAACCCCAGCAGCCAGACTGAGGTGACCGAGCCCCCCGCCGCTGGCGTGGACCTGGCCGCCCTGCGGACCCAGATCCTCACCGACTGCGGCCTGACCGACTATGTAGAGGTGGAGGCAGACCGCCTGACCGAGCTGTATGGCATTGACGCAGCCCAGGTGGCGGGCGCTTCCGGCTTCACCGCAATGACCGGGGCGGCCTTCCCTGACGAAATTATGATGGTCCAGGCCACGGACGAAGCCGCCGCGGCTGACGTGGCCGCCAAGCTGGAGGCCCGTCTGGACGCCATCGCCGAGCAGGCCGCTTCCTATGACCCCGACAGCCAGGCTCTGGCTGAAAAGTGCGAGGTGGTCACCGACGGCGTCTATGTGGGACTGTTCTTCTCCTCCCACTATGACGAGATGGTCTCCGCCTTCCAGGGGGCCATTGCTTAAGGCCGCAAAATAAAACCCATATACCGACTGCCGGGCAATCGAAAGGACTGCCCGGCAGTCTTTCCAGGAGAATCCGATCATTATGGTTTTTTCAAGCTTACCCTTCCTGTTTCTGTTTTTGACGGTGGTGCTGCTGGTCAGCCATCTTTTGCCCTTCAAATTCAGAAACTTCTTCCTGCTTTTGGCCAATTTGGTCTTTTACGCCTATGGAGAGCCGGTCTATGTGCTCATTATGATTGGCTCCATCCTGGTGAACTTCTTCGCCGGGCTGCTGATGGACAAGCAGTCTTCCCGGGGCGGGCGACGGGCGGTGCTGGTGATCGGCATCGTGCTGAACCTGGCCGCCCTGGGGGTCTTCAAGTACGCGGGGCTCTTCGCAGATACCCTGCGGCACATCCCCGGCCTTTATCGAGGCGCTGGCGCGCCAGCTTTCCGGAAAGACGGCCCGCTGGGACGGCGGGCGCATCCACGGCATCTGCTCCGCGGGGGAGATCTGCGAATTCGGGCGGGGCGTGCGCGTGATTGGCGAGCGCATCAATCCGACAGGCAAGAAGCGCATGAAGCAGGCGCTGCTGGAGGGGGACATGGAGTATCTCGTCTCCCAGGCGGTGGAGCAGGCGGATGCGGGCGCGCAGATTCTCGACGTGAACGTCGGCCTGCCGGGAATCGATGAGGCGGAGACGATGCGCCGCGCCGTGACGGCGATCTCCGGCGCCGTGACGCTGCCGCTGCAGATCGACTCGAGCAACCCCGAGGCGATTGAGGCGGGCCTGCGCGCTGCGCCCGGCAAGTGCCTGATCAACAGCGTCAACGCCTCGCAGGCGTCGCTCGATGCGATTCTTCCGCTGGCGAAGAAGTACGGCGTGGAGGCCGAGGTCATCTATCAGGACGCGGTGCCCCCCGTGGCGGACTATCACGCCGCCCCCTTCAAGCTGCTGGAAGAGACGATGGCCAAGGTCTACCCCGGCTACGACGTCTGCCCCTACATCATGACCGGCGGCACCGACGCCCGCTTCTATAAGGAAGTCACCGACAACGCCCTGCGCTTTGCCCCGCTGGAGATCAACCACCAGCAGCACGCCAGCATCCACGCCGCGGCGGAGAACCTGTCGGTGCTGGCTCTGCCCCCGGCAGTGGACTTCTACAAGCAGCTGCTGGAGAGCTACTGCACCCTGGAGGAGGGCCGCCGCCCCGAGGCCAAAAAGCCCGCCGCCCGCCGCGCCGTATAATCCGAAAATCGCGCCGCCTCCTGCTCGGAAAGCGGCGCGTCCAAATCAAGCAGAAGGGCAAGCCGCGAAAGTCCTGCGACCTCCGCGAGCAGCCACTCCGCATCCAGCCGCGCGTCGGAGCAGCCCGCGGTTTCCAGCAGCGCGGCGGCTTTCTTCAGCGCGTTTCGCCTGTTCTTCATGCTTCCGTTTCCGGCGCTTCCGGCGTTTTTTCGGCGCTTTCTTCCCTGCCGAGGATCGTATCGGGCATCGGCTTTCCGTCCAGCGCGGCCTTCATCGAGGCGATAGCCACTTCCAGCTGCTTCTCGTCCGGTTCGCGGGTGGTGAGGTGCTGAAGCATCAGGCCCGGCCAGCGCAGCGCGCGCACGAGCTTATTGTTGCTGTGGGCGAGGCCTTTGAGCGTTTCATACGAGATGCCGGCGATCAGCGGAAGGATGATGATGCTGCGCGCCAGGCGCGCCAGGAACGTCAGCCGTTCCACGCCGAAAATCACGTGCAGCAGCTGATCGACAACCGCGCCCGCCAGCAGCGCGATAATCATCGTGATGAGCAGGAAGCTCGTGCCGCAGCGCGGGTGCAGGGTGGAGAACTGTTTGGCGTTCTGCGGCGTCAGCTCCAGCCCCGCCTCGTGGCAGTAGACCGTCTTGTGCTCCGCGCCGTGATATTCAAACGTGCGGCGCATATCCGGGATTTTGCCGCAGGCCCAGATGTACGTAATTAAAATGGCGATGCGCACTACGCCCGCGCAGAGGTTGACGACCAGCAGCGATTTGACGGCCTTGTTGATCAGCGTGGCAATGATGCTCGGAATGACCATGAAAAGCCCGACCGACAGGAACACGGCCATGACGATGGCTACGCCCATGACGATTTTATCGATGCTCTTGCCGAATGTTTTCGAGAGCCACTTTTCGAACTTTGTCGGCTCCTCTTCCTCCACGCCGAGCATGCGGCTGGAAGCCTCGAGCGTATTCATGCCCATCACGAGCATGTTGACCATGTTCACCGCGCCGCGTACGATGGGCCAGCCCATCCATTTGTGCTTCTTCGCCGGGGAGACGTACGGGTCGCATCTGACGCAGATGGAACCGTCGGGCTTGCGAACGGCGATTGCGATGCTGTCGGGCGCTTTCATCATTACGCCCTCGAGAACCGCCTGCCCGCCGATATCGACGCGCTTGGGAGATGTATCTTTTTTCGGCATGTGATCAGCCTGCCTTTCTTTTTTACAGTGCGGATCTTATCCGCATATATAGTATACAACGAAAAGCGCGCGGCGTAAACTCCGGATATTCGGATGCGCCCGAAAAAAACAGAAAAGCGAGCCGAAAAAATTCGACTCGCTCTGTCCGCGTATCGATTACAGACCGTAGCGCTTCTTGAAGCGATCCACGCGTCCGCCCGTGTCCACCAGCTTCTGCTTGCCGGTAAAGAACGGATGGCACTTGGAGCAAATTTCAACTCTCAGTTCCGGCTTGGTGGAGCCGGTCTTAAACGTTTCACCGCAGACGCAGCGAACCGTCGCCTCCTGATACTTCGGATGGATGCCCTCTTTCACTTGTTTCACCTCTCCGCTTGGCTGAGTTCGATCTAACTGAACAAACCGCAAGGCTGAGTATATCATATCCTGTCAGCGAATGCAAGCCCTCCGCACGAAATTTAAGACATTCTCTGCGGCAGGTTTCGCCCTTTACGCGGCAAAGATGATTTTCAGCAGCATTGCAAGGGATAATACAGCGCCCACGGCGCTGATGACACCGTAAATCTTCCTCGATTCCGGGTCGTTTTTCTCATGCGCGAGGTAGTACAGGCCGGCGGCCAGCACGAGCAGGCCGATCACAAGGCCGATGATTCCGATAGTCATTTCCGTTTCCTCCATTTCAAAAGCAGTGCGGAATTTGCGATGACGAGCACCGAGCCGGCGTTGTGCGCCAGCGCGCCCACGACGGGGGAAAGCACGCCGGTGATGGCCAGCGCGATGGCGAGGAAATTGAGCGTCATGGAGAAGGTGAGGTTCAGCTTGATGGTGCGCATCATGCGGTGAGAAAGCGCCAGCAGATGCGGAAGTTCCTCCACCTTGTCGTCCACGAACGCGATGTCGGCGGCGTCTACGGCGATGTCGCTGCCCACGCCGCCCATAGCGACGCCTACGTCGGCGCGCTTGAGCGCGGGCGCGTCGTTTACGCCGTCGCCGATCATGCAGACGGGCAGGCCGCGCTTCTGATCGGCTTCGATGCGGCGGAGCTTATCCTCTGGCAGACAGCCCGCGCACACTTTTTCAATGCCGAGTTTCGCCGCGATGGCGTGCGCGGCGTTGGGCGCGTCGCCTGTCAGCAGCACGGGCGCCACGTCGAGGGATGAGAGCGCGCGGATCATTCCGGCGCTGCCCGGGCGCAGCGTGTCGGCCAGCGCGAGGAAGCCGGCGCATTTTCCATCCGCCGCAAGGAAAATCAGCGTTGCGCCGCCGTCCTGCTTCGCCTGCGCGGAAGCGGTCGTTTCCGGCGGAATCGAAACGCCGCGCTCCGCCAGGAACACTGCGCTGCCCGCCAGCACGGCACGGCCCTCCGACGAGGCTTCCACGCCCCGGCCGGGGATCATCGAGAAGGAATCGGGGCGCGCGCATTCGCCGTGGTCGGCGCGGAACCCGCGCACGACAGCCCTGCCCAGCGGATGTTCCGAAATGCTTTCCGCCGCTGTGGCCAGCCGGTAAACCTCTTCGCGGGAGAATCCTTCGCAGGCTTCAACGGCCACAACCTCCGGCCGCCCGCGGGTGAGCGTGCCGGTTTTGTCGAAGGCAATTTCCTTCACGGCAGCCAGCCGTTCCAGCGCGTCGCTTTCGCGCACGAGGAAACCGTGCTTCGTCGCGTTTCCGATAGCCGCCATGCTGGCCGTGGGTGTGGCCAGTACCAGCGCGCACGGGCAGAACACGACGAGAATCGTTACCGCGCGGATGATCTGCCCGGAGAACAGCCACGTCAGCAGCGCGGCGCATAGCGCCGTTACGACGATCCATGTCGCCCAACGGTCGGCGAGCGAGACGATTTTCGCCTTGCCCGCGTCGGCTGATTGCACGAGGCGGATCATTCGCTGGATGGAGCTGTCTTCGCCGACCTTTGTAGCGCGCATTTCAAACGCGCCGAACTGGTTGGCCGTACCGGAAGAAACCTCGTCGCCTGCGGATTTATCGACGGGCAGCGACTCGCCGGTCATCACCGCCTGATTGACGGACGTGCGGCCGGAGACGATTACGCCGTCCACGGGGATCGTTTCGCCGGGCAGCACGCGCAGCAGGTCGCCGGGCTGCACCTGTTCGGCGAGGACGACGCTTTCACCGCCGCCGGAGAGCACGCGAGCCGTCTGCGGCGTGAGCCTGACGAGCTTTTCAATGCCCGCGCGCGCTTTGGCGACGGTCAGGTCTTCCAGCAGCGCGCCCAGCTGCATGATGAACGCCGCTTCGCCCGCTGTGAAATCTTCGCCGATGCAGACCGAGGCGATCAGCGCCAGAGAAACCAGCACGTCGGCTTTTACATCGAACGCCGTCGCCAGGCCGATTACGGCCTCGAGAATAATCGGCACGCCGCAGAGCAGAATGGCGATCCACGCCGGATCGGGCAGCCCGGGAAACGCTTTGAAAATGCTCAGCAGCAGCGCCGCGCCGGAAACGGCCAGCAGCGCCACATCCTTTTTTGTACCGCCCTTATCCAGCAGCGCTTCCAGCTTTTTCATCAGGGGTTTCATATCGTTCCCTCTCTCTATACCAGGTGGGGTATAGAGAGATTATGCCTATAGGGGTATGCGCTTGTCGAGGGCGAAAGAAAAAAGCCGCTTGAAACAGCGGCTTTTCGGCAGAATTCAACCCATATTGGCGAAGCGTTCTACGGCCTTTGTAAAATCCTGAATGGTTTTATCAGCGTCGCCGTGCTCGATGCCGTCGCGCACGCAATGGCGGATATGCCCCTCGAGCACCACCTGGCCGCATTTATGCAGCGCGGCTTTCGCCGCGTTCAGCTGCACGAGAATGTCCTCGCACGGCACGTCCTCATCCACCATACGGTCGATCGCCTACACCTGCCCGACGATTTTCCGCAGCCGGCGGTGCAGGTTTTCGGAGTCCATGCATTGCTTCATTCTGATAAACCTCCAGGGGGTTCTTTTTTTCGGCGCGTTCGCACCTTCATATGAGGTGCGGCGCGTTTTGCGCCCATGCGGCCCGCGGATGCGGACATAACTCATACGCTCCGTTTTCATTTCCGGCCGCCAGGTGTGCCGCGTACCTGTGCGCTCAGCGCTGTCTCCGCACGCCCGCGCCCCGGAAAAGATTGTTTTCCTGACGCGCCATGCGAGGGGAACCGCGTTACGTTTCAGCCCGCGAGCGTTCGCGCCGTTCCGCGTCCCACGCCGCCAGCACGGCTGCCGCCGTCCGGCACGCGGTTTTCTGCGCGGCGTTTTTTTCGCGCAGCGCTGCGGCCCACGCAGCCCGCAGATTCGGAAGCAGCGCACGAACCTGCCGTTCGCCGCGCGCGCATGCGGCCAGCGCCGTCTGTACAAGCCGGCGCCCCTGCGGCGAAAGCTCCGCGGCGCATTTCTGCGCCGAAAAACCATCCGGAAGCAGCATTGCCAGAGCGGCCTGAAGCTCCGGAAAATCGTCCGTGTAACCCGCAAACGGCGGCGCGGATGGAACCGTGAGCGCGGCGGGCGGCAGGTCGTAATAGGCCAGGCCGTTCGCGGCAGGCGCGTCCTGCACGTCGCAGCCGCGGCGCGGCGCGTCCGTTACCAGCAGCGCGCGGCCGGAATCGTCCCAGCGCACCATCGCGCCGGGGTAGCGCGCGCGCAGCGCCTCGCGCAGCTCCAGGGCCGGATTGGTCATGGACGCTTATCCTGCGGAAAAATCTCCTGCAGGAATTGCGCCGCCGCGTCCTGCGAAGGCATGCTGACAGGCGCGTTCGCGCGCGAGGAACGCTTTCCGCCCGCGCTGCTGCCGGCCGCCGAGCCTGCGGGACGGAACCGGACGTCCAGCCTGCGCACGCCCGTTTCCTGCATTGCGCCGCCGAGCAGCCCCAGCGTCACCTGATAGACGATGCGCAAATGCCCGCGCGCGCCGCGCAGTTTAACTGTTACTTCCGTCGGAAACACGCGCAGCATCAGGCTTTGCCCCTCTGCGCGGTATTCGCTCTCGCACAGCCGGCCCTCGTGAAACTCCATCGCGGAGAACGGCTCGCTGCCGCGCACGACGCATACGCTGCTCTCGTCGAACCGGATGACCGACTGCGCCGCGGTCATGTCGTCCGGATTCACTTCTTCATAGACCAGCAGCGACGTGTTTTCGCGCGTGAACAGAAGGCCCTCCGTGGTGAACTGCACCTTTCCGCCTTCTTCGTCATGCCCGCACAGGTCGATCATCACGCGCGTCCCGCCGGCCAGATTCTGTAAAAATTCCGTCATTCGTCCCTCTGCATCTGGCGCACGATGTGCAGCACCGCGTCCAGGTCTTCCGATGTCATCCGGGCCGTGCGGTCAAACAGCAGGCCCAGCTTGGGGTTTTTGTGCATCGCTTCCAGCCGCTCGTCGAGCGCGGGCGCTTCGCCGCCCAGAAGGTAATCCGCTGTTACGCCGAAATACTCCGCCAGCCGCCGCACGGTTGCGATGTTCGGCTCCCGGGAACCGGATTCCCAGCCCGCTACCGTCGACTGCGCTACGCCGAAAGCTCTGGCGAACGCGGTCTGCGTCAGCCCGGCCTGTTCTCGAAGCAGCTTGAATCGCTCGGCAAACATGGCGTTCCCCCCTTTTTCAATAAATAAGTATATCGCATTGCGCGCTGAAAAGCAACCGTGGATATCAAAAGCAAAGCAAATTATATCGCGAAATGCGTTGACAAATGGAAACGTGCCGCGTATAATAATCGCATAACGCGATAACGCGGAAAGGAGCTGCACATGGAGAAGGAACGCATCAAGGCGCTTTTGAGGGATTACAGGATTACGCGGGCGCGGGCTGCCTGTCTCGAATCGGAAATTGCGCTGCTGAGAAAACAATTTGCGCTGGCGCAGCGCCCGGAGGCGCTCATCCGGGAGAACGCGCTGGCGGCGCGGCCTGCGGAGCAATGCGGTTCGCGCGGCGGAATGCCCGGCGATCCGGCCGCGCGCCTTGCCTGCGCCGCCGCCGATGGAGACGCCGCGCTGAACCCGTACTCCGACGCGCTTCGCGCGGCGCAGAGCGAACTGATCCTTGCGCAGCACCAATGCCGCATGGTCGAAGCGTGGCTGGGCGGCCTGTGCGAACGGGAGAAATGGGTGGTGGAGCGCCACGCGATCGACCATCTGTCCTTTGGAGAGCTGACGGAGCGCTGCGAGCGGGAACATGGCCGGGCGTACTGTCTGGATACGCTTAAAACGCTTTACCGCCGGGGCATCGAGGCCATTATGCGGATGACGGCGTAGCGCGCCTGCGGAAATTGCGTTTTCCTTGCCTTTCCCTTGGGAATATCGTATAATGTGCACGGATTTATTTTTCTTGAGTTTCATTTGAATTTATCGGTATCCCTGAAAGGAAGGTAAAAATGTTCGGAAGACGACAGGACGGCCGCCGGCTCAAGCTGAAAGATCCGATCGTAGGGCTGACGCCCTATGTGATGCCGCGGCGCGACGACTCCCAGGTAATGGTGACGCAGCACATCGATTGCGACACGCTGACGGCGTTCATCCGCGCGCAGCGCGACGAAGGCCATCAGATCAGCTACATGGATCTGATTATCGCGGCGTATGTGCGCACGGTTGCAAAGTATCCGGAAATGAACCGCTTTATCATGAACAAGAAGGTGTACGCGCGCAACCACATCGCCGTATCGCTGGCAGTGCTCAAATCGATGGAGGGCGACGATATTCAGGAGACGACCATCAAGGTCAAACTTCCGCCGGAATCGACGCTGATGGACGTGCATAATCTGTTCGCAGCGGCCATTGAAGAAAACCGCAAGCCCGTTACCTCAAACATGACCGACAAGGTGGCGACAACGCTGCTGAGCCTGCCGGGGCTGGCGACGTTCGTCGTGGCGCTGGCGCGCTTCCTTGATAATCACGGCATCATGCCGAACCTGATTCTCGAGGCCAGCCCGTTCCACACCAGCATGTTCATCACGAACATGGCTTCGATCGGCCTGCCGAGCGTATATCACCATATCTACAATTTCGGCACGACGAGCGTGTTTGTAGGCATGGGCCGCATCGAACGCCAGGCTGAGCCCGCCCCGGGCGGCGCGGTGCGTTTCCGCCGCGTGATTCCGCTGGGCGTGGTGATCGACGAGCGCATCGCATGCGGCGCGGAGTACGGCCGCGCGTTCAGCTATCTGCGCGAACTGTTGGCCAATCCGGCCATGCTGCTCACTCCGCCCGAGCAGGTAAACCGGGAAATCTGACAGAAAAGCGCCGCTTCTCCATGCGAGAGGCGGCGTATTTTTTTCGGGCGCCTGCGCGCCGAAAAAGAGAGTTTCTGCTTTGAAGCATAACAAAAAACCGAGACAGAGAAAACCTGTCCCGGTTTTTTATTGATTGTGTTTGTCCGTTCTCAGCCGCGGGAGACGATCGCCGCGATGACGAGGCTCAGCACGATGAACGCGGTGCCGCAAACCTTCGTGGCCAGCGCCAGCTTGCCTTCGTAGGACTTGGACTTATTCTTGCCGAAGAACGTTTCCGCGCCGCCGGCGATGGAGCCGAGGCCTTCGGTCTGACCCTGCTGCAGCAGGACGCTGACGATCACGACAAGCGCGCAAAGCACCAGCAAAACGGTGCAGATAATTCTCAAAGCAGCCATATTCAGAACCCCCTATTTATTCCGTAGCTTAC
>SFFS01000085.1 GCA_004557805.1 Clostridiales bacterium | reverse complement strand
ATGCGATATTTTTAAGCGCGCGGGATTTACAGTAGCCGAAGCCACCGACTTGGAAACCGAATGGTTCTGCTTCGACGCCCTAAACACCCCCGCCGACCACCCCGCGCGCGACGCGCAAGACACCCTGTTTATGCCGCGTGACGCAAAATCCGGAAACGTTGCCAAACACGCAGACGAACTTTATCTTTTGCGCAGCCATACGTCGTCCGTGCAAATACGCGCAATGCTTAAAGAGGGAGCTCCCATAAGGATTCTCGCTCCCGGCAGGGCGTTCCGACGCGACACGGTCGACGCGACCCACTCGGCAAACTTCCACCAGATAGAATGCCTTTACATAGACAAGAACGTCCGCCTGACTGATTTAAAGTCGGCCTTGGACTACCTATTTAAAAATCTATTTGGCAAATCCGCAAAAACGCGTTTGCTTCCCTCATGGGACAAAAGCTCTCTGCGCTGTCTCACGAGCGCGTCCAGCGCGCCGTAAAAAGCGTCCTTATCCGAGAACGCTTCCACGTTCAGCGCCGCGAAGATCATGCCCGGCCCCTCCTGCATGTCGTCCGCGCGCGCGCCCGTAGCGCCGCCAAAGAGAATTCCCGAAAGAATATCCACCATTACGGCGATTCCATAGCCCTTGTAACCCGCCATCGGCGCGACGGACGCGACTTCGTCCATCTTGACCGTCGGTTTGCCCCGGCTGTCCAGGCACCAGCCCTCTGGCACCTCCTGAATCCCCTGCTTTTTCAGGTTCGTTACCCTGCCGAAGGCTACGACGCTCTGCGCCATATCCAGCACGACCGGCCCGCGCTCCCGCGCCGGCACCGCGACGGCCACAGGGTTGTTGCCAAGGCATTTATCCATGCCGCCCCACGGCGCCATCGTCGGGCTGCCCGTGCTGGCCGCGATTCCGATCATCCCCTGCGCCTGCGCAAGGATCGCATAATACGCTCCTGCGCCGAAATGGTTCCCGTGATAAACCGCCACGATTCCCACGCCGCATTCTTTCGCCATCTCCATAGCGCGCGTCATCGCCCGATGCCCCAGCACCTGCCCGCTCGAACGCTTGCCGTCCCATACCTCGACCGCGCCAAGCCGGCGGGTCACTTCGTGGCTTTCAGCCGTCCGCATCATTCCGCTGCGCATCAGCCCGGCATAGCGCGGCAGACACACGACGCCGTGCGAAAAAACGCCGCGGCGATCGGCCTGCACGAGCGAGTTCGCAATAATCTCCGCTTCCTCCTCCGGTACGCCTTCGCGGAGCATGCAGCCTTTCGCCGTCTCCAAAAGTTCGCTTACGCGCACGGTCACTTTGCCTTCCATTTTTTCTTTCTCTCCTTCATTCATTTCATTGAATTTACGAAATTTTTCCGGAAAACTCCGGGCGTTACGCCCTCGTACTTCTTAAAGCAGCGAATGAACGTCCCATCAGAGACATAGCCGCACCGGCTTGCGATCTGCGACAGGCTCAGGCTTTCGTTCCGCATCATTTCGCACGCGCGGCGAATGCGCACAAGATGAATATAATCCGATGCGTTCATACCGGTCTGACGCTTGAAATGCGTAGACAGATAGGACTGTGAAACGCCCAGCCGCTCGGCAATCATGGAAACGTTCAGGTTCGGATCGGCAAAATTGCCCTCCACATAATCCGAAACGCTTTTCTGCAGGCGTTCCTCGCGCTGGCCGCTGCAAAAAGCGCTCCCGTCAAGCGAGTCCGTCAGTTTCAGGATAAACTCCCGGAACTGCGCCGCATAGCGCAGCTTCTGCATATGGCTCAGAAAGCTCTTTCCCTCGGGCAGCTCGAGGCGCACGTTCATCTGGCGCGCACAGCGCGCGCAGATCTCCAGCACGTGAATCATCAGCAGTTCCGCATCAGAATATGACAGATTCCCGTCTGCGCCGAACATCTCGTCGAGCAGCTTTTCCGTTCCTTCCCTGTCGCCCGAGCGGATGCAGTTCGTCAGCCGGATATCGTACTCCTGAAGCGAATCGAAGTCGCTCTCCCGCCTGTCCGGCAGTTCCCAGAAGCAGAGCACCCGGAGCGAGTTTCCCGTATAGGCGTATTCCATCGCGCTTTCCGCCTGCATGCGGCTGCGCCACGCGTCGGCGCGATTCTCCACCGCGTCCCCCAGCGCGAAGGTAACGATCAGTCCCTTTTCCTCGAGCAGCGTTCTTTGCAGGTTTTCCGCCGTCTGCTTCACCATCTGCCGCGTAACATTTGCGTCAAGGTTCAGCAGCAGTCCTGTTTCTTCGCCCGTCAGCACATAGCACGGGCCAAATTCTGAAAAGACCTGCGCCGCCGTCTGCGCAACCTTCTGCGCGCAGGCGCTTTCGTTCGCGTCCGCTCCGGTTTCCGCTCCCGCCGCGTCAATCGACAGCAGCGCCGCCATCAAGAGCCCCGGCCCGACGCGGATACCGTATTCCGCCAGCATGTCCCAGTCGATCTCGTCTTCCCGCACGTCTCCGCAGACAAAATGCTCCAACAGCCGTGACGCATATTCCGGCAGAATATCCGAAAGCCGGTTCTGCTGCCGCAGGTTCTGGTTGACGATTTCACGGATGGAGCGATCAATATCGAAAAGCTCGTTGCGGAACGTATCGCCGTGCTCCCGCGCAATCTGTGGCTGCCGCCAGAGCGATTGGATCGGGCGGTAATTTAGATAGGCCAGGAAGCACGCAACCGCCAGGCCTACGGCGGCTCCCGCCGCCAGCATCAGCGCCATGTTCCGCTGCGCGCCCACAACGATGGACGAAAGCGCCGGATAATCGCTGACAATGCAATAGGCCACATCGAACGAATCGCTCTGAACCGTCCGGCTCGCCGGCCGGCCGGCCAGTTCCGCATCCTCCTGCGAATGAAAAAGCGAACGTCCCTGCAAATCGCACAGGTACACGCGGCACTCCTCAGGAACGCCCATGCACTCGGCGGCAATCTGTTCCATTTTCTGCTCGTCCAGCAGAAAAACCACCACGCCGCTGTCTTCCCGCATGCTGCGATCGAGCGCGCGGGCCACGCACAGCGAACGTTCCCCCGTCGCCTGATTTACGCACACCACATCGCGGAGGATATTGTATTTGCTGCGCCAGCTTTCCTCGAGGGCGGCGATCGCCTCTTCTCCGCTCATTTCGCCGTAGCGGCAGACGTTTTCAAAATAAAGCGGCGCGCTCACGCGCGACTCCATGGTCACGACGCTCTGCGTGCCCGGAAAATACAGAAGCACCTCGCGCACGGCGGAATAGGCGTTCGTCTGCACGGCCGCGGACAGCTGCCTGCAAAGCTGAATCATTTCATAGCGCCGCTGCGCGCTGAGCGCCCCGGTGATATTCATCTGTTCCCGAACGGAACGATTCAGGCTCAGCATATCGCTGGTTTTCGCAATCATTTCCCACTGCGCATCCATCATCGCCTTATACCGGTTCAGGGCAAGGCGGTTTCCCTCGTCCATCACCTGATATTCCGCCTGGCGCAGCAGATTCAGCGAAAACAGCACGCACGTCACGGTGATCAGAAGCAGCATGAAATAAGACAGCAGATATCTGAGCAAGACCTTGCTGCGAAAAATCTTCATTGTGATTTCTCACTCCCGATTTCCAATCTCTGCTGTCTTTTCTCCCGCTCACTCCTTGACAGCGCCTACCATCATACCAGCAACGAAGTATTTTTGCAAAAAAGGATAAATTGCCAGCACCGGCACGGTAGAGACGATGATCGTGGCGTATTTGATCGTCTGACTGATGATCGCGCGGTCGTTGATATCCAGGTCGATCATGCTGTCCGCGCTGGACATAATCAGAATTTCGCGCAGAATCAGCTGAAGCGGATACAGTTCCCGCCGGCCGCCCAGCAAAACCATGGCGTAAAACCACGAATTCCAATAGCTGACGCCGTAAAAAAGAATCATCACGGCGATCGACGGCCCGGTAATCGGCAGAATGACGCGGAAGAGGATCGTAAAATCCTGCGCGCCGTCCATGCGCGCCGCTTCTTCCAGGCTGACGGGCACCGAATAAAACGCCGTGCGCAGCACGATCAGGTTATATGTAGACATCGCCGTCGGCAGAATCAACCCCCAGAGTGACTCGCGCAGCCCCAGCGTCCTGATCTGGAGATAAAACGGAATCAGCCCGCCGCTGAAAAACATGGTGAAAACCGCCATCAGGTTCAGCAGCGGCCGCAGCCGGAACCCGCGCCGTGAGAGCACATACGCCGACAGCACGGTGATCGACAGGCTGATGCACGTCCCCACGATCACGAGAAACAGCGTATTGCGGTATCCCGTGTAGATATCCGACTGACTCAGCACAGCCTTATAGGCTTCCAGGCTGAACCCCAGCGGATGCAGCAGCACGCCGGAATGCGCCGCCAGAAGGTTCGGATTGCTGAAGGAAGCGAACACCACATGCAGGAACGGATACAGCGTCACCACGACGACCAGCGTCAGGATAAACAGATTGACTACTTCAAAAGCGCGCTCTCCGCGCGTCTGCTTGATATGCACAGGCGTTTCCTCCTTTCACCACAGGCTTGTATCGTTCACCTTACGGCTGATCTGGTTCGCCAGAACGACCAGCGTAAAGTTGATGACGGAATTGAACAGCCCCACCGCCGTAGAAAAGCTGAAATTGTTTTCCAGCAGTCCCTTGCGGTATACATATGTGGAAATTACGTCCGCCGTGGAATACGTGTTGGAATTATACAGCAGCAGCACCTTCTCCGATCCCACGCTCATCATCGAGCCCATCTTCAGGATCAGCATCACCACGATGGTCGGAGCGATGCCGGGCAGGGTGACATGCAGGATCTGCCGGAATTTCCCCGCGCCGTCGATGCGGGCCGCCTCGTAAAGCGCGGGGTCGACGGCGGTAAGCGCCGCCAGATATACGATCGATCCCCAGCCGACGCTCTGCCAGATTTCGCTGATGATATAAATCGGGCGAAACAGCGACGGGTTCAGCAGCATGGTCTGCCGCTTGAAACCGAACAGGCTCAGCAGGTCGTTAATCACGCCGCCGCTGGCGGTGAAATCCACAATCATGCCGCAGATGACCATCACCGAGATAAAGTGCGGAAGATAGCTGATCGTCTGCACCGTGCGCTTAAACCAGTTCTGGCGCACTTCGTTGAGCAGAATGGCCAGGATAATCGGAGCGGGGAACCCGAAAACAAGATTGCCCAGGCTCAGCGCGAGCGTATTGGTCAGAAGGCGGGTAAAATAAACGCTCTGGAAAAAAGACCGAAAATGCTTGAACCCGACCCACGGACTTCCGGCGATTTTCAGCTTCGGCACGAAATCCTTAAACGCGATCGACGCGCCGTACATCGGCATATAGCAGAACAAAATGTAATAGACGATCATCGGGATCGCCATGAGGTATACGTAGCGGTACTGCCGCCACTCTTTCTGCAGGGCCCGCGCGAAAGCGCCTTTCCGGCTGCCGCAGGATTTTTGAGCGGAAAACACCGTGCTTTTCCCTCCTTGGATAAAGAGGGTGGAGTTTCCTCCACCCTCGCAGCGTTTTCGAGCTTTGTTCAGCGGGCGAGGTAGCGGGCGTACGCCGCGTTCTCAATGGCCAGCGCGTCTTCAATGCCCATCTTCTTGCAGTTCTTGACGATGGTATCGTATTCGCTCTCGTCAATCAGGCCCATAATGTACTTGCCCGTCATTTCCTGAATGTATGTGTTCACTTCGCTCATGATATTGGCGAACGTGCTGCTTTCTTCGGCAGTAGGCGTAAGCGTCGGCACGATCAGCGCCGCGGATGCCTCGCCCCACGTGTTGACGGCTTCAAGCTGCATCGGGTTCGTCTTGGCCATAATCGCCAGCTGCGTATCCTGATAGATATAGCCCGAACGGCCGCCGAACGCAACCGGGATCACCGCGCCGCGGAAGCCCTTTTCGTCGATATCCTTCTGCATCGCTTCCGTCCACTGGATTTCTCCGTTCTCGCCGACGGTATAATGCACGCCCTCAATGCCGTAGTTCACAAGGCGGATGCCATCCTCGGAATAGATATAATCCAGATAGCGCATCGCCGCTTCAATATCCTTGCACTTCGTGCTGATGGCAATTCCCTTGCCGTTGCAGATCATGTTCACAGCCGGCTGCGCCGTATAGCTGTTGCCGTCGGCGTCCAGCGGCCAGTGCAGCGGAACAAGTTCCGCCTCGGGCACGGTTTCTTTCATGATGCCGGCATAGGTGGCGAAATGCGCCGTTTCAGAGCCGAACCAGCTGCCGACCTGCCCGCTGGTGGCCTTCGCCTGGAAAGTGTTGGAATCGACCGCAAGGAAATCCGGATCGAGCAGGCCTTCCGCATACCACTTGCGCATTTCGTCGAGGTATTCCTTATAGCGGGGCGAAAGGATCGAATGGTTCACCTTGCCGTCCTCAAGGTAGAAGCCTTCCAGAAGGCCGTAAGCGGCCGTGAAATAATTGAAGGAATAGCCGGTGCCGTTCGTGTAGGAGCCCGAGAACGGAATCTCGTCCGACGCATCGCCGTTTCCGTTCATATCGTTATCGCGGAACGCGCAGAGCATGTTGTACCAGTCGTCCATCGTCTTCGGCTCGGCGATGCCAAGCTTGTCCGCCCAGTCCTTGCGATAGATGGGGCCCTGCGTGAAGTTCAGGCCCACGGTCTCCTCGTCCAGGCAGACCGCACGGATGAACGGGAACATGTAAATGGTGCCGTCGTCGGTGGTCGCCTGCCGCTTGGCTTCCGGATACTTCTCGAAGATCGCCATCAGATTCGGTGCGTACGCTTCCACATATTCGTTCAGCGGAATGATCACCTCGTCCGAAATCGCCTTTTCCGGGCCGCCGGCATAGCTGCTCCAGTTATAATAGATCATATCGGTATAGTCCTGCGATACGACCATCAGGCTGAACTGCTCGTTCTCCTGTCCCTTCGGGGGATGCGTCCAGGTAACCTCTACGCCGGTCCGATCGGCCAGTTCCTGCATGGAGGGCACGTCGCCGTGGTTGGAGATTTCAGAGTCCGCCAGCACGGAAAAAATGCTCAGTTTCGTCTTTTCTTCCGCCGTGGCCGCAGCGGCGCACCCCGCCGTCAGCAGCAGCGCCAGCAGAGCAGCCAGCAATCGTGTCGTCTTTTTCATTCCAGTTTCCTCCCATTTCTTCAGTTTCGTTCGTTTTTTCGGGCAAAACGTCCGCCTTATGTCGACCAGTATAGAAGAGGCATTCTGAAAAAGCAATTTTCATCTGATTTTCCGCGTTTTTATTTTATCACAGAAACGATATTCAACGTATTTTTTTGCGCCCGTTTCATCCGAATAAAAGGGTTTTGAAAATTATGGTCAAATATTCCAAGCAGTCTAACGTTAAAAAGAATCGGAGGAATCACGTCATGACGACCCCGCAGCCCATTTCTCCCCTGCCGGCCGAATTCCCCAGCCAACGCTTCAGCGTTCTGGATTACGGCGCGCGCGCCGACGGTCATACGCTCAATACCGGCGCTTTCCGCGCGGCGATTGAAGCCTGTCACAACGCCGGCGGCGGTCACGTCGATGTGCCGGACGGCTGCTATATCACCGGCCCCATCCGGCTTCTTAGCAACGTCGATCTGCATCTGAGCGACAACGCCTATATCCTCTTCAGCCGCAATTACGACGATTATCCGCTCATTTATTCCTATTACGAAGGGTATCCGTCCGTCCGCTGCACTTCGCCGCTCTGGGCGACGGATGCTGAAAATATCGCCGTCACCGGCGGCGGCGTGCTGGACGGCGGCGGCGAAGCGTGGTGGTATGTCCGGCGCTGGGAACAGACCGACGAAATGTGGAATTATATTCTTCGCTGGCGCGGCGGCTGCGACGATCCGGACCCAAAGCGCCACGTCTGGTGGCCGACAGAGCGCCATCGGGAAGGAAACCGCTATTTCAGCGAACACAGCGGCCTGGTAAGCGATCTTGCAGAGGCCGAAAAATACAAGCCTTTCTTCCGTCCCTGCATGGTGGAGCTGATTCGCTGCCGCCGCATTCTCCTGCGCGGCGTAACGGTTCAGAACTCACCCGCATGGTCCATCCATCCCTTCCTTTGCGAGCATATCACCGTTGAAAACGTCACCGTCAAAGCGCCGTGGGACGCGCCCAACACCGATGGGCTGAACTTTGAATGCAGCAAATACGCCCGCGTACAGCACTGCACGTTCGACGTCGGCGACGACGCGATCTGCATGAAGGCGGGTAAAAACGCGGCAGGCCGGCGCATTGGCGTCAGCACCGACAACGTATACGTCGGCAACTGCCGGGTATACGCCGCGCACGGTGGTTTCGTACTCGGTACGGAAACCGCCTGCGGCATTCACGACGTGCTGGTCGAAAACTGCATTTTCTGCAAAACAGACCGAGGTCTGCGTTTCAAAAGCTGCTACGGCCGGGGCGGCGTCATCGAAAACATCACCATGCGCCACATCCGCATGCACGGCATTATCAAGGACGCGATCTCGTTCATCATGAGCCGCGATCTGGCCGCCATGCCCGCCGATACGCCCCGCAATCCCGACGGCAGCTTCCAATATGCGCCCGACGACATGCCGCTCTTCCGCAACATCGCCATAGAGGACGTCCATTGTTTCGGCGCGCTTTCCGCGCTGCTCGTCCGCGGGCTTCCGGGAATCGGCATTGAAAACATTCATATTTCCGACGCATGGCTGGAAGCCAAGCAGGGCATTTCCAGCGAGGGCGCAGATTCCATCCTGCTCGATCGCGTAACCGTTCTCAATGAACGCAACCCACTGAAACAGCGCCGCTTCGACGGGCTGCTTCTCAGCCGTGACGCATTTACCTACGCCTTCGAGCAGCCCGGAAAATAGTCGGAATTTATCAAAGCAAACCGAAGTCTGTTTTAAGTCCCTCCTTTTTCTAACATAAAAGGAGGGATTTTGCAACGTATCGCTTTCTGTTTCGCAGCACTGGCCTAACGATCTGCATGGGGGCTGAAAACTGCGCCCCACGAATCTGGTCGCCGCTGGCAGCCGCACAGCTTCGTGAAAACACCAAAGACGCGCCAAAATACGAAACCACCGATGAATCAGCATTTCCGCTCTTCCATCGGTGGTTCTGTTTTACCGTTCAGAAAACGCCTTTAAAAGCTCATTTCTTGACGGACTTTTTGTCAGTTTAAGAAGAAAAACTAATGGTTTAGTGAAGCCAAATTGAGGGGAACACCGCATCATTCGCTTCAAGGATGACGAAATGAATCTGTGTCGGATGCTTCTTGTTGGTTTTGCATGCGTCACTTACAGCACGTCATGAAACCGGCAATCAGCAGACGCAACATAAAGGTGCCCGCAAGCCTTTATGCAATATTGCGCGGAATTTCCCGAGGTTTTCCGCCGCAGAAACGGCAAAAAAAGACACTGGGACAGCGTCTCAGCGTCTTTTTTTAGATTCACCCTAACCTGCCGTTTCTTTCGTCCGGCCTTCACACGATTTATTTCCTGTCCAGAATTTCCATGAACTCCTCGCCGGTGATCGTCTCTTTCTCGGTGAGGTATTTTGCCAGTTCGTCGAGCTTGGCGCGGTTTTCGGTGAGGATCGCCTTCGCCTTTTCGTGCTGCTTCTTCACCAGCTCGACCGTCCTCTGATCGATGCGCGCGGCCGTCTGCTGCGAGCAGGCAATCTGCGCGTCGCCGCCGAGGTACTGGTTGTTCACCTGTTCCATCGCCACCATATCGAATTCGTCGCTCATGCCATAGCGCGAGATCATCGCGCGCGCCAGCTGCGTGGCCTTTTCGATATCGTTGGAAGCGCCGGTGGTGATGCTGCCGAAAACGACTTCCTCCGCCGCGCGGCCGCCCGTCAGCGTGGCGATCTTGTTTTCCAGTTCTTCGCGGCTCATGAGGAAATGCTCGTCCTCATCCACCTGCAGGGTATAGCCCAGCGCGCCGTTCGTGCGCGGAATGATGGTAATCTTCTGCACCGGCGCGGAGTGCGTCTGGCACGCCGCTACGAGCGCATGGCCAATCTCGTGGTTGGCCACGATGGCCTTTTCCTTCTCGGAAAGCACCTGCTTTTTCTTCTGCTCGCCCGCGATAACGGTTTCCACGCTCTCTTCAAAGTCCTGCTGAGTCACCGCCTTGCGGCCCATGCGAACCGCGCGCAGCGCGGCTTCGTTACGATATTCGCCAGATCCGCGCCGCTGGCGCCGGCGGCCGTGCGGGCGACCTTTTCATAATTGATATCGCCGTCGAGCTTAACCTTCCTCGCATGCACCTTCAGAATGGCCACGCGACCCTGCAGATCGGGCAGCTCCACGGGGATGCGGCGGTCGAAGCGGCCCGGGCGCAGGAGCGCCGGATCGAGCGTTTCAGGGCGGTTCGTCGCCGCAAGGATGACGACGCCCTTCGTGCCGTCGAAGCCGTCCATTTCGGTCAGCAGCTGGTTGAGCGTCTGCTCGCGCTCGTCGTTGCCGCCGCCCATGCCGTTGGTGTCGCGCTTTTTGCCGATGGTGTCGATTTCATCGATGAACACGATGCACGGCGCTTTTTCCTGCGCCTGCTTGAACAGATCGCGCACCTTCGCCGCGCCCATGCCTACGAACATTTCCACAAACTCGCTGCCGCTGATGGAGAAGAACGGCACGTTCGCTTCGCCTGCGACGGCCTTGGCCAGCAGCGTTTTGCCCGTGCCGGGAGGGCCGACGAGCAGCGCGCCCTTGGGCATGACCGCGCCGACTTCCTTATATTTATCCGGATTGTGCAGGAAATCGACGATTTCACGCAGCGAATCCTTCGCCTCATCCTCGCCCGCAACGTCGTCGAACTTCACGCCCGTCTGCGATTCGATATAAATCTTTGCGTTCGATTTACCCAGCTGCAGAGCGTTCATGCCGCCGACTCCGCCGCCCATTTTGCTCATGCCGTTATAGAGCAGACGGCCCAGCAGGCTGAACATGGCGATGGGCAGAATCCACGTAATGAGGAACAAGAGCAGCGGAGACATGCTCTCCACAATGCTCTTGCCGAAATGCACGCCCTTTTCCTGAAGCCGGTCGACCAGGTTCGCATCGTCGATGCGGCCGGTTTTATAGTAGTTGGTCGGCTCGGATTTATCGCAGAAGATGATCTGATCGTCTTCAATTTCCACCGTGTCGATCTTGTCGTCCGCGAGCATCGTCAGAAAATCGCTGTATCCGACCTCGTTCACCTGCACCGACAGCAGGCGCGGGAACACCAGCGCGTTCAAAAGCAGCAGAACCAGCGCGGAGAGAAACGCGTAATAAATCAAAGGTTTCTTCGGGGGCTTTTTGACTTCTTTCATGGTTTCGCTTCCTTTCTTTTGTTTCAGTCGATATACTGGTCATGGCTGGAAAGCCTGCGCACCATCATGAACGCCGCGAGGAACAGCGCCGCCACAAACGCGATGAACACCCATTCGCCGTCCATCGTGCCGGAAGCGATGTAGTCGTAGGCTCCGTGCAGAAGCGCGGGACAGATCACGGCCAGCATGCGGCAGCGCTTGGAGGCGCTTTCGCGCCCCTCGTTGGCGTAGCGCCGCGCGAACCCGTAAAACGCGCCCATGAACACGCCGAAGCAGGCGTGTCCCGGCACCGCCGTCACCGCGCGCACAAGCGCCGTGCCGAAGCCGTACATCATCACATACGCGATGTTCTCCCACAGCGCAAAGCCGAGCGACACAAACACGGCGTACACCACCGCGTCGAACTGGCAGTTGAACCCCGGATCGCGCCACGTTCTCCGCTTGAGCAGCAGGTACTTGAACCCCTCTTCCGAAAATGCCACCACACCGAAATACATGAAGAAATTATACATCTCCATATTGTCAGCAAACGCGGCGCTCAGGATGAAATCGCCCGCGCGCTCGGTCACCTTCGCCAACGCCGTTGCAATGACGCCGCCGATGAGCAGCGACACAAGCTGCACCGGAGATTCCTTCTCCAGCCTGTCGGCGCGGTAGACGTAGACCATCAGCACGATGGCCGGAATCACCGCCGCCGCAATCAGGATTGGGTTGAGAGTGAAATACCAGAACATGCTTCCCTCCGCCTTCCCGCAAAAGTCATAAAACCAATTATATTATATATTCGTTCGCAGCGGCTGTCAAAACCAGAAAAGCATTTTTTGCCTGAAAAATGCCGAGATTGATATGCGCGCGTCAATTTGCTATAATAAAGGTTGCGCCGCGCGCATCATACGGCGCGCATGCGCCGAAAAGAACAAGTGCGTTGTTTTTCTCAGGGAGGTATCATGAGCCGGAAACAAGAGGGATTCATCGGCGGCGTCGCCGTTCTGGGGTTTGTCGGGCTGCTTGCGAAGGTGATCGGGCTGGTTTTCCGCATTCCGCTGACAAACAGCCTCGGCACCGAGTGGCTCGGACTGTACATGCTGGTCTACCCCACCTATACGATGCTGCTTTCCATTTCCAGAAAAACAGCTTTGTCGATTTGCAGCTTACGGACGATGTACTTGAGCAGTTTGCGCTCG
>SFFS01000084.1 GCA_004557805.1 Clostridiales bacterium | reverse complement strand
TGCACCATGGCGCGCGTGCTGGGCATGGATCTGGAGACCATCGCGCGCGGCGCGTCCCGGGCGCAGCCCGTCGAACATCGCCTGCAGCTGCTCACCTCTCCCGGCGGCGTGACCGTCATCGACGACGCGTTTAACGCAAATCCTGTCGGCGCGGATGCTGCGATGGATGTAATTCGTTCTTTTACCGGAGGACGGAAAATCGTGGTAACGCCAGGTTTCGTGGAAATGGGCGCGCGCGAGGCGGAATGCAACCGCACCTTCGGCGAACATATGGCCGATGCGGCCGACATCGCGGTGCTTGTGGGCAAACGGCACACGGCGCCCATCGCGGAGGGCCTGCGCTCGAAGGGCTTCAGCGAGGAAAACCTGCACATCGTCGCCTCGCTCGACGAAAGCACGCGGCTGCTGGCCGGCATTCTGCGGCCCGGCGACGTGCTGCTGTATGAAAACGATCTTCCGGATAACTATCAGGAATGAACAGGAGGCTGTTTGAAATGGCAAAAATTCGCCTTGCGGTTCTTTTCGGCGGACGCGCGTGCGAGCACGATGTGTCCATTGTCAGCGCGCTGCAATGCATGGACGCGGTGAACGCTGAGGATTACGACGTAATTCCGGTCTATATCGCGCGCGACGGCGCGTGGTATACGGGCGCGCCGCTGCGCAAACTGGAAACGCTGCGCAATTTTGATCCGGCGAAGCCGGGAATTACGCGCGTTTATCCCGACGTGACGGCGGGCTCCGGGGCGCTGCTGACAATCGAGAAGAAAAAGGGACTTTTCGGCGGCGGAGACGAGCTGACCGTAGCCGAACGCATCGACGTAGCCATGCCCGTACTGCACGGCATGAACGGCGAGGACGGCACGGTGCAGGGCCTGCTGGAACTGATGAACGTGCCGTATACGTCGGCCGGACTGGTCGGCTCGAGCGTGGGTATGGATAAAATCGCGATGAAGCAGCTGTTCCGCGGCTGCGGATTCCCGATCATCGATTATGTGTGGCTGACGCGCGACGAATGGGAGCAGGACGCAGTGAGCGTCGTAAAGCGCGTGGAGGAGAACCTCCGCTACCCCGTGTACGTCAAGCCCGCAAACCTCGGCTCGTCCATCGGCATCACGCGCGCGAAGGACGCGAAGGCGCTGGGCGAATCCATCGAGGTGGCGCTCTCCTACGACCGCCGCGTGATCGTTGAGATGGGCATTGAAAACCCGGTCGAAGTGAACTGCTCTGTGCTGGGCTTCGATAAGGACGTAACCCCGTCCGTCTGCGAAATGCCGACGCGCTGGGACGAATTCCTGACGTTCGATGAAAAATATCTGCACGGCGGAAAGAACGGCGGCGGCAAAACCGGCGGCAGCAAGAGCGCCGCGGGCGGCATGGAAACGCTGGGACGGAAAATCCCCGCGCCGATCGGCGAGGAAAAAACAGAGGAAATTCAAAAGCTGGCGGTGGATATTTTCCGTGCGCTCGACTGCAAGGGCGTAGCGCGAATCGACTTTATGCTCGACGGCGAAAAAGTGTATGTGACGGAAATCAATACGATTCCGGGATCGCTGTCGTTCTATCTGTGGGAGCCGATGGGGCTGCCGTACGCCAAGCTGATCGATAAGATGGTAGAACTGGCGCTGCGCGCCCACGCGGAGAAGAACCGCTCCGTGTTCGCGTTCGATTCGAACCTGCTGAACCAGTGCGCCCTGGGCCAGAAGGGCGGCAAACTTCAGCGCTAAAAGCGGGAGGTGCAGGATACCGAAGGGGAGCGCGACCAGTGGCCGAAACAGCGAGCCGAAGGTGCGGTGCGAAACGAGCAGTCGACCGGAGGGAGAATGCGACGATTGAGTACCGGCGAAGGTTCCCTGCTGGGGGTTAGAGGCAAAGCCCCCTAACCGTCCTCCTGCACAGCGCAGCCGTCAAAGGAAGCGCGCAATGTTCGCGCATCCGCAGATGCGCGGACGAGCTGAACCCACCGCATGAATACTGATGAGTCGCGCAAAGCCCTATGTGGAAGGTGCAGGAAACTCAGTTTCCTGCTGGGGGCGCGGGGGCAAAGCCCCTGCCGTCCTCCCTGCACAGCGCAGCCGTCAAAAGAAGCGCGCAATGTTCGCGCATCCTCAGATGCGCGGACGAACTAAACCCGCCGCATGAATGCCGCCGTGAAACGCAAAGCCCCACCGTCCCTCCCCGCGGTTCAGCCGTTCAAAGGCTTGCATTGCTGAGCTATGCCTTCTGTCGAATTCGTTTGACGGGCAATCAATGGGAAATCACGCTTTACCTCCGGCGCAGCGCCCTCCGTTCGCACACTCCGCGGCGCCGCGTTCTCCGGAAAAAAGGGCCGCCCTGCGGCCCGAAAAACATCATCCCCCTCGACCACGAAAGGAGTACCTTATGAGCGAGAATTATCGTCCGCAGCAGGAAGAGCCTGAAATCATCTCGACCAGCCAGGCCGTAAACCTGACCAGCACTATCGCGTCGCTTTCAGCGCTGTTCGCGCTGTTCTTCTGCTTCGCCGACCAGCGCAGCCGCGCCGTGCGGCGGTTCTCGGTGCAGTCGGTGGGACTGGGCGCGATTCATCTGCTGCTTGGCATGGTCATCTGGATCCTCTGCGAGGTGCTCGGCTGGATTCCGCTGATCGGCGGCGTGCTGCGCGGGCTGCTGCTGCTCGTGCTGACCCTCGCGACGATTCTCGTGATCGTCCTGCGCGTAAGAATGGCGCTGCACGCCTATCGCGGCGAGGCGCACGTGCTGCCCGTGATCGGCCAGGCGCTGCGCCGGTTCGAATGATGTACGCGTTTTTCTCCAGCGTGACGGAGCTTTTTCAAAGCCCGCTGGCGTTTCTGCAATCGCTCCTGTATCGCGTGCCGGCAACGCTGATCGCGCTGATCCTGCATGAGTGGGCGCACGGGTTCGTCGCCTATAAGCTCGGCGACCCGACGGCAAAAATGATGGGGCGTCTGTCGCTCAATCCGCTGCATCACCTTGATCCGCTGGGCACGGTGCTGCTGTTCGTGGCCGGTTTCGGCTGGGCCAAGCCCGTGCCGATCGACCCGCGCTATTTCAAGCATAAGCATCGCGACGATCTGCTCGTGTCAATCGCCGGAATTACGATGAACGTTCTGCTCTTTCTCGCGTTCTATACGCTTTACTACGCGGCGCTGCGCATCGCCGTATCGAGCGGATTCCTTGTGCGCTGGCAGGGCGCGTTCTATTACGCAAGCGGCAGAAACGCGCTGTTTGAATACGCGCTGACGCTGCTGCAATACACCGCTGTGCTCAATCTTTCACTGGCCGTGTTCAACCTGCTGCCCGTGCCGCCGCTGGACGGTTCGCACCTGTTCAACGACCTGTTCCTGAAAAAGAACCTGTTTGTCAGCCGCACCGTCGCGCGCTACGGAATGGGCGTTGTGATGCTGCTGTCGCTGACGGGCGTTCTGGGCAAGGGCATCGGCTTTGTGACCGGCGCCGCAATGGACGGCATGGACGCGCTGCTTTCGCGCGTTTTCTTTGGAGCGTGAACGATGGCTTACGAGGTACACCTGAAGGATTTTGACGGCCCGCTCGATCTGCTTTTGCATCTGATTTCCCGCGCGAAGGTCGATATTCGCGATATCTTCGTTTCGGAAATCACCGAGCAGTATCTCGCCTCGATGGACGACATCGCGTCGCTGGATATGGACGCGGCGAGCGAGTTTCTCGCCATGGCAGCCATGCTGCTGGAGATTAAAAGCCGCGCGCTGCTGCCCAAGCCGCCCAAGGTCGAGGAGGGCGAGGAAACGCCCGAGCAGGCCCTGATCCGCCGCCTGACCGAATATGCGGCGCTGAAGGAGGGCATCGGCCAAATGCGCTCCTTCGAGGAAGCCGCGGCGAGGATGTTTGAAAAGCTGCCCGAGGAAATCCCGCTGCCGCCGCCGATTTTTGAACTGCCTAACCTGACGATGGACGCGCTGATGGAGGCCATGCGCCGCGTCATCGCGCGCGCGGCCGAAGAACCGGAACGCGCCGTGGCCGTGCGGCAGCTGCAGCGCGATAAGCTGTCCATTCAGGGCGGCATGTTCGTCATCGCCGCGCGCGTGCGCAAGGGGCCGTGCACGTTTGAATCGCTGTTCGTCGATTTTCCCACGCGCGACGAAATCGTAACGCTATTCATGGCAATTCTCGAAATGCTGCGTATGGGCAAGCTGCACCTGGAACAGACGGAAACGTTCGGAGAAATTATCCTGTCGGAGAGGAAGACCGAAGATGGATCAGAAGGAACTGCTGGGAGCGATTGAGGCAATCCTCTATGTGGCGGGCGAACCCGTGGAGGAGCGTTCGCTGAGCGCCGCGCTGGAAGTGACGCAGATGGAGCTGGAGCTCGCGCTGAACCAGCTGGAAAGCGATTATGAATTCAACCGCCGCGGCATTCGCCTTCTTCGCTTCGGCAAGAGCGTGCAGCTCTCTACCCGCCCGGAATACGCGCCCTATGTGGAGAAGCTCCTCCAGCCCGTGCAGCGCCAGAACCTGACGCAGGCCGCGATGGAAACGCTGGCCATCATCGCCTATCGCCAGCCCGCCACGCGCGGCGACATCGAGGCCATTCGCGGCGTAAAGTGCGATTACTCCGTGCAGTCGCTGATGGGCAAGGGACTCATTGAGGAAGCCGGCCGCCGCGATACGCTCGGCCACCCGATGCAGTTCCGCACAACCGACGCGTTTCTCCGCCATTTCGGCATTTCTTCGCTGGACGAGCTGCCGCAGATACAATTCGACGCGCAGAGCGCGTCCCCGGAGATTGTCGCGGAGGCGCAGCAGATGGCGCTGGAGCTTCCGGATGGGCCCGAAAAGGAGGCGGAATAGCGCCGCCCCAGCGCCTGCCTGGACGCCTCCGTTTATAGGACGGACCGCTTCGGCCCCGTTCCTTTTTTAATGCTTTTTATTATAAGGAGAAATATTATGAACCCAAGGGATCTTTCTGAAATCAAACGCCGCCTGAATCCGGATAAGCGCAACCCTACCGTCATCTACGGCTGCTACGTTGGCGCGGACGGGCACGTCATTTCCGATTTTGCGCAGCCGGTCGTCACCATGCCGCAGGAAGAAAATGAAAAAGATATGGCCATTTTCAAGCGCGCCCTTTCCGGCACGCTCGGGCAGAACCTGTGTGAAATCGAATTCACTCCCATGCAGGTGATGGAAGGCGAGGAGCATAAGCTGCTGACAGCGCTGCGCGAGAGCGGACTCAAGGACGGCGGCGCAATCGAGCAGTTTTATCAGCGCGTTATCGCGTATGTGCAGACGCTCGGCACGGGCAGTCAGTCCGTCAGCGAGGAGCAGACGGCCGATAATTACCTCATTCTGCTCATGCACGACGCATACGACGTGCCCTACAAGGACCGCAACGGCGAAAACGACATGGAGCGCGCGACGGATGTGTTCCACTACATCATTTCCTGCGTGTGCCCCGTGCGGCAGACGAAACCGACGCTGAGCTATTTTGCCGCCGAAAGCGAATTCCACAGCCGCGCGTCCGACTGGGTGGTGGGCGCGCCGGAGCTGGGGTTCATGTTCCCCGCGTTCGAGGATCGCGCGGCGAACCTTTATAAGGCAATGTTCTACACCCGCGACAGCGGCGACATGCACGAGGAGTTCATTCAGGCCGTTTTCGGCACGGACAACCCCATGCCCGCCAAGGAGCAGGAGGCCGCATTCCAGGCCATCCTGCAGGACACGCTGGCCGACGAGTGCAGTCTCGACGTGGTGCAGGCGGTACACGACACCGTGCGCGGCATGCTGCTGGAACAGAAGGCCGACCGCAGCGCCGAGCCGCTCTGCCTTGGCAGGCATGAAATGAAAACCATGCTCGAGGAGTGCGGCGTATCGCCGCAGCGCGCGGAGGCCTTTGAAGAACAATACGGCCAGACGTTCGGCGTAAACGCCGTCATCCCGGCCGTAAATGTCGTAGCTCCGAAAAAGTTTACCGTAACGACGCCCAGCGTCGTCATCCGCGTCGATCCGGAACACAGCGATCTCATTGAAACGCGCGTAATCGACGGCAAATGCTACATCATGGTGCTCGCCGACGGCAACGTCGAGGTCAACGGCGTGAGCGTGCGCATGGAAGGCCCGCTCGGCGCGCCCGTTGACGAAAACTAACCCAGCAGCAGATACAGCCCCAGCCCCGCCGCGCCGCACAGGCTCATGACAAGGATGGGGTTCGCTTTATACCGGCGCAGCACAAAGAACGCCGCCGCAAACAGCGCTGCGCCGATCCAGTCGATGTTGGCGAAGGCAATCTCCGCGCCGCCAAACGCCACCAGCTTCAGGATCGACAGCCCCGCCGACAGGATCAGCGCCACCACCACCGGGCGCAGGCAGCCGAGCACGCTGTCCAGCAGCGGCAGGCCCTTATACCTGCGATAGAGCACCGCCAGAACCGATACGATCACCAGCGAGGGGAAAATGCACCCCATCGTCGCCACGATCGCGCCTACAGGTCCCGCAATGCGCACGCCGACAAACGTCGCAGAGTTGACGGCGATAGGCCCGGGAGTCATTTCGGCGATAGTAATCAGATCGGTGAATTCGCGCATCGTCAGCCACGCGTGCTGCGTAACGACCTGGCTCTGGATGAGCGGCATCGCGGCGTAGCCGCCGCCGATGCTGAAAAGCCCCACCTGCAAAAAGCTCCACAGCAGCTGCCAGTAGATCATTTCGCAGCCCCCTTTCCGGCGCGCAGCGCCGAAAAAACGCCCACCAGCGCCGCCGCGAGGATGATGAACACCACGTTCACCCCAAACACGAACGTGGCCGCAAACGCCAGCACCATCAGCGCAATCGACAACACGGAGCGCTCCCTGAGCACCTTGCCGCCCAGATCGAACACGACGCTGAGGATAACGGCCGCAACGCCCGCCTGCATCCCGCGCAGCACGAGCGCCACATAGCGATTTGCGGCAAACGCCTCGTAGCAATACGAAATGGCGGTCAGAATCACCATCGGCGGCAGAATGGTGGCGATCACCGCCGTAATCATGCCCGCAAAGCCCGCCATGCGCCAGCCGACCAGAATGGCCGCGTTGACCGCAATCGCTCCGGGGGACGACTGCGCGATGGCCGTCATATCGAGCATCTCGCTCTCGTCCATCCAGTGCAGTTTATCGACGAATTTCTGCTTCATCAGCGTAACGATGACGAACCCTCCGCCAAACGTGAACGCGCTGATATAGAGCATGCTGAAAAACAGCGTGCGCAGCGTTTTGAACCGGCTTTTTTTTTTCATCCGCGCAACCCCTCCCATTATATGGGAACCAGTATAGCACACGCAAAAGAATTTGAAAAGGCGTGAACCGTTTTTACCGCTGAGGTATCTTTAAGGTGTGATCGATCATGAAGGCTTTCAGGAGGTGCAAATGACGCAGGCGGAATTCGAAACGCGCATCATCGCGATGCAGGATACGCTCTATCGCGTGTCCGCAACGCTGCTCACGCAGATGTGCGACCGCGAGGACGCAATCCAGGAGTGCATCTACAAGGCGCTTGCAAAGCGTGAAAAGCTCAAAAGCGACGATGCGATGCAGGCCTGGGTCGTGCGCATCCTGATAAACGAATGCTACCAGCAGATGCGCAGGCGCAAGCGCCTGATTCCGATGGAAACGCCGCCGGAGGGCGAGGTGGAACCGGGCGCAGACGCAGATGTACGGCAGGCGCTGATGCGCCTGAAGCCGGAGCTGCGCGTGCCGCTGGTTCTCCTCTACATCGAGGGGTATAAGGTGGAGGAAATCGCGGCGATTCTGCGGCTGCCCGCGGGGACGGTCAAAAGCCGACTCTCGCGCGGACGCAGGGCGCTTCGCATCGAATGGGACGAAGAAGAAGAAAGGGCGGTTCAGATATGACGGAAGAACGGCTGAAGGACGCATTCGGCAGGACGCCGCTTTCGGTGCAGTATCGCGTCAAAAACGCGCTGAACGGCCCAAAGGAGGGAACGATCATGAAAAAGAAAATTTCGGTCGTGCTGATCGCGGCGCTTGTGACCGTAGCGCTGCTGGGTGGCGTCGCCATTGCGAAGACGGACTGGGGTGTGATGGAATTTCTCGGCTGGCAAAGCGGCGGCAGGGCTGCGGACACAGGCAGCCAGCTTGCCTCGAAGGTGCAGACGGTCGCGCAGAATTACGACGGCGAAGCCGTCAGAATCGACGTTACCGATGCGGTCTACGACAGCGCGGGCGGGGTCTATGCGCTTGCCTGGACGCTGGAAAACAAAACCCCCGGCACAGAGTATTACATCATCTGCGACGGAATCACCTTTGACGAAGAAAAATCCTTTGCGCGCTCGATGGGCAATGTTTCGGAATTCTTCCTCGGCGACGAGGCGGTGAAATGCGGCGTTTGCGGCGAGGTGCCGGAAACCGGCGGAAAGAATGTTGAACTGACTTTCACCATCCTCAAGGCGCTCGCGGAACACGTTGAGATCGACTGCGAATGGGACGCCGCAACCGAAGAAGACGCACGGAAAGCGGAATTTGCCTATCAGGACAGCCTCATGAAGATCAACGCCGAGGGAAAAATCGCCGTGGCCGGGGATGGGTTCATCGAACTGGGCGAGGACGGCTGGGCGGAGGGTGAATCCTACGCAGAAGCGCTCGTCCACAGCGGCAAGTTCGAGCTGGCCGAGCATTTCACGCTCTCCTTCCCGCTCAGGGACGACTCCATGGACGACATGAAAAAGGTCTATACCGGTAAAACCGATTTCAAATTCGACGGCTATGAGCTGCACGTGCGAAAAGCCGAAATCACCCCGCTGAGCGCGCACTTCACCGTCGATTACATTTCCGATGAAAAGCCCGGCGACGGCGGCAAGGGCGTCGGCCCGCTGTGGGAAATCTGCTTCGCCATCGACGATAAATCGCCCGCAGACGGACTCCCTTACGACAGCTATTGGGGCGGCCAGGGCAGCGGAGACTGGGGCGACGAAATCCCCGTGCAGCTCGACGACGGGCGCTGGCTGTCCACATACAACTATGAAATGTTCGAGCTGCACGTCTGGCCGGAGGAAATAAAGATGTTCCTCATCACGTATTCCGATGGCGAAACGCTTGAACCCACGTATCATCTGGACGACGTGGTGACGCTGAAGTTCGAATAACCTGTCAATGGCAAACGAAAAGACGCGGTGTAGGCCGCGTCTTTTTTCATGTCCTGCTTCCGGCTTTTCTTCTTTCGCACTGTTGCATCGCGCGTTCAGAGGGAGCTTTGCAATAGCGCCGCAAGCGGCGCAAAGGGCCGCCCGCTGCCTGCGGCTTTTGTTGAGAAAATCGCCGCGCTGCACAGCCCTCCCCTGCTCGCTGCGGCGGTTTCTCCGCACAATAGAAAAGAGTTGAGAGAGTTCCTCTCCCTCAACTCTTTTCGCACGGGAATCGTATTAAAAAATGCCGAACACCTTCGGAAGCTTCTCAATTTTCTCCGTCACATAATCGCCGCAGAGAATGCAGAAGCGCATGCGTTCGCCCTCTGTTTTCTTCGTCGGCTCACGGGTAACGGTCCAGTCGGTGTAGCTGTGGCCGGTTGCGGGAATGATTTCGCTCTCGAGCGTCGCGCCGCATTCGGCGCAATATTTCTGCTTTAGGCCGCTCTGCGTGCATCCGGCGGCGGTGACGTACGTCCACTCCGCCGGGCTGTGCCCGAACGCGGAAATCTTTTCGGTGGCCATCGTCGCATAGCAGCGGCTGCAGTAGAGCGTGCGCAGGCCGTCGGCGGTGCAGGTCGCGCTGCGCGTCGTCTCCCAGCGCCCCTCGATATGGCCGAGCGGGGGAATTTCCCGGCTCTCCAGCGCCGTGTCGCAAACGGTGCAGCGAATCTGGCTCAGCCCCTTTCCGGTGCAGGTCGCTGCGGTCACGGTCACGTTCTCGCCGGGCTTATGCCCGAGCGCGGGAATTTCGCTGCGCTCCAGCAGCGCGTTGCAAACGACGCACCGTTTCTCGCCCATTCCCTTTTCCGTGCAGGTCTGCGCGGTCACGGTGGCGCTCTTGCCGGGGACGTGCTCTCCCTTGGGCGTGGTTTCTGTGGAAAGCTCCAGGCCGCAGCGCCGGCACTTCACGACGGCGCTCCCTTCGTGCATGCAGTTGGCCTCCTGCACCGTCTTGGGTTCGCCGGGGTCATGGCCGAGCGCATCTACCGGCTCGGTTTCCAGCACTTCACCGCATACGGTGCACTTGACTGCATTCTTCCCCGGTTCCGTGCAGGTCGGAAGCTTGTATCTCTGCGCCGAGCCTGGCGTATGCGCTGTTTTGGGGATGCTTGCGGTTACGGCGGCTTCGCCGCAGACAGTGCAGAG
>SFFS01000083.1 GCA_004557805.1 Clostridiales bacterium | reverse complement strand
TTTAATTTCGGACACTTCCGGCCGATTATTTACGGGGAGGGGCAACATATTACGGTGCATGACCTGTGGATGACAAACATTATCAATTTAAGCTGTGCGCGGATGTTTTCTGCTTTTAATCCTGTTATACGTGGTTTCCATAAAAAGTATCTGAAAACTCTCGGAGATTTCATCTCTGCGCCTTTATCGCCGCTTTTACGTCGGAAAACCTCGATTTTGCCCCGCTAAACCTCCGGTTTTCCTTTTTGAACCGATGGAAAATCTGCTCGGACTGCCCGTTTCTCCCTTTTTTGATACAACCTGAGCCCCTTTTTCCAGAAAAACAACTCGAGCATCCCTTTCAGGGACGCCCGTTCTTTGCGGAGCGGGGGTGTATTGCGGTGCATGACCTGTGGATAATTCCAGACTGCGTGCGGACGCTTTCCTCTCTTAATTCAACAATAAAGGGTTTCCTTAGGAGGGTGTGGGAACCCTTCCTTTTTCTAAAGGAAGGGTTCCCACGTCGTTCCCCATCGTTCCTTTATCGTTCTCCGCAACAAAAAAGGGCCGCAATGCGGCCCTGATTTTTTTACCGATTATTCTTCGGTGGGAAGCTCGACGGGGACGTATTCTTCGCCGGTGCCGAGGTCTTCGCCCGGGATTTCATCGCTGTAGTTGAAAGCTTCTTCTTCCAGCGCGGCGCGGATGCTCAGGCTGATGCGCTTGGCCTGCGGATCGACCGCCAGCACTTTCACGCGGACGATCTGGCCAACCTGCACAGCGTCCTCGACCTTCGCGATGCGCGTAAGCGCGCACTGGGAGATGTGAACCAGACCGTCAAGGCCGGGCTCGAGCTCGACGAACGCGCCGAACGTGGTGATGCGGACGACCTTGCCCTCGACGATGCTGCCGACGGGATACTTCTCTTCGGCAACGTCCCACGGACGGGGCTGGGTCTGCTTGTAGCCGAGCTGGATGCGCTCGCGCTCCGGATCGAGGGACAGCACCTTGACCATGATTTCCTGGTTCGGGCTGACGACTTCGCTCGGATGCTTCACGCGGCCCCAGCTCAGGTCGGTCACATGGACCAGACCGTCGACACCGCCGATATCGACGAACGCGCCGAAATCGGTCAGACGGCGAACGATGCCCGGAATGACTTCGCCTTCCTGCAGCTTATCCCAGACTTCCTTCTTCTTGGCGGCGGCTTCTTCAGCGATCACGGCCTTGCGGCTGCAGACGATGCGCTTCTTCTGCTTGTCCACTTCGATGATCTTCAGCTTGAGATCCTTGCCGACGAAGTCTTCGATCTTCTCGACATAGCGCTGAGACAGCTGGCTGGCGGGGATAAACGCGCGCACGCCGCCGACGTTGGCAATCAGGCCGCCCTTGACGGCTTCCTTGCCGGTGCCTTCGACGTACTCGCCCTTTTCATACTGCTCCATGAGGGCGTCCCAGTTGCGGCGGTTGACGATGTTGCGCTGAGAAAGCACCACATTGCCTTCACCGTCGTTGACCTTGACGACTTCGACTTCGATCTCGTCGCCAACTTTTACGTCCGTTGTGACCAGGTCGCTCTTCTTGACCAGGCCGTCGGCCTTGTAGCCGATGTTCACGCAAACTTCGTCGTCGGTGATCTGCACGACGGTGCCAGTGATGGTCTGGCCGGGGCGGATGGTCACAAGCGTCGCTTCGACTTCAGCCATGAAATTGCTGTTGTCGGCAGACGCAGCTTCCGCTGCCTGCTCGGGGGCCATGGTGGCCGGCTCGGCGGCTGTAGCTTCAGCCGGAGCTTCCTGCGGGACGTTCTTTTCGATGTCGTTCATACGTGTCGCAACCTCCTTAAGTGACCAATCCGGTGTGGATGCACCGGCGGCTATCGCAATATAATCTGACGCCAAGAACCCGTTTTCGGGAATATCGGCGGCGGATTCAAGAAAGAAAACCCGGGCGCAGTGCGCCTTGCAGGTTTCGTACAGCGCGCGCGTGTTGGCGCTTTCGCGCCCGCCCACCACGAACATTACGTCCGCTTCGCGGGAGAGCTTTTCCGCCTCGCGCTGTCTTCTGGCCGTTGCCGCGCAGATGGTGTTTTCCTCGCGCAGGCCGGGGATTCGGGCGCGAAGCGCCTCGAGAATCTGCGTCCACTTGCCCTGCGTCAGCGTGGTTTGCGCAACAACCAGCGCGTTTTGAATTCCCTCGATTTGCAGCGCTTCCTCCGCGCTGCCCACGACGATCACCCTGCCGCGGCACCAGCCGGCCGTGGCCACCACTTCAGGGTGTTCCCGCTGCCCGGCGATGATGACCGTGCCGTCGTATTCGTGCACCAGCCTGTGCACGCGCGCGACGTTGGGACAGGTGGCGTCGATCACTTTCAGGCCTCTGGCGCGAAGCGCCTCGAGCACATCCGGCGACGCGCCGTGCGATCGGATGAGAACCGTGCCGCCCGTGATCTCGTCAATCTCCTTCGCCGCGCGCACGCCCGCCTTTTCCAGCCGGTCGAGCACCTGACGGTTATGGATGAGACTTCCGAGCGTCCAGCAGGGGCCGTTTGCAGCGGTGGAAAACGCTTTTTCCACTGCGGCACGCACGCCGTAACAGAAGCCCGCATGTTCTGCGATTACAATCCGCAAGCAATGCCTCCGTATTCCCGCTTTGTCAACGGTTCGGGAAATTCATCTATTTTTCTTCGATATACTTTTTCAAATTCCTTCCTAATATCCGCCAATATGAAAATTTTTTTGTGGAGTTTTCCGTCAGCAGGATTCTGCGCGCTCCTGGAGGGCTACAAGCGCCTGATAGATGCGCTGATCGAGCGTGTCGAGGGTTTGCTTATCGGCGCGCAGGGCGCGCAGATCGTCCGCATCGACGGGCTTTCCGACGATGGCGCGCAGCTTTCCGCCGATGCGGTATTTGCCCGCGATATACACGGGAATCAGCGGCACCTTGGAGCGAAGCGCCAGCACGGAAACGCCGCTCTGCACCTCGCCCATCACGCCGTCCTTGTGGCGCGTGCCCTCGGGGAAAATGCCCAGCGCGTTGCCGTCGCGTAGCACCTGCATGGCCGTGCGCATGGCGGAAAGGTCGCCCTGCCCGCGCTTGACGGGAAAGCCGTGCATGCGCGTGATATACCAGCGAACGACGGGGTTGCGGAACAGCTCCTCCTTGGCCATGAAATGCAGCTCTCCCTGCTCGTAGAGAACGCCCAGCACAAAAGGATCGCCCATGGAACGATGGTTGGAGAGGATGATGAACGGGCCTTTTTCGGGCAGGTTTTCCTGCCCCGTCACCTTCATGCCGCAAAGGCGATAGAAATAGAAACGGCACAGCACGCGGGAAATTCCGTAAACGCTCATTTTTCCGCCTCCCGGATCACGTCGAGCATCGCCTGAATGGTTTCGTCGAGCGTAAGGTTGGAAGAATCGATCAGGAACGCGTCGTCGGCCCGGCGCAGCGGATCGGCTTCGCGGTGCATGTCCTGATCGTCGCGCGCGATTACGGCGGCGAGCACTTCTTCATAGCTGCCCGGTTCGCCCTTTTGCTGCATTTCGAGGTAGCGGCGCTTCGCGCGCACCTCGGGCGAGGCTGTGAGATAAAACTTGAAGGAAGCGTCAGGCAGCACGACGGTGCCGATATCGCGCCCGTCGACGACCATGGACGCCTTCTTCGCGCAGGCCTGCTGCAGGGCGACCATACGGCGGCGCACCGCCTTTACGGTCGATACGTCCGACGCGGCGGCGCTGACCTCCGCCGTGCGGATGAGCGAGGATACATCCTCGCCGTCGAGCAGCGTTTTCTGGCCGTTCGCACCCATCTCCACGGAAATATCAGTTTCGGCGCACAGCGCTTCCGCTGCGGCCGCGTCCTTCGGGTCGATCCCGGCGCGAAGCGCCTTCAGACCCATCGCCCGGTACATCGCGCCCGTATCCAGATGCAGGACGCCCAGCGCGTCGGCCACGCCCTGCGCGATGGTGGATTTGCCCGCGCCGACGGGTCCGTCGATTGCAATCGTCAAAATGAATGCCTCCTTTTATCGTTTCAGGCACGCGCCGGAGCGCGCCCAGAGGATTTCCGAAGAAGTCGAAGCGGCCAGCGCGCCCGCGTTGAGCGCGGCGGCGACGTCCTGCTCCGCTTCGAGCATGCCGCCGGCGATAACCGGCTGCCGGACGCTTTCCGACAGGCGGCGGATGGCGCGCGTGACGAGCCCCGGCATGACCTCGATCAGCGTCGGTTCGCAGCTTTTGACCATGCGCACGCCCGTTGCGAGCGACGAGGAATCTACCATGAAAATCCGCAGCACGGTGAGAAGATTTTCCTCGGCGGCGGCGCGCAGGATGGGCGCGCGGGTGGAAAGGATGCCCGAGGGGCGCGCGGTATGTGCAAGCCACTTCAGGCCGCAGGCGTCGCGGCTGAACCCCTCGACGAGGTCCATATGGACGAATACGAGTTTTTCGGCGCTCCGCGCCTTTTGCACCCGGCCCGGAAGCGATTCCGGATCGCCGCCGAGAAGGAAGATCACCCGGACGGGCGTATCGAGCGCGCGGGCGAGCTGATCGTCGCTGCGAACGGCGGCAATGACGGGGTTCGCGGCGAGAGTTGGCAGAATGGACGGCATAGCGGACTCCTTGCTTGAAGTTGAGGGCGGGCGCAGGCTGCGCGCGTCGGGGCGGCGCATTTCCTTCCGCCGCCGCCTCGAAAGCGCGGGGGCGGAAGGCGGTACGCGGGGTTAGGGCGGAACTGTTGCGTCTGCGGCGGAGGCCACCGGACTGTGTGTATCAGCATGCCTGGACGGTGGGTGATTCGGCGGCGTGGCCGCCTTTGCCTGCCGGCGCAGCGTCAATTTAAATGCTGCTGCATAGTGAAAGGGCGACGCAACGCCTTGCACCGCCTTCTCACCATGCAGCGGATTCAGTTTTCTTTCGCCGCATTCCAAGGCATATCTGAAAAAGAAAGGGGCGACAGTTCGAGCAGACTTTTCGTCGGCCAGAGAAAGAAAAGTCAAGGTTCAGCGGGACGAAATCGAGGTTTTCCACACTAAGGGGAAAACGGCGGATGGATGAAAAGCAACCCGCTCCATGAGGACGTTTTGTATGGCGGCGTTCCATTTTCCAGCAGCGAAAGGGCTGGTATGTTCAGCGCGACGGAAGCAGCATAAGAACCGCATCAACTTCCGCTTTCTGTGGAAAAGAAGCGCGATTCGATGGCGCGCATGATTCCGCTTTCGGCCGCCCTCGATTCCCACTTTGCGGAAACAATACCGGGGAATCTGGTATATTCGACGCGATGAAAGCGCCACAGCAACCGCACCAACTCTCGCTTTCTACGGGCCCAAAGCACGATCCAGCAAAATCACCCTGCGCGAACGGCGCGACAAGCTTCAATTCTGGTTTCCCGTGAAAAGCTCGTTATCTTCATGAAACGCGGCGTTTCTGCCCGCCGATGCGGCGCACTGGTATAGCGGAGAAAGCAGCGTCTTGCCGCACCTTCCGGCAGCGCACACTGCCAAAAGTCGCCTTTCCAAACGGCATGCAAGAAACGCGCATGAGAAAATAGTCTCCCTATCCCGCTTTCCGCCGCCGTTTTCCGCTTTCGGCGGTTCGGAGGAACTGTCAGGGGGGCTTGCCCCCTGACAATCCTGACAGAAATCTTTTCGGCGCGCGGTTCCGTTTCGAGCGGACGTCCGCCCGCTTTTACGCTTTGCGAACCTTCTGGCCCTGCGCCGTATCCTCCACGATATATCCCATTTCCTTCAGCTGATCGCGGATGCGGTCGCTTTCCTTCCAGTTCTTCTCTTTTCTGGCCTGCGCGCGCGCTTCCACCAGCGCGTCGACCTCGGCGTTTTTCTCCTCTTCCTTCGGCTTGACCAGGCCCAGCACGCCCGTCATTTCCTTAAACGCTGCGATAACCGCGTCCACCGCGTCCTTCGCGCAGCCGGGCTTCAACGCTACGTTCGCATGCTTAATCAGCTCGAAAATTGCGCCGATCGCGTCGGCCGTGTTCAGATCGTCGTCCATCGCCGCGTCGAACTTTTCTACGCACGCTTTCGCGTCCGCGACAAGCTGCGTTTCCTCCGCGTTCAGAGCGCGCTCCTGCGCGCCTTCCTCCAGGAAATCAAAGTTGTCGCGCGCGGTGTACATGCGGTCGAGCGCCGCCTTGGCCTGCGCGATCTGCTCCTGCGAGAAGTTCAGCGGGCTGCGATACTGCGCCGAAAGCAGGAACATCCGCACCGCTTCCAGGTCGTATTTTTCGCGGATATCGCGCACAGTGAAGAAGTTGCCCAGCGATTTGGACATCTTCTGGTTGTCGATATTCAGGAAGCCGTTGTGCATCCAGTAGCGCGCGAAAGGCTTGCACGTCGCGCCTTCGCTCTGCGCGATTTCGTTTTCATGGTGCGGGAAAATCAGATCCTGCCCGCCGCCGTGAATGTCGAACGTTTCGCCCAGATACTTCATGCTCATCGCCGAGCATTCGATGTGCCAGCCGGGACGGCCCATGCCCCACGGCGATTTCCACGCCGGTTCGCCGGTCTTCTGCCCCTTCCAGAGCGCAAAATCCATCGGGTCATGCTTGATATCGTCCACCTCGATGCGCGCGCCGCTTTCGAGGTCGTCGAGGTTCTGGCCGGACAGCTTGCCGTAGTGGGAACGGTATTTCTGCACGTCGAAATATACGTCGCCGTTCGCCACGGGATACGCCAGGCCGTTCTTTTCCAGCCGTTCGATCAGCGCGATGATCTCCGGGATATGCTCCGTCGCGCGCGGGTGCACCGTCGCGGGGCGCACGCCCAGCAGCTTGGCGTCCTCAAAATACGCCGCGATGAACCGGTCGGCCAGCTCTTTGACGGTAATCCCCTCTTCGTTGGCGCGGCGGATCATCTTATCGTCGATGTCGGTGAAGTTCTGCACGAACGTCACCTCGTAGCCGCGATGCTCGAAATAGCGGCGCAGCGTGTCGAACACGACGAACGGGCGCGCGTTGCCGATATGGAAATAGTTGTAAACCGTCGGGCCGCAGACGTACATTTTTACCTTGCCCGGCTCCAGCGGCACAAACTCTTCCTTCTTGCGGGTCATGGTATTGAAAATCTTCATGTTGCTCTCCGTCCTTCTGTTTCAATCGAACGACGCCCGCCCTGAAGGGCGGGCGTCAGCCGTTTTATACGGTCAGAACTTGCGCGCGTAGGTCTTGATCTTCGCGGCGCCAATCCATTCGTCGCGGGCAGCGGTGTAGGCCGCGTCCTGCTTGGTGGTCAGCAGACCGCTTTCGATTTCGGCGCGATGCGCCTCGTCGAGCTCGACCGGGCCTTCCTGCACGTCGGAGGCGTATTTCAGGATATGATAGCCGTAATCGCTGGCGATCAGATCGGAAATATCGCCCACGTTCTCAAGCGCCATCGCGCCCTCGGTGAACGAATCGACGTAGCTGGTGATGCCGTCGCACACGGGATAGCCCTCGGTGATGAGCGCGCCGGTGGCGGTATCGGCGTTATATTCGGCCATGAGCGCGTCAAAGTCCGCGCCCTCGGCCTTGCACAGCGCGAGAATTTCTTCAGCCTTCTGCTGAATCTGCGCGCGGCCCTCTTCGGAGGCGGCGGAAATCTGCGCCTGCAGATCTTCGACCTGCTGCTGATATTCCGCGGACTTGGCGGTGTAGTCGGCCTTGGTTTCGTCGTCCAGAGAGGTGTCGTTGGCCAGCTGATAGTCGTACATGTACTTGTAGTAGGAAGCGTTGTAAAGCTGGCTGGACAGCTCCTGCACCGTCGACTGCACGTCGTCCGGCAGCGCGATGACGAGGTTCTGGATGTTGCGGTAGCCCGCCGGACGGTAATACACCGTGGTGCCGTTAAGCACGTCGGTTCCGTACTGCGTGGGCGTGGTTTCGTAGGATTCCTTGGCGGAGGCTACGCGGGAATCGAACTCGGTCTGGATCTCGTCGTCCGTCACGGTTTCGTCCTTGCCGGCGTAGTCGCGCAGCTTGGTTTCGATCGCGCTCGCGCGGAGGAAGTAGCGGATCATGGCCAGCGTGGAGCCGTTCTCCTCGGCGGTGTTGACGGCTTCTTCTTCCGTCATGCTGTACTGAGTCATCAGGTTGCTGATCATCTCGTCGTACTGGTTCTGCGCGTCCTCATCCACGGAAGCGGTTTCTTCTTCGGTCAGGCCCAGTCCCAGTTCGTTGGCCTTCTGCTCGAGGGCGAGATTTTCGCTCATGAGCGTAAGGGTTTCCGATTTTACGGAAGCGATCACGGATTTGTCCGTCGCGTCGAAGGAATAGCCGTACATGTTGTAGTAGTACTGCATTTCCATCATCATCTGATTATAGACGACCTGGGCTTCGCCCTTGGTGATCGCTTCGCCGTTTACCTCGGCGACAACCTTGGCGGCTTCCTTTTCGGGGTCCTGCTGGCAGCCCGTCAGAGACAGCGCCAGAACCAGCATCAGAAGAATCGCTACCCATTTTTTCATCGCGGAAAGTGCTCCTTTTTTTCTATTTCGCCGCAGGCGGCGGAATGAATTTCCTCAAATATGCATTATACCCCGTAACGCTGCAAAAAGTCAATCACGCGCGCGTAGATATACTCGCGGTCGGGCCCGATGGTGCATACGTGGCTGGACTTGTCCACCCAGCAGATTTCGCGCACGTCGGAGGACACGCCGCGCGTGACCAGCTCCGGCACGCACGAATGCACCTGCTCGTCGCGGTGCGACTGGATGACCAGCGTGGGGCATGTGATCTGCGCGAGGTTTTTGCGCGCGGCGCGCTGCAGGCGGGTCATATCGTCTACCTTGCCCACGGGCACGCCGTCGTAGCCGTAATCGTAATCGTACAGGAAGCCCTTGCGCCCCTTGCCGTCGGGCCAGGTCATGCGCGGCATGACGTATTTGGCGACCGGCGAGAGGTAATCGACCGAGTGCAGATAGCGCATTGCCGGGGCGAAGAGGATCAGGCAGTCCGGCTCGAACTCCTCCGCCAGCAGACACGACAGCACGCCGCCCATCGAAAGCCCGGCGACGGAGACGCGCTTATATTTTGCGCGCAGCTCCTGATACGCCTGGCGGCAGGCCTCGTGCCATTGCCTGTCGTTTGATTTGGCCATTTCGTCGATCGTCTTGCCGTGGCCCGGCAGCAGGATGCCGCGCGCGGTGAAACCTGCGGCATGCACGGCGTCGCCCACGGTGCGCATATGCGAGGGCGAACCGGTGAAGCCGTGAATGAGCAGCAGCGCGTTTTCTCCCGCTTCCAGAAGGAAGGGCTGCGCGTTCGGATGCGAAAAGTTTTCAGACACGGAAATTCCTCCCACGGAGTATATTCTGATAAAAGTATACCATAACGCACGCGGGAATGAAACGCCGGATTTTTGCCGCGTCCTGCGCGGCGGTTCACATAAGTCCCGGAAACCCGAACAGCTCAAACAGCGCGCGGCTGTCGGGCGCGCCTTCGGCGGTGAACAGGCTGCGCGCGTAGGCGTAATCATGGCCGCCGACGCGATAGACGCAGCAGCTGTCCGCGGCGAGATCGAGCGTGAGCGTATAACCGTCCTCGAGCGTGACGATGAGCGCGATCTGGCCGAAGGGCGGCTGACGAAGGAGGAAGCCTACGCGCTGATCAAGGCCTTCCTGCTCACATGGGACTGCCATTACGATCACGCCATGAAGATGACGGGCTATGCCGATCATGAGCTGGAAAACACCTATGTGCTGGGCGGCTGCGACCGATACGGCCGTCCGGTCTGGAACGACCTGACCGAAATGTTCCTGCGCGCCACACGGGAGGAGAAGATCATCTTTCCGAAGATCAAGGTGCGCTTCAGCGCGGCCTCGCCCAGGGCTTATCTGGACGCGGCTGATCAGGACGTAATCGCCGGCACGTCGTCCGTGCTGTACGAAAACGATGACGTGATGATCCCCGCGCTGATCCGCGCCGGCTTTTCGACGGAGGACGCGCGCGATTATCTGGTCACCGGCTGCTGGGGCACGTCGGGCAACGGCAACGAGAAGAGCGACCACGGCAACTATGTCAATCTGCTCAAGGCGTTTGAATTTTCCGTTCACAACCGGCGCGACAAAATGGCCGATTGCCAGCTCTATTTCCGGCCGCTGGACGGCGCGAGGAGCTTTGAAGAGGTCTATCAGATCACGATGGACAATATGCGCGTTCTGCTGCGCGAGCGCAACCGCATGACGCACGCGGGCAAGGGAATCTGGCGCGAGGTCGATCCGCTGCCGCTGACCTCTTCAAGCCTCGAGGGCTGCCTGCAAAGCGGTCGCGACCTGACCGAGGGCGGCTGCAAATACCATGTCGAGCAGTATACCTGCCTGGGGCTGCCCAACATTGTCGATTCGCTGCTGGCCATCAAAACGCTCTGCTTTGACC
>SFFS01000002.1 GCA_004557805.1 Clostridiales bacterium | reverse complement strand
CAGCACGTCGAGCCACGCCTCAAAGGTCGGATCGGCCTCGACCATCGCCGCGACGGCGGAATTGACGGCCGGCAGGAAGCCTTCCATCGTGACCCAGCCGACATAGTTTTCGGGGGCGTAGAAGAAGGTGAGGAACTTGCCGATGGCTTCGTTGCGGGCGGCCTGATCCGGATACGCGTCGTCGCGGAAGGCCATGATGCGGTCCATCACGCCGGCGGAAGAAGAAGTCGCGCCCTCGTTGTGCGGGATGGCGGCGGTGCCGTAGTTCACGTCGGTGTAGCCCTTATCCGCGATATAGGTGGGGATGGAGTTCGGGCCAATAACCATGGCCATTTTGCCCGCGCCGAACATATCCTGCAGGTCGTAGCGGGTCTGGGTGGCCGGGTTGGGGTTGGTGTAGCCCTTGTTGTACAGGCCGATGGCGAATTCGAGCGCTTCGATGTTCTCGGCGCTGTCGAGCTTGAGGTTGCCCTCCGCGTCAACGAAGCCGCCGTTGTTGCCCCAGATGTAATAGGCGAACGCGGCCTGGCCTTCGTCGGTGGTCATGTCGATGCCCCAGGGATACACGTCGCCGCCGTAGAAGTCGATGATCGCCTGGCAGGCGTCCTCGAGATCGGCCCAGGTTTCGGGCACTTCAATGCCGACTTCGTCGAGGATATCGGCGTTGTAGTACAGCGCGCGGGCGGAGGCCAGATCCGGCACGGCCCAGACGGTATCGTCAATGACGGATTCCGCGATGAAGGACGGGAAGAAATCGTTGTACAGCTCTTCCGGGCAATAATCCTTCACGGGCAGCAGCAGCTGGTCGGGCGTAACGTACTCGGTGAACGAGTCGATATTGAGGATGTCGGGAGCGTTGTTGTTGCTGATGCGCGTGCTGACAACGGTGTGCACGTCGTTCCAGGAGATGACTTCCAGGTTCAGCTTGACGCCCGGATTTTCGGCTTCAAACTTCTCAACGAAGCTGGTGCCGTTCATGCCGGTTCCAAGGAACCAGTCGTTCGTATTCGGGCCGTACTGGCAGATGATGACGTCCAGCGTGATATCCTCGGCGGCGGCCATGCCGGCGCAGGCAAAGACCATCACGGCGGCCAGAAGCAGAGCGAACAGTTTCTTCATGTGCGAATCCTCCTTCTTGTTTGCGCAAAATGCGTTCTTACCTTAATTATACAAAAAAATGGCAAATATGCAAGCGATATTTTGACATCCTCCCCTCGCGCGCCGTTTTTTCCGCTCCGGGGGCAGCAAAAATCCCCCGGCGAAAGCCGGGGGAACAAAAGCGTTATTCGACGCCGCGGGAGTAGTTCGGCGCTTCTTTGGTGATATAAATATCGTGCGGATGGCTCTCGGCCAGGCCCGCACCGGTAATGCGGATGAACTCGGCCGTCTCGTGCAGCGTGGGGATATCCTTCGCGCCGCAGTAGCCCATGCCGCTGCGCAGGCCGCCCACCAGCTGGAAGATCGTCTCCGACAGCGCGCCCTTATACGGCACGCGGCCTTCCACGCCCTCGGGCACGAATTTCTTCGCATCCTCCTGGAAGTAGCGGTCTTTTCCTCCGGCGGCCATGGCCGCGAGAGAACCCATGCCGCGATAGACCTTGAAGGAGCGGCCCTGATAGATCTCCATCTCGCCGGGGCTTTCGGTAGTGCCCGCCAGCAGGCTGCCCAGCATGACGGCGCTTGCGCCGGCCGCCAGCGCCTTGACGATGTCGCCCGAATACTTGACGCCGCCGTCGGCGATGATGCGCACGCCGTATTTTTCGGCTTCCTCCGCGCAGTCGGCGACCGCCGTCACCTGCGGCACGCCGATGCCGCTGACCACGCGCGTGGTGCAGATGCTGCCGGGGCCGATGCCGACCTTCACGCAGCTCGCGCCCGCGGAGACGAGATCATGCACGGCTTCCTTCGTGGCCACGTTGCCGCCGATGATCGGCAGCTCGGGATACAGCCCGCGCAGCTTTTCCACCATCTTCAGCACGCCCTCGCTGTGGCCGTGCGCGGTATCGACCACCAGCACGTCCACGCGCGCCGCGACAAGCGCCGCCGCGCGTTCGAGCGTATCGTGCGCGATGCCTACCGCCGCGCCGCAGAGCAGGCGGCCGTTTTTGTCCTTGGCGCTGTTGGGATACTTGACGGCCTTTTCGATATCCTTGGTCGTAATCAGGCCGACGAGGTTATAGTTTTCATCGACGAGCGGCAGCTTTTCGATGCGGTGCCGCGCCAGAATGCGCTTGGCCTCTTCCAGGCTGGTGCCCGCAGGCGCGGTGATGAGATTTTCGCTCGTCATCACCTCGGCGATAGGCTGATCCTCATGCACCTCAAAGCGAAGGTCGCGGTTGGTGAGGATGCCCACGAGCCTTCCATTGCGCGTGATGGGCACGCCGGAAATGTGATAGCGGCTCATCAGGGCGAGCGCGTCGCCCACTTTATGTTCGGGTGAAAGGAAGAAAGGATCGGTGATGACGCCGTGCTCGCTGCGCTTGACCTTGTCCACCTGCGCAGCCTGATCAGCGATGGGCATGCTCTTGTGAATGATGCCCATGCCGCCCTCGCGGGCCATGGCGATAGCCAGCCGGGAATCGGTCACGGTATCCATCGCGGCGCTCAGAAGCGGCACGTTCAGGACGATGCCGGGCACCAGTTCGGAATGCAGATCGATATCCTTCGGCAGCACGCTGCTGCGGTGCGGCACCAGCAGCACGTCGTCGAACGTCAGCCCCTCCCGGATTCTGTCAAAAGAAAACAATAGAAACTCCCCCTCTCACACAGCACGCTTTTGCATCGGTATATCTATGGAAAAACAGCCGCGCACAGGCGCGGTTGGGATTCCCCGGCTATTCGAAAGCCCTGAAATACTCCAGGAAGTTGCGTCCGGCAATGCCCTCCGCCTCGTCGGCGCTGAAGCCCCGCAGGCGCAGCATTTCCAGCAGACGCGGCAGATCCTCCGGGCCTTCCAGTCCCTGCGGCGCGGTGTCGATGCCGTCGAAGTCGGAACCAAAGCCCATATGCCGGGCGCCGCCCAGCTCCGCGATGTGCACAAAATGATCGCACAGTTCGTCGAGCGTACAGCGCGCGGTGCCGTTGACAAACTCAGTATAGAAGTTCACGCCGATCCAGCCGCCGCGCTCGATCAGCGCGCGAATCTGATCGTCGGTAAGGTTGCGGGTATGCCCGCACAGCTTCCGGCAGCAGGAATGGCTGGCCATGGGCGGCTTCGCCGCATGAAAGATCAGATCCCAGAACCCGCCCTCGCCCAGATGGCTCACATCGACCGCCATCCCCAGACGTTCCATCTCGCGCACGCATTCCCAGCCGAACGGCTTGAGGCCGCGCTGGCCGTTTTCACAGTGCGGCCAGGCCAGAAGGTTCTCATGGTTCCAGGTCAGCGCGCACAGGCGCACGCCCCTTTGCCGGAATTTCCGCAGCTTTTCAAGGGAACCGCCGAATACCTCCGCCCCCTCGATGGAGAGCATGAGACAGCTTTCGCCCTCTTTCGCCTCGAAAGGACTGTCCACCTGCCGGACCCCGGCCTCCGTCAGCTTGGGAAGCGCAGCCAGCTCGGCGGCCGCCACGTTTTGCGGCGCGCGTTCGCCCGTCCCCCGCGGACCCGCATTCCCCGCATACAGCGCGCACACCTGCAACGTTACGCCGCCCTTTGCGAGCGTCTCGGGCGTGACGCAAACGCGATCATCCTTACGGCCGCTCAGACCGGCAAGCCTCCACAGCGTGTCGCAATGCGTATCGGCGATGAACATGGCGGCACCTCCCGGTAAAATTGGAGACATTCTAACATATTATGTTATGCCGTGCAAGAGGAAACCGCCCACGGGCGCGATAAAAAAATCGCCGCCGTTTCAGTCGGTTTCGCGCAAAGCTTCCACCGCGCCGCGCAGCGCGCTTTCGCTGTCGAACGCGACGCCGTAACGCAGCCGCGCGCGCGTTTCCTCGTCGGGCGCAGGTACGCCGCAGGCGGACAGGCGCGTCATCGTCTCGCCGTCCATGCAGCGATACACGCCGGTTTCGCCGCTGTCGTCCATCATCAGCACCCAATGCGCCGGACAGAACAGATCGCGCGATTGGGTCAGTTCGATTTTTCGCGGCGTAAACGCCGTCATGCGCCACGCGCCGTCCGTTTCGGCAAGCGCGGCTTCCGCGCGCTCGCGCGTCATGCCCGTCCATTCGTCAGGCGCGTCGAGCCTGCGCAGCACCTCGTGGCCGCAGCGCGAATAGACGATGCGCTGCACCTGCTTGCACCCCGGCGCGACGAGCGCGCCCTCCTGCGCCGCCGCCGGAGCCGCCGCAACCAGCAGGCCGATCCCGGCCGAAAGCATCACCGCGCCCGTACACGCCAGCGCCACCGACAGCGCGCGCACGCTTTTCCCCGAAATTTTCCGCATAAAAAAGGCACCTCCTACCTGAAAAGGTGCCTTTATTTTCTGCTGAAACTTCCGTTTTATACGATCTTCAGTTACACCATCAGCTGCGCGTCCCATACCTTCACGCCGCTCTCCTGGAACAGTTCGTCCAGCCGCGCCGCAAGCATTTCGCGCGTCGCGCCCTTCCTGAGCACAACGCTCATGAACCCGCCGCCTCCCGCGCCGCAGATCATCACGCCGTCGGTCAGGTCACGGCAGGCGGAGAGCATCGCGTCGATGCAGGTGTTGCTCGAACCCGCGTCGAGCCGGCGCGAAAGCGCCCAGTGTTCGTTCAGAAGCGCCGCGAACCGGTCCACGCTGCCGGTTTCCAGCTCGAACGCCATCATCACGGCCAGCCTGCGGATGCCTGCAAGCGTTTCGAGCGTGTCCGGATCGTGCGAGATGGCCTTGCGCATGATCGTGCGCAGCAGATTGCGCGCCATGCGCCGCTGGCCGGTATAGATGAGCGCAAAGCGCTCCGAAAGCTCGCGCCGCGTTTCCTCCGGCATCTCAACCGGACGGAACGTCAGCCTCTGCGGACTGCCCGCCTGCGAGCTGACCAGCTTCAGGCCCGGCACGAGGCCGCCCGCCTGATCCTGCCAGCCGCCGCCGGTGCGCATCGCCTGTTCCATACGCAGCGCCATTTCGCTGATGCGCGCGTCGCCGTCCTCCTGCCCGAACAGCCGGCACAGCGCGCGCGCCGCCGCCGCGCAGAGGATGCTGCTCGTGCCCAGCCCCGACCCCTTCGGCACGCCGCGCACGCAGGTTGTAATTTCAATGCCGCCGCCCAGCTTTTCGCACAGCGCCGCCGTATCGCCCGCCGCGCCCTCCGGCACGGCGCCCGTCACCCACAGCGCCGCCTTGACCAGCGCATGCGGATCATAGGGATTGCCGGGCGCGAGGTCTTCCAGCCGCGCGTATTCGCGCGCAATCCCCTGATCGGCGCTGACGATGCGGATCACCGGCGCGTCGAGCCGCTTCGCCTCCGCGCGCACGGGCATTTCACCCTCCAGCAGCACGGCCGCGTTGAGCACCGTGCCGCCGAACTCCAGGCAGTAGGGCGGCGTATCCGTCCAGCCGCCGCCGAAGTTGACGCGCACAGGCAGGGCGATTTCGGCCTTTTCCCGCGCGATGCGCGGGCATTCCAGCCGCTCCATGCCGCTGGACATATGCCGGAAAATCGCGTTCCAGCAGCCGTCGTCCTCGCCGAGCAGTTCAAAGAGCCGCGCGTTGAGCGGGAACTCCGCATGCGCCGCGTCCTTCAAAAGCCGTTCGCGCACGCGCGCGCCGGTCAGCAGCGCCCGCGCGTCGCTCGAGGGCGCGCCCGCCCGCAGCGATTCCAGCACGCGCTGCGCCTGCACGCGCTCAACCAGCTCGTCCTCCCAGCGCATCGCCTCGCCCATATCGGCCAGCGTAAAGCTCCCGGCAAGGCTGAGCAGCCTGCCCTGCGGGATTTCGCCGCGCGCAATGGCTTCCGCCGCCGCCGACGCTTCGCGCCGCGTTTCGCACACGGGGAACAGCTTCGCCTCCCACAGCGGTTCGGACAGTTCGCGGCCCATCCAGCGCGCTTCCTTGGGGTTGTCCGTCGCGCCGTAAACGCGCGGGCAGAAGCCTCCGCCCGCCAGCGGCAGCACGGACAGCGCCGTGTTTGCGGGCAGCTCGCCGTCAAAGTCCGCGCCGCTGACGACGCAGCCTTCGCCCAGGCGCGCGTGCGGCCCCAGGCGCGTTTCTTCCAGCGCGCAGCCGGGCGCGCAGACCGCTCCGCGCTCGATCAGCGCCGTAACGGCCGCGCAGTTTTCCTCCGCGCCGAAGGCGCAGATATGCCGCCGCCAGCCCAGCGCGCCGAACGTCTCCTCGCCCTCGAGCATCAGCTTGCGCCATTCGCGCGTGGTGCCGAAATGAATGAACTCCGCTGGCGAAAGCCGCACCAGGCCGAGCTTCGTGCCGCCCAGCTTTTCCCAGATCACGCGGCGGCATTCGCACAGCGCGTCGGACATTACGCCCTCCGGCGCCTGCTCCAGATAGCTTTCCAGCGTGGACGCGGCGGCCATGGGATAGACGAAATCGCCGTAGAAGCTGAGCCGCACGAGCGAATTGACGTACCGGGCGAAGCCCTCGTCGGTATCGACGAGACGATAGAGCGCGTCGAGCTTTTCTTCGCAGAGCCACACCGCGCCCGTATCGATATCGACCATGCCGCGCGGATTGACCGCGCCCCGCGCCCTGAGCGCCTCGACCGGCTGCTTGTGCAGAAATTCCTTCACGCCGCCCTCTCCGTCGGGCACGAACACGCCGTGGTGCGTGCCCGTCTCGGCCGGAGCCTTGATGGAAATGCAGGCCGCCTCGCTGCCCTCCAGGTCGATCTGCAGGGCGTTGAACAGCAGCAGCACGTCGCCGCTCATGACGAGCATGCCGCTGGAAACGCGGCCAGGCACAACAGCCGTGGACACGCAGAACTCGTCGAACAGCGTCGTCGCCCGCCCGTCGGGAAGCGCCCGCGGCACCCGCGCGAACAGCTTGCCGCACGCCGAGAACTGCGGCGCGCGCTTGCTGTCGCCGCCGGAATGCAGCACCAGAATGCGCTTGCCTGCGAACGGCCGCTCTCCGCCCTCGCTCCGCGCGATTTCGCGCAGCACGTTCAGCGTCGCGCCGCCGCAGCCCACGCGCTCGCCGCCCGGATCGGCGATGACCAGGCAGCGCGTCTGCCGGGGCAGACGGCCGTCGCGCTGGCGGCGCTCGATCTGTACGCGATAGGCCGCCGCCTGCGCTTCGTTCGCAGCGGTGACGACGAGATAATCCCACGCGCGCGCCTGCTCGCGGGCCGCCGCATCGGCGAAAACCTCCTCGCAGTCGCGCAGACTTTCCTTCAGGAACAGCATCCGAATATCTTCCGCCATGAAAGGCTCCTTATCATCAGAAAAATTGTGGAAACATTTTATCATGCAGGCCGGGGCGTGTCAAACTGCAGGCGGCTTCGCCGCGCCGGCACAGCGGCCCGTTCCGCCCTGCGCTGCTGCGCGAATCCCGCTTCCGCAGCCGCCGCCCGCCGTCTTTCAGGCGCGCCCGGCCGGCGCTTTGATTTTCTCAACCATGAAGATTTGGCTCCGTCCGAAGCGCCCGTCCCGCGCCGCTTCTTTTCTTTCTGCTCCTGCTTTATTCCGATATCTGGATTCCCGCGCCTTCGCCTTCGGCGCCCTTTTCGCCGTTCTCCTCCCGCGCCCGCGCCAACCCCAGATAATCCAGCCGGGCTTCCACCTCGCGCCGCGACAGTCCCGTTTCGCGCGCGATCTCGGATATGGGCATTCTGCTCAGAAAGCATTCCCGAATTTTTTGAACCTGCGCGGAAAAATCCTGCATTTCAAGCAGCCTTTCCAGCTTGATTTCCACCCCGCGCGCGCCGCGCCCGAGCGCGGAGGCGATCTCCGCTTCCGAGCGCCCCGCGCGATACATCGAAAGCAGCGTTTTTTCTTCTGTCTCCGACCAGATTTTCCCCATGCGCCACGGCTTTGCGGCGTTCTCCTGCGGCAAAAGGCCGAGATGCCTCAGCCGGTTCTCCGTACCGCGCGGGCGGCGGGAAAGCCGGGCGCAGATCGCGTCGAGCGAAACGCCGCCGCGGTAGAGTTGGCGCAGCGTCTCGTCCTCCTGCGGCGTCCACGGCCGTCCGGCGTTCAGGCGCGGCTTCTCGTTCCGCAGCGCCGCCACGGCCAGATGCAGCGCGCGAAGCGTCTCCGGCTGGGCGCAGACGTGCTCCGCATCCAGCGTCTCGCCGGTAATCGGGTCGATTCCCATAATAAGCGTCTCCAGCAGGCTTGCGGCGCGCGCAGCGTTCATACGCATCCCCTCCCGCTTCAGCATAGCATAAAAGACAGGAAACGTCACGCAAATTTAAGGCGCGCCCTGCGCGCGATTGACAAAACCCTCCGCATGCGTGATAATCATCACAGGGAAGAAACGGAGTGGTTTTATGGATACCAAAGAACTGAAAACTTTTCTGGCGCTGTGCGATACGCTCAACTACCAGAAGGCGGCGGAAAAACTGTGCTACGCTCCCTCCACGCTGAACAAGCATGTGCAGGTGCTCGAGCACGAGCTGGGCACGCGGCTCTTTGCAAAGGTCGGCCGTCAGATCGAGATCACGCCGGAGGGCGCGGAATTCCGCCCTCACGCGGAGAAGATCCTCAGCGACTACTATCGCGCCATCGAGAGCCTTTCCAGCACCGCGCAGATGGAGGACAGCGTGCTCATCGGCGGCTGCGAAATGACCGTCTCCAACGGGCTGGTCGGCATGTTCTCCGCCTTCAGCGAAAAGCACCCCGAGGTGCGCATCCGCATGAAAACCTCCGCCAACGCGCAGGTGCCCGCCATGGTGCGCGCGGGCGAGACGGAGCTCGGCGTATATTACAGCGCAGGCTGGACGCGTCTGCCCGGCCTGCAGGAGCAGCGCCTTTTCCGCGAGCCCGTCCGGCTGATGACCGCCGCCGGTTCGCCGCTTTCAAGCCGGAAAAACATCAAATACGAGGCCCTTTCGGGCGTAAACTTCGCCTTCCCTCATGACGACTGCCCCGCCGTGCGCGGCACGATGAACAGCCTGATCGAGCGCGGCGTGCGCCCGGGTCAGGTGAATTATCTCGGCGCGGTGCCGCTCGTCATCTATAAGGTGCGCCAGGGCGATACGGTGATCGCCGTGCAGTATTCTTCCACGGAGCGATTCAGCGCGCTCTACGGCCTGACGACGCTCGATCTGGACGAGGACGATCTGTGGCTGTGCGCGCGGCTGATCTATCGCAGCTACAACGCGCTCAAGCCCGCGTGCAAGGCGCTTTTGCGCCATGGCGCGCTGTACGCGCGCGAAAAGACGGAGCGCGACCCGGAGCATTTCCGGACGTGCGAAAACGACGCGTAGGCGCGGCGAACGGAAGCGGCGATCATTTCCATTTTTCGAACGGTTCACGTTAGTTTTTCGTTTAACAAATCATGCTGAATTCATGTATACTCTTCCTGACGAACCGGCGCGGGTTCCGCGCCGGAATTTTTGAAGGAGGAACACCTCATGAAGAAGATCCTCGCAGCGCTGCTCGCGCTCGTCATGTGCCTGGGACTGGCTTCCACGGGCATGGCGGAAACGTTCTCGGCCACGCAGCAGGGCTTCGGCGGCGCCGTCACGGTCACGCTGACCGTTGAAGACGGCGTAATCAAAGAAGCCGTAATCGACGCGCCGAACGAAACGCCCGCGCTCGGCGGACAGGCCGCCGAAACCCTCGCCAAGGCGATGGTGGAACAGAACACCGTGAAGGTGGACGCCGTTGCCGGCGCAACCATCACCAGCGAAGCGGTGCTGGCGGCGGCGGAAGCCTGCCTCTCCGGCGAAACCGCCGAAGCGAACCGCTACACCCCCGGCACCTACGAAGCCGCCGCGTTCGGCCAGAACGGCGACGTGACGGTCGACGTAACCTTCTCCGAGGATAAGATCGAGGCCATCGAAGTCAAGGAAGGCCACATCGAAACCCCCGGCGTGGGCGACATCGCCATTGAAACCATCCCCGGCCGCATCCTCGACGCGCAGTCTCTCGCCATCGACACCGTGACCGGCGTGACCATGACCAGCCGCGCCATCATCACCGCCGTGGGCGATTGCGTCGAGCAGGCAGGCGGCAGCCGCGACGCGCTCATGATCGCTCCCGAAAAAGCTCCCGTGCAGGATGAAGAAATGACCGCCGACGTGATTATCGTGGGCGGCGGCGGCGCGGGCCTTGCTGCGGCGGTTTCCGCCAGCGACGAAGGCGCGTCCGTGATCCTGATCGAAAAGACCGGCTTCCTCGGCGGCAACTCCATCGTTTCCGGCGGCATCTACAACGCGCCCGATCCGGAGCTGCAGGAACCGCTCGGCATCGAAGACTCCGTGGACTTCTACATCCAGCAGACCTGGGAAGGCGGCGACAAAGTCGCCAACCTCGATCTGGTCACCGTGCTGTGCTCCAACGCGCTCGACGGCCTGCACTGGCTGGAAAGCATGGGCATGGAATTCGACGGCACCATCACCCAGGGCGTCGGCTCTCTCTATCGCCGCACCCACACGGCCGTCATGCCCAACGGCACCGGCTATATCAAGACCTTCGAGGACAACCTCTCCGCGAAGGACAACGTGACCATCATCATGGAAACGGCCGGCAAGAGCCTCATCACCGACGATAACGGCGCCGTTGTCGGCGTGATCGCCGAAGCGAAGGACGGCCACAAGGTCACCCTGCACGCCAGCAAGGGCGTCGTGCTGGCCACGGGCGGCTTCGCCGGCAACGTGGAAATGCGCGTGAAGTACTGCCAGGGCGAGAAGTGGCCGAACCTCGGCGAAGGCCTCATCACCTCCAACATGCCCGCCATCACCGGCGACGGCATCATCATGGCGCAGGAAGCCGGCGCGGATCTGGTGGATATGGATCAGATCCAGCTGCTGCAGGTCTGCAACCCCTGGACGGGCGTGACCTCCGACGTCATCACCGGCGGCGTGGACGCATGCATCTACGTCAACCAGGAAGGCAACCGCTTCGTCCGTGAAGACGGACGCCGCGACGTCATCAGCGCCGCCATCCTCGCGCAGACCGGCGGCCGGATGTACACCATCCACAACTACACCGTCGTCGACGATCCCGACACCTATCGCTGCCTCGGCGGCCGCACCGTGTCCTCCCTCATCGAGGAAGGCCGCTACGGCTTCGTGAAGGCCGATACGCTCGAGGAACTCGCTGAGAAGATCAACGTACCCTACGAGAACCTCAAGGCGAGCCTCGACACCTACAACGAGCACGTCAAGAACGGCGACTCCGTCGACGAGCTTGGCCGCGAGCTGCTCACCACCGCGCTGGAAGGCGGCCCCTGGTACGCGTATCCGCGCGCCCCTGCCGCGCACCACACCATGGGCGGCGTGAAGATCAACACCGACGCGCACGTCATCGGCACCAGCGGCGACCCGATCCCGGGCCTGTACGCGGCCGGCGAAGTGACCGGCGGCATCCATGGCGGCAACCGTCTTGGCGGCAACGCGATCGTGGACTTCACTGTCTTCGGCCGCATTGCGGGTCAGAGCGTCGTGGAAGGCAAATAAGCTGAAATTTTAAAAAACGGCCGCGCGGGGAAAAACTCCCGCGCGGCCGTTTTTTCTGCGCTTTCCGCAAAACATCCGAATCATTCCCCGCGTTTCGACCATCCTATTCTGCGCAGGAGGTAGAAAATGCGGGCTGTTTTTGTTCTGGCGGCGCTGGCCGCGCTGATCTGGTCCGCGCCCGTTTCGGCGCAGGTACGCGCGGATCTGAACGCGTCGCCGTCGTATGCGGCGGAAATCCGCATATACGGGCTGCGGCTGCGCTTCGCCGGGCGCATTCTCCTCCGGCGCGGCGGCAAAAAGAAAAGCCGCTTTCTGCGCAGGCTGCTTCCTCGCTTTGCGCTGGGGCTTCTGCGCCTGCCGGGCAGCGGGCTGCGGCTGGCCGCGACCGTCGGGACGGGCGACGCGGCTCTGACCGCGCTGTGCGCGGGAAGCCTGCAAACGATCTTCGGCGCGGCGAACGCACTGTGTCCCACGCAGGGCCGCGCGCGGCCGGATTTCGCCGGCGCAGGGTTCTGCCTTTCGGCGTGCTGCATAGTGACGGCGCGCGGCGGGGATATTATCCGCACGGGCGTGCGGGCGGCGAAAAGCGCGCGCACGGCGTGAGGAGAGGAGAAGGAAAAGTGGAGAAGCATCCCATTGACGCTCTGATGGGCACGACGATGGACAGCATCAAGGACATGGTGGACGTGAATACGGTGGTGGGCGATCCCGTGCAGGCGGCGGACGGCACGACGATTATTCCGGTTTCGCGCGTGTCGTTCGGGTTCGCGGCAGGCGGCGGCGAGTACGGCGTCGGCCAGGGAAAAGCGCCCGCCGCGCCGGAGGGGCTTCCCTTCGCGGGCGGCAGCGGCGCGGGCGTATCGGTGCATCCGATGGGCTTTCTGGTTGTAGGAAACGGTCAGGTGAAAATGCTGCCGACCAACTACGCCACTCCGGTCGACCGCGTGATGGAGCTGCTGCCCGAGGTGATGGGCGAAATCAAAAACGTGCTGGGAACGGGCGAAAGCGCAGAACCCCCGGTACAGTAACGGAATTTTATTTTTGCCGCGCAGAGCGCGGCTATTTTTGTGCCGCAAGGCTGGGTTGCCTCCAAGTGGGAGGTGCAGGACGCCGAAGGGGAGCGCGGCCTGTGGCCGAAGCAGCGACCCGAAGGCGCGGTGCGAAACGAGCAGTCGACCGAAGGGGGAATGCGTCGATTGAGCACCGGCGAAGATTCCTGCCGGGGTCTCAGGGGCGGAACCCCTGACGTCCCCCTGTGCGGCGCAGCCGCCTGAAGAAGCGCGCAATATCCGCGCGCCCGCAGGCGCGCGGACGAGCTAACCCCGTCACATGAATGCAGATGAGAAACGCAAAGCCCTAAACCGGGAAGTGCAGGAACCTCAGGTTCCTGCCGGGGTTTCAGTGGCGGAACTCCCAACGTTCCCCTGGCTCACCCGCAGCCGCACCAGCAGTTCCGCGCCGGGTTGCTCCGTCTCCATTTCAACGGACAGCCCCGCATCCTGCATCTGGCGCACTACGCCGCGAATGGCGTTGACATAGGGCCGCCAGTCGCGCACGACGACGAACATCCTGTGCTTCGGAGCGTTCTGCGCGCGCAGGGCGCGCAGCATTTCCTCAACAAGCGCCTCGCTGCGCAGGGCGTTGAGATTCTGCGAAGCCATCATTTCGGCGGCTTCGATCTGCGCGCCGCCGGGCGGCAGCTTCAAAAGCGCGCGCGCCTGCCGCTCCGAAAGCGCCAGCGTGCGCACCGTGTCGCGTACCGGCGCTTCCAGCCGTAAGAGGCGGATCTTGTTGGCAATCGCGCCCTGCGTTTTGCCGATGCGCGCGGCCAGCGCCTCCTGCGAGAATCCGCACAGGCGCATCACGCGGGCGTAGGCCGCGGCCTCGTCGAGAAAATGCAGGTCTTCTCTTTGCAGGTTTTCAACAAGCGCCAGCAGCGCGGCCTCGCCGTCGCCCGCGTCGATGAGCATGGCCTCGATCGTCGTCATGCCTAGCGACGCGCACGCGCGCAGCCGCCGTTCCCCAGCGACGAGGGTGTAGCGCCCGTTCGGTTCGGGACGCACGGTAATGGGCTGCAAAAGCCCGAGACTCGCAATCGACGCAGCCAGCGCCTTCACGGCTTCGCCATCGAAATCGGTGCGCGGCTGGTAGGGGTTTACATCAATGGCGCTGATTGGCAGCATTTGTACGCGGCGTTCGTTCTTTCGTGAAAGCCGGGCGATACGCTGCATGGCGGCCTCCGAATAAAAAAGAAAGGATACGGGCAGAATTCTCGCCGCAGGGCGGCGATTCCTTCTAAGGCCCAACCGGAATCGTTCGACCAAAAAACCGCAAAAAACGGAAATTTCTTAATATTTGGTTCATCAAGGCTTGTTATTCTTTCATTGTTGGCGTACACTAAACACCGCAGAAAAAGAAAGGAGAAAACTTCTCTACGATGAAAAAACCGGAGAAGGACCCCACAAATAGAAAGAAATTCCATCTGCCCACCAATCCGTGGGTCTATATCCTGATCCTGCTGGGCGCGGTCATGATTGTGAATATGCTCAGCATGGGCAATATGCTGAGCGGTAACAGGACGGAATATGTCGAATACAGCAAATTTCTGAGCATGGTCGATTCCGGCCAGGTGCAGGCGGTTGAAATCACCGATACGCTCATCCGCTTCACCGTATCCAGCGGAATGTTCCCCTGGCGCAGCGGAAACACCTACGCCACCTATCCCGTCGACGACCCGAACCTCGTACAGCGGCTGTATAAGGCGGGCGTGGAGTTCGGCGGCGTGAGCCAGGAAAGCCGCGTTTCCATCCTGAGCGTCATCGTCAATCTCGTGCTGCCGCTGGCGTTCTATGGACTGATGATCTTCTGGATCGTCAAAATGATTCGCGGCAGCAAGGATGGCAAGGGCGGCGGGTTCAACCTGCTCGGCGGCTTCGGCAAAAGCGGCGCGAAGATGTACAACGTCTCCGAGGTAACGAAGCGCTTCGCCGACGTAGCCGGACAGGACGAAGCAAAGGACCAGCTCATCGAAATGGTCGATTTCCTTAACCGGCCCGAGAAATACAAGGCCATCGGCGCGAAGCTGCCCAAGGGCGCGCTGCTCGTCGGCCCTCCCGGCACGGGCAAAACGCTGCTGGCGCAGGCCGTGGCGGGTGAGGCGAAGGTTCCGTTCTTCTTCGTGTCCGGCTCGGCGTTCGTGGAAATGTTCGTGGGCACGGGCGCTGCGCGCGTGCGCGATCTGTTCAAGGAAGCGGCCGAAAAGGCCCCCTGCATCGTGTTCATCGATGAAATCGACGCCATCGGCAAAAAGCGCGACGGCACCGGCCTGAACGCCAACGACGAGCGCGAACAGACGCTCAACCAGCTGCTGGCCGAAATGGACGGCTTCGATCCAAGCAAGGGCATCATCATCCTCGGCGCGACGAACCGCCCCGAAATTCTCGATAAGGCGCTTCTGCGCCCCGGCCGCTTCGACCGGCGCATCACCGTCGACCTGCCCGATATGAAGGGCCGCGAGGCGATTCTCCGCGTACACGCGAAGAATATCGCTACCGCGCCGGACGTCGACCTGGCCGCCATTGCGCGCGCAACCGTCGGCGCAAGCGGCGCCGATCTGGCCAATATCATCAACGAAGGGGCGCTTTGCGCCGTCCGGGCCGGCCGCACCGCCACCGCGCAGTGCGACCTGGAGGCCGCTGTGGAGCTGGTTATCGCCGGCAGCGAGCGCAAGAGCATGGTCATCTCGCCCGAAGAAAAGCGCATCGTGGCCTATCACGAAATCGGGCACGCCCTCGTGGCCGCGCGGCAGAAGCACTCCGCGCCGGTACACAAAATCACCATCATCCCGCGCACAAACGGCGCGCTGGGCTACACCATGCAGGTGGAAGAAACCGAGCGCGTGCTGATGAGCCGCGAGGATCTCGAATCGAAAATCGTAACCCTTACGGCCGGACGCGCAGCGGAAGAATTCGCGTTCAAGACCTGTACCACCGGCGCAGCCAACGATATCGAACAGGCCACGAAGCTGGCGCGCAACATGGTCACGCGCTTCGGCATGAGCGACAAGTTCGGCATGGTCGCGCTCGACACGCAGACCAGCCTGTATCTCGGCGACGGCGCGCAGGCCATCTGTTCGCCCGAAACCAGCACGCTCGTGGACAAGGAAATTCAGCGCCTGATCGCCGAAAGCTACGACAAGGCCCTGTCGATCCTCCGCGACAACGCGCAGAAGCTCAGCGAACTTTCCTCCTACCTGCTCGAAAAGGAAACCATCACCGGCGAGGAATTCATGGAGATCCTCGGCCCGGAGCAGAACGAAAAGGTAACGCCGCTGCCCGTGGGGAACGAAAGCGCGGAGTAAAAGTTTAGAATTTGTTTTTTGCGAGAACCCCTTTCTTTCCGCGAGGAAAGGAAGGGGTTCTCGCGCTCTCCCGAAAGAAAGGCGGGCGAAGGGTTCCGACGCATCCTGAGCAATTCTGTCACGCCTGAAAAAATTCAAATGGTTTCCTTGAAAGGGGTCTGGGGAAAACTTCCTCTCTCCAAAGGAAGTTTCCCCCAGAAAATCATCCCCCAACCGTTCCCTTCTGTGTTATAATCAGGTCATGACGAAAAACGAAGCTTTGAAAAAATATTTCGGCTACGACAGCTTCCGCGAAGGGCAGGAAAAGCTGATCGACGCGATTCTGGCGGGCTGCGACGTGCTGGGCGTAATGCCCACGGGCGCAGGCAAATCGATCTGCTACCAGATTCCGGCGCTGCTTCTGCCGGGAATCACGCTGGTAGTATCCCCGCTGATTTCACTGATGAAAGATCAGGTGTTCGCGCTCAAGCAGGCGGGCGTAGCGGCGGCGTATCTGAACAGCTCGCTGACGCTCGGCCAATACTGCAAGGCGCTCTCCAACGCGATGGCGGGGATGTACAAAATCATTTACGTCGCGCCGGAACGGCTGGAAACGCCGGGCTTTACGGCGTTTGCGCAGAGCGCGCGCATCTCGCTCGTCGCGGTGGACGAAGCGCACTGCGTTTCGCAATGGGGGCACGATTTCCGGCCGGGCTATCTGAACGTCGCGCGGTTTGTGGAAAGCCTGCCCGTGCGTCCGCCCGTCGCGGCGTTCACGGCCACGGCGACGCGGCGGGTGCGGGAGGATATTTCGGCGCTTCTGCGCCTGAAAAATCCTGAAACCCTCGTGACGGGCTTCAACCGGCCGAACCTGTATTTTGAAGTGCGCCGCGTGACGGAAAGCGAAAAGCGCGGCCAGCTGCTTTCCATCGTGCAGGAGCGGCGCGGGCAGTCGGGAATCGTCTATTGCTCGACGCGCAAGGCGGTGGAAGAGGTCTGCGCGCTGCTGGAAGCGGCGGGCGTGCCCGCAACGCGCTACCACGCCGGGCTGTCCGACAAGGAACGGCACGCCAACCAGGAAGCGTTTCTTTTCGATGAAAAGCCGGTCATGGCGGCCACGAACGCGTTCGGCATGGGCATTGATAAATCGAACGTCGCCTACGTGCTGCATTACAACATGCCCAAGGATCCGGAAAGCTATTACCAGGAGGCCGGGCGCGCGGGGCGCGACGGTTCTCCCGCGGCGTGCATCCTGCTCTACAGCGGCCGCGACGTAAAGCTGAACGAATTCCTGATCGAAAAATCGCTCTCCGAAAACGAAGAGCTCAGCGAAAAGCAGAAGGAAACCGTGCGCCGCGAAAGCCTGGAACGGCTCAGACAGATGACGTTTTACTGCACGGGGCGCGGCTGCCTGCGCGGCTATCTGCTGCGCTATTTCGGCGAGGACGCGCCCGCGCGCTGCAACGGCTGCTCGAACTGCCTGTCGGGCGTGCGCGAGGAAGATGTGACCGAACTGGCACAGGCGATCGTCTCATGCATCGACGAGACGGGCGGTCTTTACGGCGCAAAGCGCCTGACGGATATTCTCCGCGGCGACGACGATCCGCAGGGCCAGAGCCTCGCGCGGTTCGAGAGCTTCGGCGCGCTTTCCTCCACGCCGCGTGGGCAGATCCTTGCCTGCATCGACGCGCTGCTGGCGGACGAATACCTCGCCGTCGCGCCGGGACAGTATCGCAGCCTTCGCCCCGGCCCCCGCGCGGACGAAATCGAGCGCGGCATGTCGTGCGTGCTGGCGATGCCCGTCGCAGCGGAAAAGACGGCGCGCGCACGGCGAACCGCGCCTGCGGTGGATAAGCCGCTCTATGCGCGGCTGGTCGATCTGCGCGAGAAAATCGCATTCCGCAAGCATGTGGCGCCATATCTGATTTTCACCAACGCCACGCTGGAAGAAATGAGCGTAAAAAAGCCGCGCACGCGCGCGGAAATGCTCGCCATCAGCGGCATGGGCGAACGAAAATTTGCGCTCTACGGCGAGGCGTTCCTGCAAATCTGCAAAGAAGAATAAGCCGCGCGACACAGCCCTTCTCCTGCCGGAGAGGGGCTTCTTTTCTTTTTGGGCACAGCCCTTCTTTTGCCCAAAAATTGGGCATTTCTCTCCCCGCTTCCATTTTTCAGACATTGCAGAAAACGTGTCCATTCCTTCCGCTGCGGGAGTTTGCTATACTCCGCCCGTACCCAATCGAAGGAGGTGCGGTTCATGCGTTCCACAAAGGTCATTCGGGCGGCGAAAATCGGATATATCGTCATGTCGCTGTTCTTCTGCGCGCTGGGCGCGCTGATGATTGCAAAGCACGATCTGTCCGTGTCGCTCATCGGCATAACCGCCGGCGTGATGCTGATCGCGTTCGGCCTGGTGAAGCTGGTCGGGTATTTTACAAAGGATCTGTACAGGCTGGCGTTTCAGTTCGATCTGGCGTTCGGCCTGACGCTGATCGTCGTCGGCGCGATTGTGCTGATGAATCCCGATCACGCCATGAACTTCCTCTGTCTGGTGATCGGCATCGCCATCATGGCGGACGCGCTTTTGAAGCTGCAGACGGCGATCGACGCGAAGCGGTTCGGCCTGCCGAAGTGGTGGCTGATCCTCGCGCTGGCCGTTGTGGCGGGCGCGGTGGGCGCGGCGGTGGCCTTCCGGCCGACGCAGAGCGCCCGGATCCTGACGGCGCTGCTGGGCGTTTCGATGCTGTCGGAGGGCGCGCTGAATCTCAGCGTGGCGCTTTGCGCCGTAAAGATCATCCGCCATCAGCAGCCGGACGTGATTGAGTGCGAATATGAAGTAAAAGAAAGGAAGGACTGACTGATGCGTTTCTCCAGAGCGGTTGTAAAAAGCCGCGTTGTGATTCTGATTGTGGCGCTGATCCTGATGGTTCCATCCGTCATGGGCATGCTGCACACGCGGATCAACTATGATATGCTCACCTACCTGCCCGAAGATATGGATACCGTCATCGGACAGAACGTTCTGCTGGACGATTTCGGCAAGGGCGCGTTCTCGATGCTGATTGCGGAGGATATGCCCGCCAAGGACGTTTCCCGCCTGAAGGAGAAGCTCGAGGCGGTCGATCATGTCGATTCGGTCGTCTGGTACGACTCCATCGCCGATCTGTCCATCCCGATGGAGGTGCTTCCGGAGAACGTGTATCAGGAGTTCAACTCCGATAACGCAACGATCATGGCGATCTTCTTCGACGATTCCACTTCCGCCGACGTGACGATGGACGCTATCCGCGAGGTACGCGAAGTGGCCGGCGAAAACTGCTACGTTTCCGGCATGACCGCCATCGTTACCGACCTGAAGGATCTGTGCGAGCGTGAAGAGCCGACGTACGTCGCGCTGGCCGTCGCCTGCGCGTGCGCGGCGATGATGATCCTGCTCGACGGCTGGCTGGTGCCGTTCGTGTTCCTGGCGAGCATCGGCATCTGCATTGTGATTAACCTCGGCACGAACTACTTCTTCGGCGAAGTCTCGTATATCACCAAGGCGCTTTCCGCCGTCCTGCAGCTGGCCGTAACGATGGACTATTCCATCTTCCTCTGGCACAGCTACAACGAGCAGCGCGAAAAGACGGACGACCGCTTCGAGGCCATGGCAAGCGCCATCCATGAAACGCTCACCTCCGTCGTCGGCAGCTCGGTGACGACGATCGCGGGCTTCGCGGCGCTTTGCTTCATGTCCTTCACCCTCGGCCGCGACCTCGGCCTCGTCATGGCAAAGGGCGTGCTGCTGGGCGTAATCGGCAGCATAACGGTGCTTCCGGCGATGGTTCTTCTGCTCGACAAGCCCCTGCAGAAGACGCGCCACAAGGCGCTCATCCGCAACGCGGACGGGTTCGCCAAGAAGATGGTCAAGATTTTCCCCGTCTTCCTCGTGATCTTCGCGATGCTGGTCTATCCGGCCTATTACGGCTATGACAAGACCAACGACGAGGTTTACTACGACATGGCCAGCTGCCTGCCGGACGATATGGCTTCCGTCATCGCCAACACGAAGCTCTCGGAGGATTTCGATATCGCCTCCACGCACATGCTGCTGGTGGACGCGAAGCTGCCCTCGAGCGACATGCGGCAGATGATCGACGAAATGGAGCAGGTGGACGGCGTGAAATACGTCCTGGGCCTTGAATCCGTCGTCGGCAGCCGCGTGCCGGAGGAAATGCTTCCGGAATCGGTGCTGGAAATCCTCAAGAGCGACCGCTGGGAGCTGCTGCTGATCAACTCCGAATACCACGTCGCAAGCGACAAGGTGAACGAGCAGATCGCGCAGCTGAACGCCATCCTCAAGGAGCACGATCCTTCCGGCATGCTCATCGGCGAAGCGCCCTGCATGAAGGATATGATCGACACCACGGATCACGACTTCCAGGTGGTCAACGCGGTTTCCATCATCGCCGTATTCATCATCATCCTGCTGGTGGAAAAGAGCCTGACGCTGCCGGTCGTGCTGATCGCCGTGATCGAGCTGGCCGTGTTCATCAACCTTGGCCTGCCGCACTATCTGGGCCAGTCGCTTCCGTTCATCGCGCCGATCTGCATCAGCACCATTCAGCTGGGCGCGACGGTCGACTACGCCATCCTCATGACCACACGCTATAAGGCGGGGCGCCGCAGCGGCAAGTCCAAGCGCGAGGCTGTCACCATCGCGCTGGGCGCTTCCACTCCGTCGATCATCGTCAGCGGCATGGGCCTGTTCGCCGCCACGTTCGGCGTCGCGATTTACTCCGATATCGATATCATCCGCTCGATGTGCATGCTGATGGCGCGCGGCGCGCTGGTGAGCATGGTCAGCGTCATCTTCTTCCTGCCGGCGCTGCTGATGCTGCTTGACGGCGTGATCCGCCATACCACCCTCGGCATGAAAGTGAAGAATTAAAGGAGGCAAATCCCATGAAAAAGATAACGGCTGTGCTGCTTTCTCTGATGCTGGTTCTGGGCGCTGTCGCGCCGGCAATGGCCGAAGGCGCGTATAAGGATGAAACCGTATATGTTCTCGCCACGGGCGACGGCGAAGCGCGCAAGGTAATCGTCAGCGACTGGCTGAAAAATCCCGAAGGCGCGGAGACCCTCGCCGATGCAACGAACCTTGCGGACGTTGAAAACGTCAAGGGCGACGAAGCCTTCGACGGCAGCGCCTGGGCCGCCGCCGGCAAGGATATCTACTATCAGGGCACGAGCGAAGAGCCCCTGCCTGTGCAGATGAAGATCACCTATACGCTCGACGGCGAAGCGCTCAGCGCTGAGGAAATCGCCGGCAAGAGCGGCCGCGTGACCATCCGCTTCGATTATCTGCCCCAGCTGACCGGCAAGGCCGCCGTGGGCGAAACGGAAGAAACGATGTACGTCCCCTTCGCCGTTGTAACGGCCGCGCTGCTCGATAACGACGTGTTCACCAACGTCGAAGTGGAAAACGGCTATCTGGTCAACGACGGCGATCATTCCGTCGCGGCGGGCGTCGTGCTGCCCGGCATGCAGGAAAACCTCGATCTTGATCCTGAAACCCTCGAACTGCCCGCCTATATCGAAATCAGCGCCGACTCGGAAAACTTTGCCCTGCCGCTGACGCTCTCCGTCGCCACGAACGAACTGTTCAGCTATGACGGCGAAGCGGACGCTTCCTCCATGATGGACGATCTGAACGAAGCGGTCGGCAAGCTGACCGACGCCATGGCGCAGCTGCTCGACGGCGGCAGCCAGCTGGCCGACGGCCTTGAAACGCTGCTCGCCAAAGCGGGCGAGCTGAGCGACGGCGTGAGCGCGCTCTCCACCGGCCTTGAAACGCTGGACGAAAACAGCGCCGCGCTGACCGACGGCTCCGCGCAGGTGTTCGATTCCCTGCTGTCCGTCGCCAATTCCCAGCTGGCCGCCGCAGGTCAGGACGTAACGCTGACGAAGGAAAACTACTCTGAAGCGCTTGACGCGCTGCTGGAGCAGACCGACGTGGAAGCGGCCGCCCGTGAACAGGTGGAAACCGCCGTCCGCGCCAGGGAAGACGAAGTGCGCGCCGCGGTTGCGCAGGCCGTCGAACAGGAAGTTTCCGCGAAAGTGACCCAGGCCGTTCAGGACGGCGTGACCGAGCAGGTGCTCGCCGCGATGAACCTCACGCCTGAAGCGTATCAGGCCGCCGCGCAGGCCGGTCAGGTGACCGAACAGCAGCAGGCGCAGATCGAGGGCGCTGTCAGCGCCCAGATGAAAACCGATGAAGTGCGGGCGCTCGTCAGCCAGCAGACGCAGGCTCAGATGGCTTCCGACGAAGTAACCGCGCTGATCGCCTCCAACACGGAAGCGCAGGTACAGGCGCTGATCGAGCAGAACATGGCTTCCGACGAGGTGCAGAAGCAGATGGCCGCCGCCTCCGCGCAGGCCGAAGCCGCCCGCGAAACGCTGACCGCGCTCAAAGCGCAGCTTGACAGCTACAACACCTTCTACACCGGCCTGGCCGCTTATACGCAGGGCGTGACCACCGCGGCCGGCGGCGCGAAGACGCTCAACGACAGCATGCCCGCGCTGATCTCCGGGGTGACCGAGCTGCGCGACGGCGCGAAGGCGCTTTCCGACGGCATCGCCCAGTTCAACGATGAGGGCGTAACCAAGCTGGCCGACGCGGTGAACGACAATCTCAACGGCCTTGCCGATCGCCTCGAAGCGATGTGCGAGCTGTCCAAGACGTACTCCAACTACTCCGGCATCGCCGACGGCATGGAAGGCAGCGTCCGGTTCGTTTGGCGGACCGACGCGGTGGAAAGCAAATAACAAACCCGGTCGAACAAAAAGTGAGGGCCGTCCTGCAAAAGGGCGGCCCTTTTCCGCTCTGTTTTTTTCGCAGGTTTTGCGGCCGGAATCCGAAGAAGGGGTCGTCTCTTTGCGAGACGGCCCCCTCTTTCTTTATCGTATCGCCGTTCAGTCGTCCGTATAACGGACGCATTTCGCGGCCAGCTCCCAGATTGGTTTGTCCTGCGCTCCGGCCAGCGCGAACAGCGCCGCGCCGAACGCGGCTTCTTCCTGATGCGCCGGAATTTTCATCGGCATGCCGAACGCGCGCTCGAACGCCGCTTTCAGCGCCGGGTTTTTGCGGATGGCGTTGCCCGAGCCGACGAGCAGCGCGGGCTTTGCCGCGCCAGCGGCCCGCATTTCCTCATACACCGCGCACAGCTCCCCGGCCATGCCCTCCACGAACGCGCCGCACAAATGCGCCGCGTCAAAGTTCCGGTCGTCGATTTTTTCCAGCGCCGCGCGCTTTTCAGGGTGACGGCGCGTGCCGCAGAACAGCGGCGAAAACGCGGGCTTATCCGGGAAGTCGAGCGCTTTTTCCGCCAGCGCGTTCATTGCGCCGTACAAACTGCCCGGCGCGCACTCCGCGCCCGCCAGCGCCGCGCACGAGCGCAGGAAGCCTTCCAGCAGCGCGTAGGCGCGCCCGCCGCACAGCGATGCGCCCGCAAGGATATATTCCCCGCACCCCAGCGGCCGCTTTTCAAAGTTTTCGCCCGCCGCGTTGCCCTGCATGTTGATCTGCCCGCCGGTGCCCATATTGACCGCCGCGGCCCCCTGTCCGGAAACCGATCCGAAAAACGCCGCCTGGCTGTCGCCGATAGCGCAGAGGACGGGCAGCCCGTCCGCGTCGCGCCCGAGCGTCTCCGGCCTGTCGGTCACGGCCGGGAAATACTTTTCGTCCATCTCTGCCGCGCGAATGGCCGCGGAATCGAAGCGCGCCGCGTCCACGTCGAACAGGCCGAAGCTGGCCGCGTCGGATACATGACACAGCGGCGCTTCGCGCCCTGTCAGGCGCATGCCGATATAATCATGGATCGTGCAGAACTTCGCCGCCCCGGCAGGCAATTCACCGCGCTGTGTAAGCGCGTAATGCGTCGTGCCGCCGAAGCCTGTCGCCGCGTGATGGCCGGACAGGCGCGCAAGCCGCTGCGCGAACGTTTCGCCGCTCGCTCCGGCGGGCGCGTCGCCCATCGGGTTCTGCCATGTATACAGCGGGCTGACGGCGCGCCCCTGCGCATCGACATACAGAACGCCGTGCATCTGTCCGTCAATGCCGATGCAGTCGGGCCTGTATTTTTGCTTCAGCTCCGCCGCAAGCGCCAGCGCTTTTTCGCAGAGAATTTCTGCATCCTGCACGCCGGGCGCAACGTCTGCGCCGTTCGGAATATTGCGGGCCTCCAGTAGCCCGCCGTTTTCGTCCAGCACAACGGCGGAGACCGTCGTCGTACCGATGTCAAGGCCGATTGCTTTCATAAACACCTCATGAGGGGACGGCAGGGGGACGCCGTCCCCCTGCACCCCCTGCCAGAAACCTGAGGTTTCTGGACTTCCCGCTTTGAACATTTCTTCAGGATAGGGCGCGGCACGTCGCGGTTATGCGGCAAACGGGTTTTCATGCCGCAGGTGCGCGCCGTCCCCCTGCACCCCCTGCCAGAAACCTGAGGTTTCTGGACTTCCCGCTTTGAACCTTTCTTCAGGATGGGGCGCGGCACGTCGCGGTTATGCGGCAAACGGGTTTTCATGCCGCAGGTGCGCGCCGCTCCTCCTCTCCCCCTGCCAGAAACCTGAGGTTTCTGGACTTCCCACTTTGAACCTTTCTTCAGGGTAGGGTATGCCCCGCTTTCATTGTTTTTTGAAAAATTTTGAGAATTCATCTATCTCGACACGCTTGCGCCCTTCCTTCCAGCCCGGCTTGCTGGCTCTGGCAACCGCCTTGCCCGTGCTGGTGCGCTCAACAATCATGTCGCGCTCGAATTCAGCGAACGCAAACATCATTGTCACCATGAGCTTACCTATAGGAGTATTGTCCGCTCGGCCCATGTTCAGCACGTGAACCTCAACCCCACGGTCAACCAGTTCTTGAACAGTCTTTGCGCCATCAGCAGCCGTGCGGGCGAATCTGTCCAGCTCAGTAACGATGAGCGTGTCACCAGCTTCCAATTCTGTCAGCAGCTTCGTGAACTCTGGCCGCTCCATCTTCGTACCAGTGAAGCTGTCAGAGAAGATTTTCTCAGCCCCAGCCTCAATCAGACGGTCATGCTGATCTTCAAGACTATTCCCGTACTTCTCTTGCCCTTTGGTGGACACACGAGCATATCCGTAGATCATGTAATTACCTCATCTTTTGCTTGGGTCAACCAGCCCCACACAACGATCAATAATACTGCTAATCGACAATACGCCAGCCTCATAACCCGCTCGGCACAGCTGAATAACATTGTTGAGAGCCTCATTGCCAACAAGACTTGTCGGCATCTCTTGGCCAAAGAACACGGCACTTTCGAGCAGATAAATGTCTGAACACTCAAACCACATTTCCAGATACCGAAAGGCCAATTCCAAATGAACTTCCGTTGGGTTTTCGATCTCCCCGAGCGCTGTCAAAAGCTCAACTATATCCCTCTGATAACTCAGCGTTGACATTGAATGGTCTAAGAAAGCCCGAGTATCACTTTCCCCGACAGCCACCGACGAGAATACACAGAGCAACGCTAGAACCACGGCAAGCAGTTTCTCCATTATAATAGCCTCCTTCTGTTATTCGATTTCGAAGCCATTTTCGGGAACACGAACCTCTCTCGGAACGATCACGATTTTGTTATCCATCATTTCAGCAGAGGCAGGTGCTGCCCGGATCGAGCCTGCGGATAATATCCTGCTGGATCGCCGGAGACAGGTCAAGGAAGTTAACGAACGTGCCGTGAATGCGCATGATATACACGCCGCTGGGCGCATACTTCTTCGGGTTGGCCAGCACCTTGCGCAGCATCTCCGGCGTAGTCACGTTCACGTAGAGATAGAACGGCGCAAGATGATCGCGCATGGGGTTAAAGAACAGCGGATCGGTCACGCGGTGCTTGAATTCGAGGCCCTTCTCGCCCAGATCGTCGCCATGGAAATATTTCGGGTCCACGCCGAAATGCGAGGCGTAGCCTCCGCAAAATTTTTCAAACGGCAGCTTCATCGTCGAAAGCGTGCGCAGGCCGAGGCCGTTCGACGCGTCGCCCGCGAACGGATCCACGCCGTAGTTGAGCATGTCGCGCGATTTGCGGCCGTCCGCCGTCGCGCCGACCCACCAGCCGTAAAGCAGATGCGTCGAGGGCGTGGAGAAATCCGGGCGGAAGGGGTTGCCCAGATAGTTGCGGCAGGCGCGCACCATATCCGAAACGCGGTTTGCGATTTCCACCGCTTCGCGGTCGGGTTCTTCCTCGTTGTTGCCATATTTCGGGCAGGCGAGAAGATATTCGCGCAGCTCGTCGTAGCCCTCGAAGTTGGCCTTCATCGCGTCGAGCAGCTTCTGCGCGTCCTCCGGGCGTTCGGCCACGAGATGATCGATCGCCACGAACGAATCGGCCAGCACCGACAGACCGTGAATCAGACAGCCGCTCCCGTTATATTTGGTGCCCTGATGATGCGTATCGCGCATATCGTAGCCCGATTCCAGACCGCCCATCAGCGTCGACAGGAACGGCACCGGCAGATACGATACGGCGGTCGAAGCGGCGTTAGCCGCGTCCGTCATCTTTTTGAGGAACTCGGCGAGGTTGGCGTAGAACCGCCCGCGGCAGTTTTTCAGCGCGTCCAGCGCTTCCGCATGCGGCACATAGGTGGCGATTTTTTCACCCGTCACGGTGGACACGCCGTCGAACAGCGTCATCTCCAGCACCTTCGGCAGCGAAAGCCAGGTGTTGGTGGTATTGCCGTTGTCCTTGCCCATGATGAGCGGCTCCTGGCAGCCCGCGATGGAATAATCGGGCAGATCGGCCTCCTCGATGCCGGCCAGGCGCAGCGCTTCGAAAACGGAATCATCGTTGAACAGCGAAGGCGTCAGGCAGCCTGGCGTGAAGAAGAAGCGGCCCATTTCTCGATAAAGCTTCTCGGGCGTGTTCTTATGCAGCTTCACGGAAAGGATCGGCTGCGGCAGGTTCATATCAAAATACGCGTCCAGCAGCGCGTAGCTTGTTTCGTTTGTAAGATCGTTTCCCGCAAGGTCGCGTCCGCCGACGATCAGGTTCTGCGAAATGGCCCAGCTGCGGTCGCCCACGTTATAGAACACCAGCAGATGCTTGAGCAGCGCGGCGGCCTCCTCGCGGCTGAGTCCGTCGTGCGCGCGGTACGGCTCGAAGATGCGGTCGGCGTTGCCCACGGAAAACGCGAACGGGTTGGGCGCCTGCTCCGCGCACATCACCTGCCACATCAGCAGGAAGCTCTGCACGGCCTCGTACATCGTTTCCGCGCCCTGCGCGGGAACTTTCCGCAGCGTCCGCTCCAGCAGTTCCAGCTGCTCTCTGCGCTCGCCCTCGGCGGTTTTAAGCTGTTCGGCGGCAAGCGCGGCGTAGCGGCCCGCCAGCATCTTCACGCATTCCAGCGCGGTGCGCATCGCGCGGAAGCCGGATTTCTTCGTCTCATCGGTTTCGCGGGCAAGGCTTTCGTCCAGCCGCGCCAGCATCGCGTCCACGCCGTATTGAAGCGCCGGGCGCATATCGGGAATGACGTGTCCCGTCACCTGCTCCATGAAGAACGTCACCTCTCCGGTGAGCGATTCCACGTCGGCATATGCCTTCGTCAGCGCGCGGACGTAATCGGTGTCCTTATCGTGCGCGCGCACGGTCTCGATGCGCTCCGCGGTGATGTCCCCGTCCGGTTCGATGTCGTTGAATACGGCGGTAGGGTCGCAGTAGCCCGCGAAGCTCTCTACCTTAAAGCTGGGATTGATCAGCGCATAGCTGCGCGCAAACGCGTCGCGCTGCGTCCCGGCAAAGATCGCATGCTCGCTGATGGACAGCGGCAGTTCGGAAAGCGCCGCGTACAGCAGCTTCGCCGCGCGCTCCATCGGCGGCAGGCGTTTATATTCCGCCTCATGGCGCATATTGCTTTCCTTCATCAGGAACCAGCCGTCCAGCCGTTTGAGCGCGCGCTCCTCACGGAAGAGCGCCTTGGCCATTTCCGTCACGCGCGCAGGGCTGCCCACATAGCTTTTCATATCGTTTCCTCCTTTTTTTGTTCAGGTGCGGATTACTTGAATTCCAACGGACTGTATCGCCTTTTCAAACTCCGCCGCGCGCTCCGGCGTGACGAACGCGTCGCGCATGGTATATTCGCGGCCGAGTTTTTTCCATTTGTCCTTGCCGTATTCGTGATAGCGCAGAATTTCGAGGGTAACGTTTTTATGCGCCGCAAGCGGCGCGAAGAACGCCAAAAAGCCCGAAAGCGCCTCGTCGGAATCGTTCACGCCGTGAATGAGCGGAATGCGAACCGCCACCGGCATGCCCGTCGCAACGGCGCTTGCGATGTTCTGTTTGATGAGCGTGTTGTCCAGCCCCGTCCATTTTCTGTGCGCTTCGGGGTCGGGATGCTTGAAATCGCAGATGAGCTGATCGAGCAGCGGCAGAATTTCCGCAAACGCAGGGCTCGTCGCATTCGTTTCGATGCAGGTGTTCACGCCCTCTGCGCGCACGAGCGAAAGCAGCGTCTTGACCGCCTCCAGCTGCGCGGTGCATTCGCCGCCGGTCAGCGTCAGCCCGCCGCCGTCGAAAAACATCGGGCGCCCCGAAAGCACCGCCTTTGCGACGGCTTCGGGCGTTTCCTCGCGCGCCGGGCGCGCAAAATCCATGCCCTCCGGGTTCGAACACCACGGGCAGCGCAGATTGCACCCCTGCAAATGGTACACCAGCCGGTTTCCCGGCCCGTCCTGTGAAAAATTGAACCCCTTCTGAAAGTAGCGAATGAACATAAAGCAAAGCGCCTCCGCTTTTTTCTAACGCTACTATAACACAATTTTTCTGACGAAACAAGAGGAAAAAGCGAAACGTTACGCTTTTTCGACGCGCCGCACGCGCAGCGCGCCCCCCTCCACCGTAAATTTGATCTCCATCCCCGCGAACGCAAAGCCGTACAGCCTTTCAGGATCGTCCTGATAGGACGGGCGCGGGTCGTTTTCCAGAACGCCCAGCAGCGCCTGGCGTTTTTCGCACGGAACCTCCGCCAGCAGTTCCGCTGGAAACTCCACGCGCAGCGCGTAACGCTTCGCGCGCTCGGTAAACCCGCCCGAAGCGCCCGCAATCGCATCGACGTACGGCAGATACGGCTTGACGTCCAGAATCGGCGTGCCGTCCATCAGATCCGCGCCCGAAACGCGCAGCACCGTGCCGCAGGTTTCCGTCCGTTCCATTCCTTCCAGCTTCACCGCTGAAAGCCCGATGGGGTTAGGCCGGAACGGCGAGCGCGTGGCGAACACACCCATTTTTGTATTGCCCCCCAGCCGCGGCGGCCGCACCGTGGGCGACCAGCCCTCGCGCGCAGCCTCGGAAAACGCCCACACGAGCCAGAGATGCGAATACTGCTCGATGCCGCGCAGCGCGGCGTCCACGCGATATTCCTTCTCGAACACGATCGTGCCGGTCAGCTCCGGCACCAGCCCCGCCTGCCGGGGAACGCCGAATTTTGCCGGGAAATCGGTATGAATCCGGGCGATGGGCTTCATGGAATACGCAATCGTTTCGTTCTTTTCCATGCTCAGCCCTTCACCTGCCACAGCGCGCCCACCGCGTCGGACGGCATGCGCAGATCTCCGCGCGGCGAAAGCGCCACGGAGCCGACCTTCGGCCCGTCGGGCATGCAGGAGCGCTTGAACTGCTGGCTGAAGAACCGGCGGCAGAACGTTTGCAGCCAGCGGGTGATCGTCTTTTCATCGTAGCGGCCGTCAAAGGCGCGCAGCGCGAGGCGGCGCGTCTTTTCAGCGGTACAGCCGCGGCGCAGAATATGATAGAGGAAGAAATCGTGCAGTTCGTAGGGGCCGACGAGATCCTCCGTCTTCTGCGAAATTTCGCCCTCCTCGGGCGGCAGCAGCTCGGGACTGACGGGCGTGGCGAGAATATCGTTGAGCGCGGCAGAAAGCTCCGCGTCGCCGGAGCGGTCGGCCTCGTACTGCACAAGATAGCGTACCAGCGTCTTGGGAACCGACGCGTTGACGGCATACATCGACATATGGTCGCCGTTATACGTGGCCCAGCCGAGCGCCAGCTCGGAAAGATCGCCCGTGCCCACGGCGATGCCGCCGAGCTTGTTGGCCAGATCCATCAGCACCTGCGTGCGTTCGCGCGCCTGACAGTTTTCGTATGTCGTATCGCGCGCGTCGGGCGAAACGCCGATATCGGCGAAATGCCGGTTCACCGCCGCGCCGATGGGAATTTCGCGGAATTCCGTGCCCAGCCGTTCGGAGATGATCTGCGCGTTGGAACGCGTGCGCGCCGTCGTGCCGAAGCAGGGCATGGTAATGGCAACGATATTTTCGCGGCCCATGCCGCAAAGATCGAACGCCCGCGCCGTCACCAGCAGCGCCAGCGTGCTGTCGAGCCCGCCGGAGACGGCCACCAGCGCCTTGCCGCAATGAATGTGCTTCAGCCGCGTGGCAAGCCCGTGCGCCTGAATATCGAGAATTTCCTCGCAGCGGGCCGCGCGCTCCGCAGGGTCGGAAGGCACGAACGGCATGGGATCGATAAAGCGCGTCAGCGCGGTATCTTCCATTTGGAGATCGAACTCGACCGTGAAGGGCGTTTCGTCCGGCGTGCCGAACGTGTTCATGCGGCGACGTTCATGATCGAGGAACTGCACGTCGATTTCGGCGCAGACAAGCCCCGTCGTATAGCGGCGCGACTGCGCCAGCAGCGCGCCGTTTTCGGCGATGAGGTTTTGGCCGGAAAACACCAGATCGGTGCTGCTCTCGCCCTCGCCCGCGTCGGCGTAGAGGTAGGCGCAGATGAGCCGCGCAGACTGGCTCGTCACCAGCATGCGGCGATAATCGGCCTTGCCGACGCTCTCATCGCTGGCGGAATTGTTGCAGATCACCGTCGCGCCCGCCACGGCCAGCTTTACGCCCGGTGAATCGGGCACCCACAGATCCTCGCAGATTTCCGCGCCGATCGTCAGTTCCGGCATCTGGCGGCATCGCAGCAGCAGTTCGCCGCCGAACGGCACGGTCTGCCCCAGCAGCTCCACCGGACGCACCCAGGCCGGGCCGGGCGTAAAGTGCCGCAGCTCGTAATATACGCCGTAATTGGGCAGGCAGCGCTTGGGCACCGCGCCCAGCACCCGGCCGCCCTTGACGAACGCCGCGCAGTTATACAGCCGGCCGCCGAACGCAAGCGGCACGCCCACGCTCGTGAGCACGTCCAGCGTTTCCGACGCTTTGCAGATTTCCTCGAGCGCGCTCAGCGCGCCCTCGAGCAGCGGCCGCGTCAGCAGCAGGTCGGACGCGGTGTAACCGGTCACGCAAAGCTCCGGCAGCGTCAGCAGCTTGACATGCTTTTCCTCCGCCTCGCGCATCAGCGCGATGATATTCCGGGCGTTGCCCGGGCAATCAGCCACGCGAATCGCCGGCGTTCCCACGGCTGCGCGCACAAATCCGTCCTTCATAGGCTTCCTCCGCTTCGCTTGTTGTCGCGTTTATTATACGGCTCGCGGGGCGGGGCCGTCAACGCGTTTATCGCCCGCTCGCGCCGTAGTTTTTCAGCACGCGCGCGGAAGGATCGTCCACATCGCAGCCGGGCCATTCGCGGTTGGGCATCCAGAAGCCCGCCACCATGGCCGCCTGGCCGGGATAGTATTTTTCAAACAGTTCGCGATAGAGCAGGCTCTCCTTCGTAAACGGCCGGGCGTGCGTATATTTCGCGCACCGCGCGCGCAGCGCTTCGTCGGTATATTGCGCCTCGGCGTAGGCCTTCAGGTCGTCCACCATCGAGTGGCCCACCGCGTCGCTGAAAGCGGCCTTCTGCCGCCACAGAATCTCCTCCGGCAGCAGCCCGTTGGCCTCGAACGCCTTGCGGATCAGATACTTGCCCATGCCGTGCCGGTTCATTTTCAGCGCGGGATCGATCGCCATGGCATAGCGCACGAACGCCAGATCGCCGAACGGCACGCGCGCCTCGAGCGAGTTGACGGAAATGCAGCGGTCGGCGCGCAGCACGTCGTACATGTGCAGTTCGCGCACGCGCTTTTCAGCCTCGCGCTGGAACGCCGCCGCGTCGGGCGCGAAATCGGTGTATTTATAACCGAACAGCTCGTCGGAGATTTCGCCTGTCAGAAGCACGCGCACGTCGGTATGCTCGTGAATGTATCTGCACACGAGATACATGCCGATGCTCGCGCGGATGGTCGTAATGTCGTAAGTGCCCAGCAGCTTCACGACCGGCTCGAGCGCGGCGAGCACGTCGTCCTTTGTGATGATGACCTCCGTGTGTTCGCTGCCGATAAACGCGGCGACCTTGCGCGCATATTTCAGGTCGATCGCATCGACGTCCATGCCGATGGAGAAGGTACGGATTCTTTTCTTCAGCCGCTTCGCGGCGATGGCGCATACGAGCGAACTGTCGAGCCCGCCGCTGAGCAGGAAGCCGACCGGCGCGTCGGCGTCCAGCCGCTTTTCCACGCCCGCGATCAGCAGATCGTGCAGGCGGCGGCAGACGGTCTCCTCATCGGCCATGACGTACTGATCGACGTGCGCCGGATCGGCGTAGCGGGTGAACGCTCCGTCGGCCCAGTAGCATCCCGGCGGGAAGGGAAGAATCGTCTCGCACAGGCCCAGCAGGTTCTGCGGTTCGCTGGCGAACGCCATCGCCCCGCCGGCCGTGCGGCCGTAATACAGCGGACGGATGCCGATCGGGTCGCGCGCTGCGATCAGGCTGCCGCGCTCCGCGTCGTAGAGAATGAGCGCGAACTCCGCATCGAGCGTATGGAACATTTCCAGGCCGTATTCACGATAGAGCGGCAGCAGGATCTCGCAGTCGGAATCGCTTTTGATCGTATATTTTTCTTTCAGCGTTTCGCGGATGGGGCGGAAGCCGTACAGTTCGCCGTTGCACACAACGAGGCTGCCGTCCATTTCAAACGGCTGCATACCGCGCTCGTCCAGCCCCATGATGGACAGCCGGTGAAAGCCGAGCCAGCCGCGCGGCGTTTCAACCAGCCGCGACATGTCCGGCCCGCGGGAGACGGTTCTGTCGAAGCATTCGCGCAGCTTTTCTTCCGGAATGGATTTCGTTTCAATACCAAAGATGGAACACATAAAAAACAGCACCTCCGTTTTTTCTCGCGGCGTCGTCCTTTTAATTTCAGGACGAAAGCCGCGCTCCGTGGTGCCACCTGATTTGCTTCTTTAGCCGGGTTCCAACAAACCCTGTCGGCTGTAACGGGCCGCGCCCGCCTCCCCTACTGGCGGCAAAGCCGCTTTCAGCTTGGACTCGGAAGGGTTCTTTCGCCCGGACCGCCCGCGGGATTTTCAGCGCCGCCCGCTCTCTGTGGGCGCGGTAGACGGGGTACTTTGCTTCCTCAACGTTTTGCTTTATTCATTTTCTGGCAGGTTTTCGCCTGTCTTGGCGCGAAGTATACAGCGGTTTTGCGCGCATGTCAAGTGCTTTTTTGAAAGTATCTTTCACTCACATTTCAGTTTCGCGTGTTTTTTATCCTGAATCGCTTTATTTTTTGCAATATTCGCACACAATTTGCAGGAAAATGTCTCCATGCGCCGAATATGCGTTTTTATCGCAGGGCGCCTGCGCGCCCGCAGGAACACAATCCCGGCGGTTTATCCGCCTGTTTCGAGGTGACCGAACATGACCTGCACATGCCGCTATTCCTCCCCGTTGGGCGAGATTCTGCTCGCAGCCGATGAAACCGGCCTGACCGGCCTGTGGTTCATGGGCGCAAAATATTTCGCCGCCACGCTCGACCCGCACGCCGCTGAGGGCGATACGCCCGTTCTGGCTGCGGCGCGCCGCTGGCTCGACGTTTATTTCCGCGGCGAACAGCCCGATTTCACGCCGCCGCTGCATCCCGCCGGTTCCCCCTTCCGCCATGCCGTGTGGCAGATTCTGCTCGCCGTCCCCTATGGGCAGACCACAACCTACGGGCAAATCGCCGCGCAGCTCGCCCGGCAAAGAGGGCTTGCGCACCTGTCCGCGCAGGCCGTAGGCGGCGCGGTCGGGCATAATCCCGTCTCGCTCGTCATCCCCTGCCACCGCGTCGTCGGCGCGGACGGCAGCCTGACCGGCTATGCGGGCAGTCTTGAAAAAAAGAGGCGCCTGCTCGACCTGGAGCAGCGCGCCGCGCTGAAATAATTTTCCTGAAAACCTTCCGGGGGAACGCCGCTTTTTCGCAGCGTTCCCCCGGCTTTTTTTATCCGTTTCCGCTTTACAGCGCCGCTTCCAGCCGCGCGCAGCGGCCCACGAACTGCACCTCGTCCGGCAGAACCGGCTCCGTGTCAAGCTCATGATCGTAGCTCAGCAGCATCAGGCGCTTGCCGTCCCATTTGATTTTGCGGGCGGTGCAGTGCTGCTTCCATTTGACGAGCATCACCGCGCCGTCAATGGGGCTGTGCGCGGGCACAGTCAGCAGCAGATCGCCCTTGAGCACGCGGAACCCGCGCAGGCTGTCGTCCGGCATGAGGAAATACAGCGCCTTATCGGCCGGGCCGCCCTCGATTTTGCCGCCCGCGGCGGCCATCGTCCGATGGTCGACAATCTTCCAGGCTGCGTTGTATACCGGCACCTCGCGCAGCACGCCGGCCAGCGCATCGAGCCAGATGCCGCCATGCTCGTTATCCTCGGCGGGCAGCGAAGCCACGGGGCGCGCCTTGGGCGCTTCCGGCTCCTTCTGCGGGATCGTCGGCGCAATGGTGTGCAGATCGACCGTCGCCGCGATATCGTCGAGCGTGAAATCCGCCTCGGTCTGCTGCTCCAGTCCGATCTTCCTGAGGATGCGCCGCGCCTGGTCGTCCTGAATGATGCGCTTGCCCTGCTCCACGTCGAGCAGGTATTTTTCATTGATCGCGCACAGCCTGGCCACCTGCTTGGGGGTCATATTGCGGCGCGTGCGTTCAAGATGGATCAAATCGCCCAATCTGCTCATGGTTCCCTCCAAAACACGCGCGGAGGGTCCGCCTCCGCGCAAAAATGTTTTTTATGCTTCCCGCACGGATCATTCTCCGTCCGGCGCGAACACGAACGTCATGCCGTTCTCCGGCGCTTGCTCAGCCTGCGGGAAATAAATCTTCACCACATCGTAACCGTCCCCCGCCGGCTCGGCCGCGCTGAAGGTCATCATCACGCCGTTCTCGTCCTCTTTTTTGTCGATATACAGATACCGCCGCTGCGCGCCGTTCATTTCGGCCGTCAGCTCCGCCGCGGCAGCCTGCACGTTCTCCGGCGTCTGCGCCGCCTCCTGCTCGAAGTCGCCCGCCAGCACGATCATCGTCGTGCGCTCAGTCACGCCGTCCATCAGCAGAACGCCGCCGTTCGGACCGGAATAGAGCGTATACGTCGCGCCGTCAAACGGGAAATCCGAAGGCTTAAAGCCGCGCTCCGTCAGCGCCGAATCGAGCCGCCAGGTTGCCTTCACGCGCTCGTCCTTCGATTCAAACACGTACAGATACGCCTCTCCGCGCAGGATGCCGTATGCGTCGACCAGGCCCTGCGCCACGCCCTGCACGCCCATCGTCTCATCCATGTTCGGGATGACGACCGGCTCCTCGCGCTTTTCCATGCCGTCCTCGTCACGAACGATGCCCACGATCAGCTCCTCCAGCGGCTGCGCCTGCGCGCAGGAAAGCGCCGTCAGCACGATACAGGCCGCGAGAAGAACCGTCAGCAATTTCTTCATAGAACGCTCCTTTTTTCCGGGAAATCGTTTTCCTTTTCCCATATAACGGAAAATAAGTCCGTTTGCTTCCCGAAAATTCGGATTTCAGCGGAAATTGCCGCGTATTTTATTCCGCGCGCAGCGCGGCCGAAAGCACAGGCGCAAGCCGCCGGGCAGCCGCGCGGTGTCCTTCGCGCAGCGGATGCAGCGGTTCGTCCGGCAGCATACCGGACAGGTCGCACAGGCGAATTCCCTCGCCCGCCGTCCTGCGGCGCTCGACGATCGCCGAAATTTCGCGTCTGAACGCGCCGATCATCGGCACAATGCAGACGATCTGCACGGCGGGATTGTCCCGGCGCACCAGGTCGAGATACTCCTCATAGCGGGCGCAGAACTCCTCCGCGCTGTTTTCCCGGTCGTTCGTGCCGTGATTGACGACGACCACGCGCGGCTTTTCCCCGCGATAGGGCATATTCTCGAACACGAACGGATACTGCTCGCCCGCGCGCGGCACGCCGCCGCAGCCCGAGCGCGTCATACCCGTCGCGCCGTATGCCTGGAACATCGCGCGCACGTTCACCTCTTCCGCCGCCAGCCACGCATACGTCGCGCACACGTCGTCCTGCCAGGGGCGGTTGCGCTGATCGTAGCGGAACACCGGCTCGTCCGCAAAGTCCGCGTCTATCAGCACGCCCTCGGTGATCGAATCTCCGGTAAACTCCACGAGCGGGCGCGTATCGGGCGCAAGCGCCGCCGCGCCCTCCGCCTCCAGCCCCCGGAACGCTGCCGCGCCCACCAGCGGCAGATGCCAGCGGCTCAGCTGCTCCATGCCGCCCTTGTAGATCACGCGGACGGTGTGCGGGCCCTCGCCCTGCGCCGCGATGCGCATGAACCGGTCCAGCGACGCCTCCACGCGCGCGCCGCCGTCCACGCTCACCCATACGTGCGGATATGGCTGCTGCGCCTGATCCATGAAAAACAGCAGCTTCGCCCAGTTTCCCGTAAACGCCGCCTCGAAATACGAGCCCGGCGCGGTCGTCACGGCGCATTCCAGCGGCGCCACGTAGCGGTGCGTGTCGCAGTCGGAAGGCTGCGGACGGCTCCAGCGCCCCGTCAGGCGCACGCTTTCATGATTCCACGGGATGAACATCGCAAAATCCCTCTTTCTTATCTCCCCGTTATTCCTGCGCGAACAGGCCGAGGATTTCTTCTTCCGTCATTTCAGAAGGCATCTGCTCGCCCGCCGTCACCACCGCGTCGAACAGCGCGCGCTTGCGCTCGGACAGCTTGGCTACCTGCTCCTCGATCGTGCCGCGCGTGATGAGCCGGATGACCTGCACCGTATGCTGCTGGCCGATGCGGTGCGCGCGGTCGGTCGCCTGATCCTCCGCAGCGGGGTTCCACCACGGATCGTAGTGGATCACCGTATCCGCACCTGTCAGGTTCAGGCCGGCGCCGCCGGCCTTGAGCGAGATGAGGAATACGCTGCCCTCACCCGCGTTGAAGCGGTTGACCAGCTCCAGCCGCTGGCCGACCGGCGTTTTGCCGTCGAGGTACATGGTGGAAATTCCGCCGCGCTCGAGCGTGCGCTTGAGAATGGCCAGCATCGAGGTGAACTGCGAAAACAGCAGCACGCGCCGCCCGCTGTCCATGGCGTTGCCAAGAATTTCGATCAGCGCGTCCATCTTGCCGCTGGAGCCGGCATAGCCCGTCATCACCAGGGACGGATGGCAGCAGATCTGCCGCAGCTGCGTCAGCGCGCTGAGCACCTCCATGCGGCCGCGGCCGATGCCCTTTTCGTCGAGCACGCGCTCGACGCGCTCCTTGAGCTGCATGGCCGAGGCCATGTAAACGTTCTTCTGCTCCGGCGGCATGTCGCACAGCACGCGGCTTTCGATCTTCTCCGGCAGTTCCGGCAGCACGTCGCTCTTGAGGCGGCGCAGCAGGAACGGGCGGATTCTCCGGCGCAGCACGTCCGCGCCGCTTCCATCGCCGTGACGGCGCATGAACTGCGAGAGCGTCATCAGATAGCCCGGCAGGGCGAAATTGAAAATCGACCACAGCTCGCCCGGGCTGTTCTCCATGGGCGTGCCCGTCAGCGCGATGCGCGTTTCGGCGTTGATCTTATCCGCCGCCACCGCCGAGAGCGACTGCGGGTTCTTGATGTGCTGCGCTTCGTCAAGCACGGCCATGCGGAACGGGAAATCGGTAATCTGCTCGATATCGCGCCGCAAAAGCGGATAGGACGTGATGATTACGTCCGCGCCGCCGTTCTGTTTCAGTTCCGCCCAGCGCAGGAACCGCACGCGCTGCCCCCCCTCGATCACCGTGCTTTTCAGCTGCGGCGCGAACCGGGCCAGCTCCGCCTGCCAGTTATACACCAGCGAGGTCGGCGCCACGACGATCGACGGCATCGCGCTCAGCTTTTCGCGCGCCCACACGAGCGTGGCGATCACCTGCAGGGTCTTGCCAAGGCCCATATCGTCGGCCAGCACGCCGCCCATTTTCAGCCGCACGAGCGATTGCAGCCATTCGAATCCGCGCAGCTGATACGGCCGCAGAATGCCCGCCAGGCTTTCGGGACAGGCGTCCCCCGCGGCGCCCAGCGCCGCCGCGGCGTTCTTCACCGAATCGTCCACAGCGATGGGAAGTCCGCTCATCTGCAAAAGGCTCACCAGATACGCCGAACGGTATGCGCGCAGCGTCATCACCGGCGTTTCCGCCGGACGCTCCGGCGCGGCAGGCATGTCGTTTTCCTCCGCGTCGCCCAGCATTTCGGAAATTTCCTGCCATTCGTCCATGCCGGACAGATCGAGGAAATCGCCGTTTTTGAGGCGGAAATAGCGCTTTTTGTCGCGCAGGGCGCGCATGAGGTCGGCCAGCTCCTCGATGGGCGTATCGTCGTCCATCATCGTCAGCTCCAGCACGCCGCCGGACATGCGCATCTGCCCCGTCAGGCGTGGCCTGCGCGGTTTGAGGCGCTTGAAATCCTCCGAGGCGAACACCTCGCACACCTGCTGCAGCTGCGTCACGCCTTCCATCACGAAGTTCAGCACGCGCCGCTTTTCAGACAGATGAATATGCCCGCGCTCGACATGGAAGCCCGCATGCGCCAGCGCGTCGAGCACCTTCCATTCGTTCACCGCGTCGCGCACCAGCAGCAGCCCTTCTTCGCCCGGCGTTTCCTTCACCGGTGCGAACGGATCGATCGTCATCTCGCCGTAGAGGAACTCCACGCGCGCCACGACGCTCTGTCCGTCGCGGTCGATGTAGGCGCGCGCCTTGAACGGCTCGCGGCGGATGCGCTGGGAGAGCGTATCGTCGAGCGACACCATGCAGTCGCGCTCCAGATGCGGCAGCACCTCGCTGACGACGCGCTGCGTCTCGTCCGCCGCAAAATGCGCCGTGCCGCGCCCGCCGGGCACCAGCTGGGTCAGCGCGCGCACCGCGCGGCGCTGTCCGGATGAAAGTTGCACAATATGGCCGTCCACGCGCGCGAACTCATAGTCCGGCAGTACCGGCTGAATGCCCTGCGGCATCTCCACGCCCAGCGCGATGGCCGCGCCCTCGGCCCGCAGCGCACAGGTAACGGGCAGCTTTTCGCGCGCGATGGGCTCCTGGTTTTCCATTTCGCCCATCACCGCCAACCGGAACGGCCGCGCCATGAGGATGCGCAGAATGCGCCGCGCAGCGGCCTCTCCCACGCCCAGGAATTTGCCCGTGCGCACCGGCTGCGAAATCACCTTGCCCGTCTCGTCCGTCACGGTATCCTGCGGCGGACAGGCCTCCTGCAAAATCTCGATGATCTGCCTGTCTGGCCCTTCGAAGCACATGTTTTCCGGATCGAGCGCGAAGCCCTTGCCGAACGCAAGATGCTCCTTGTTTTCCCAAGCGCGCAGAAACGCGCTGATGGAGCGCACGACGTAGAGCCGGTCGGTTCCCACGCGCAGCGCGACGTGCAGCGCGGCGTGATCGCCCGGCTCAGGCATATGCAGATTGACCTCCAGGCGGATCGCCGTTTCCTGACGGAGCGGCGGCTCAAACGCATCCAGAAACGCGTCTACGGACAGGTGTCCCGATTGCATTGTAACTGTTTCCCTCTTTATATCAGCATACTCTCCGCTAAAATGCGTAGAAAAGTATTGATTCGCTCTTTTTCCGGGGAATCCTTCCCGTTTTTTCAGGAAACAATAGCCGCAGGAGAGGTTTTTTATTTCCGGCGCACGGCGCCGGTGAATTGGGAGGAAATCCGCATGTCCCTTCAGGCTGTCATCATGGCGGGCGGCGAAGGCACGCGCCTGCGCCCGCTGACCTGCGATACTCCAAAGCCCATGGTGCCCATTCTTGGCAAGCCGGCGCTTTCCTATTCTTTGCAGCTGCTGCGCCGTCATGGGCTGACGGAGGCGGGAATTTCGCTGATGTATCTGCCCGAGCGCATCACGCGCGCGTTCGGCGCGGGCGAAAAGGAAGGCGTTCATCTGCACTATACCCGTGAACGGGAGCCGGTGGGCACGGCGGGCGGCGTGCGGCTCGCCTGTCAGGGGCGGCAGCGCCCCGCGGAACCGTTCGTCATTCTTTCCGGCGACGGCCTGACCGACTGCGACCTGACCGAAGCGCTGCGCTTCCACCGGCAAAAGGGCGCGCTGGCCACGCTGGTGCTCTCCCGCGTGCGCGAACCGCTGGCCTACGGCGTGGTCGTGGCAGGGGAAGACGGGCGCGTGGAGCGGTTTGTGGAAAAGCCGGGCTGGGGCGAAGTCTATTCCGATACGGTGAATACGGGAATTTATATTCTTTCGCCTGAGGCGCTTGATTTCATCCCCGAGGGACAGCCCTGCGATTTCGGTCAGGATCTCTTTCCGCGCCTTGTGCGCGAGGGACGGCCGGTCTATTCGCTCGTCTCCGGCGCGTACTGGTGCGACGTCGGCGACGAAAGCGCCTACGTGCGCGCGCAGGCCGATTTTCTTGCCGGGCGCGTAAAGCTGGACGCGGGCGAACTGATTGCCGAAACGGCGCAGATCGACCCTTCGGCGCGTCTGGACGGAGCCGTATACATCGGCGCGGGCGCGGTCGTCGGCCCGCACGCGGTGCTGTCCGACGGCGCGGTGATCGGCCCGGGCGCGCGCGTGGGCGCGCATGCGCGGGTGACGCGCTCGGTGCTGTGGGAAGACGCGCGCGCAGGCGAATGGGCCAGGCTCGAGGGCGCGGTGCTCTGCCGCGGCGCGCAGGCGGGCGCAGGCGCCGAGCTGCACGAAAACAGCGTCCTGGGCGACGGCGTGCTGCTCGGCGCGCGCGCGGCGCTGGAAGCGGGCGCAAAGATCTGGCCGGGCAAGCGCGTCGATCCCTGCGTGCGCGTGCGCGGCAACCTCATCTGGGGCGGCGCGGCGCGCCCCGAAATCCGCGCCGGGCAGACCCGCTGCGCTCGTCCGGAGGATGCGTGCGTGCTGGCCGCCTCATGGCAGGCGGCGCTGAAAGTGGAATCGCTCGCGCTGTGCCACGACGGCAGCGCCGCAGGCGAAGCGCTGTGCGCCGCGGCGTGCGGCGCGCTGCTGGCGCAGGGCGCGAAGACGTTTCTGCTGGGCGCGGCCGCGCCGCCGGTGATGCGCGCGGCGCAGACGTTCTGCCGCGCGGAGGCGGGTCTGCGCTTTTCGCGCGGGGGCGGTGTGCGCCTGACAGCGGCGGACGGCCGCGTT
>SFFS01000082.1 GCA_004557805.1 Clostridiales bacterium | reverse complement strand
GGTGACGACGGCGATCTGCGGCGCGGCCGCCGCAAAGAACGCGCCGCTGAGCGCGTCGAGCCGCCCGTGATGCGGTACCTTCAGCACGCTGCACGGCGCAACGCCCGCCTCCAGCAGCTCCGCAAGGCGTTCTTCCTCACAATCGCCCGCCAGCAGGAACGACGTTTCTCCCCACTCCAGGCGCACGACGAGCGAAAAATTGTTGCTCTCGTCGCGTTCATAGGCACGCTGGCGCGCGGTTGAAATCGCGTAGCGCGCGCCGTCCAGTTCAAACGCCGCGTCGGCGGAAAGCGTAAACACCTGCGCATCCGTCTTTTGCAGCGCCGTTTGCCAGCGCTCGTATGCCTTTCCATCTTTTACGTAGTCTGGCTGGTAAATCGCCTCCGCGCCGAACGCCTCGAGCACCGCGGGCGCGCCTCCCGCATGGTCTTTGTCATAATGCGTGAGGATGAGCGCGTCAAGCTTTTTCACGCCCGCCGCCCGCAGCGCAGCCGTCAACTCGCCGGCGTTTTTCTTCAGCCCCGCGTCGATCAGCACGGCGCTGTTCTCCGTCTGGATCAGGATTGCGTCTGCCGCCCCCGCCGCAAAAAACGTCGCGCGCAGCGCATCTCCGTCCGCATGCGCGCAGGCCGTCAGCGCCGCAAGGCATACGGCCAGCGCTCCCAGAAAAATTCGCTTCATCCTCTCGCCTCCCTCATTATTCTGTCACATTCGTATACCGCGGGCGCGGATCGTATAATCCGCGCCCCTCAGACTTTTCCCTGAAATTTTTCGGCAGTGCAGTCTGTTGTCCTTACAGCAGCCCTTCCAGCAGCTCGATCGTCCTGCGCGCAAGCGCGCCCACGCCTGTTTCCGCAACGCCCACGACGACGTTGGTGCACGTGTTGACGGGCAGGAGCAGCTTCTCCGCCGCGCTCTGCCCTACGGCAACCGCCATAGCGGGCGTGATTTCGCCCAGCAGCGCGTCCGCGATCACCACGCCGATCGGCCCGATGATAACGTCGGCCGTGCGGCTGGCGACGATCACGGCGTTTTCCCCCGTAGCGGCGCGGTCAGCGCCCGCCTTAATCATCGCCGCGGTGGCGATGGCGTTCGTCCCCACGGCGGTCAGCGTCAGTTCCGGATGCGCGGCCTTGATCGCGCCGATCAGCTGACGGCCCATGCCGCCGCCCTGGCCGTCGATAATTACGATCTTTTTCACGCGATTTCCAGCGCCAGACGGAACATGTCCGTCAGCGATTTCTGCCTTTCCCCGGGCGTAAGCTCGCCGTTTTCGTTATCGGAGATCGTGCACAGGCACAACGCGTGCTTTCCGGCCTGCATGGCGTTGACGTACAGCGCCGCCGCTTCCATCTCGCAGGCGATTGCGCCCAGGCGCGCCGCCTCCGGGCCGAGCGGGCACTCGTAGAAAACGTCCGTCGACAGGAAGGTGCCGATATGCAGCGGAATGCCGAGCTTTTCAGCCGTCTCGTCGGCGCGCCTGAGCAGCTTATAGCTGGCCGTGGGCGGAATCTTCCCTGAAAAGCCGTACTGATCGCCGAAGGTGCTGTTGGTAAAGCAGCTCATCGCCGCGCACAGGCCGCGCAGGCCGATCTCCCTGGACAGGCTGCCCGCCGTGCCGATGCGGATGATGTTCTCCACGCCGAAGAAATGGAACAGCTCATAGGAATAGATGCCGATGGCCGGCATGCCCATGCCGCTGGCCATGACGGAAACGCGCTTGCCCTGATACAGCCCGGTATAGCCCTGCACGCCGCGCACATTGTTAACGAGAACCGGGTCTGTCAGATACGTTTCAGCGATATGCCTCGCGCGCAGCGGATCGCCGGGCATGAGAACGGTCTGGGCGCCATGGTAAAGTTCTCCTTCCTTGATTTGGTTTTTTATTCGAGGTTGCCGTGACGGCGCACAAGATCCTCGCGCGTCTGCCCCGTCTTTTCCATCAGGATCATCACAATCGCGTCGTAGGTCAGAAAGCACAGCTGCTCAAAGAGCGAGCCCATCGGCTGCGCCGACTCGACGGCGCTCTTTTCGCCCGCGAGCAGGCGCGTGGTGCCGGGCAGCGTCAGCACGGCGTCGCACATCGCGCCGATGGGGCTCTGCGGCGAAATCGTCACCGTCGCAAGCCTTGCGCCGAGCTTCTTCGCCTTTTCGGCGATGACAATCAGCCCCGCCGTCTTGCCCGAGCCGGAGCCGATCAGCAGCAGGTCTCCCTCCGCGATGGGCGGCGTGGTCTGGTCGCCCACGAAATGCACGGCGATTCCCAGATGCATCAGCCGGTTCACGAACGCCCGCGCGCACAGGCCCGAACGGCCCGCGCCCGCGATGAACACGCGCTTTGCGCGCAGAATCTCATCGGCCAGCGCTTCCGCCTGCGCGCCGTCCACCAGGCGCGCCGCGTGCGAAAGTTCCTCCGTTACGGTCAGAAGCTGCTTGAATTCCATCGCTTTATTCCCCCTGCAGTTTGTCCCAGATGGCCCTCGCGGCCGCCGCCGGATCGTCCGCATGGCAGATGCCGCCGCCGACGATGACCACGTCCGCGCCCGCCGCCAGATACGTTTCCACCGTTTCCGGCCTGATGCCGCCCGCCACGGAGATCACGGACTTTTTCGCGGCCGCCTTGAGGATGCGCAGATCCTCCAGCGGCGTGCCGCCCGCGGCCTGCCGGTCGGTTCCGGTATGCGCGGCGATGTGCGTCACACCGATCGCCTCCAGCTGCCTGACGCGCGCGTCCATATCCTCTACCGTAATCATATCCACGAACAACCTGCGTCCGGCCTTCTCCGCAGCCTTCAGACAGCCCTCGATAGTCAGCAGGTCGGTGCAGCCCAGCACGGTGCAGTAATCCGCGCCCGCTTCAAAGGCGATGCCCGCCTCGTACTCGCCCGCGTCCATGATCTTCAGATCAGCCAGAATTTCCTTCTCCGGGAAGGCTTCGCGCAGCGCGCGCACGGCATGCATGCCCTCGCGAATGGCCAGCGGCGTGCCGACCTCGATAATATCGACATAAGGCCGAACCTTCTCGATCAGGCGCAGCGCGTCGGACAGCAGAATATCATCCAGCGCCAGCTGCAATTTGGCTTTTTTCATAAAAAAATCATTCCTTTCGTGCAGTTCCTGCGTCTATTGTATCCGTCCGTGTCCGCCCGGTCAAGTATTTTGAATTGACAAGCCGCGCGCGCGATGCTACCATTTTTGCAGAAATTCTTACTTAAAGGGATGAGGCGATTCATGAAACAGGAACCATTCGCCAGCCTTCCGCTGGAAACGCTGATGCGCTCCGAGGGCTTCGACTGCGCGTGCGGGAAGCACCACGCCGTTACGCCGCTGAAGAAGGTGCTTCTGGGCGAGGGCGTGATCGGGCAGCTTCCGGAGGCGCTTCGCGCCGCCGAAATCACCCGCCCACTGCTCGTAGCCGATCCGAACACGATGCAGGCGGCCGGTCTATCCGCGCAGGACGCGCTGAACCGCGCGGGCATTCCCTACGGCGTGTGCCTGCTCGATACTTCGCACCCTGAACCGGACGAGCGCAGCGTCGGCGCGGTAACGCTCGCGCTGGACGGCCGCAAATACGACGGCCTGCTGGCCGTTGGCAGCGGCGTAATCAACGATATCTGCAAGGTGGTCTGCCGCGCGGCGCGCCTGCCGCAGACGACCGTCGCCACCGCCCCCTCGATGGACGGCTATCTGAGCGATTCCGCCTCGATGCTCTGGGGCGGGCTGAAAACGAGCGTCTATTGCAGCTGTCCCGTCTCCCTCGTGTGCGATACGGCCATCCTTTCCAAAGCGCCCGCGCGCATGCTGCAGGCCGGCGTGGGCGACATGCTCTGCAAGTGCGTCAGCCTCGGCGAATGGCATCTCTCTGAGATCATCAACGAAGAATATTACTGCCCCGAAGCCAACGCGCTCATGCTGCGCGCGGCGAAGCTCGCCTGCGCCGCCGCGGAGGGCGTGAAACGGCGCGATCCCGCCGCGCTGCGCCAGCTGATGGAGGGTATCATTCTCTCGGGCGTAGCGGTCACGTTCGTACACGTATCGCGCCCTTCGAGCGGGCTGGAGCATTATCTCAGCCACGTCTGGGACATGCGCGCGGTCGAAGCGCACGGCGCGCCCGACAACCTGCACGGCATTCAGACCGGCGTGGGCACGCTCATCACGCTGAAGCTGTACGAGCACATCCGCGGCCTCAAGCCCGATTTTGAAAAGGCGAAGGCAGCCGTCCGGGCGTTTGACCGCGAAAAATGGGAGCGCGAAACGCGCCGCGTGTTCGGCTCCGCCGCCGACGCGGTCATCGCCGCGGAAGCGCGCGAAGGCAAGCACGACTGGGCGCGCTATCTGGCGCGTCTCGAGCGCATCGAACGGAACTGGGACAAAATCCAGCGCATCATCGCCGACGAAATCCCGCCCTACGAATACGCGCTTTCCATCATGCAGGCCGCCGGCGGCCCCACCAGCGCCGAAGAAATCGGCGAAAGCCACGAAAGCGTCGAGGACGCGCTCGCAGCCAGCCAGGAGATTCGCGACAAGTACGTCCTCAGCCGCCTCCTGTGGGATCTGGGGCTGTTGGAAGAAGCCAAAGGCTGGCTGTAACCGAAAAGCGAGGCGTCGAAACAATGCGGGAAACACACGAATACCTGATGCCCGACTACTATCCGCGCTTCCTGTGCAAAATGGGCGCCTGCCGCGCCGCCTGCTGCGAAAACTGGCCCGTCTCCCTCTCGATGGAGGACTATTTCCGCCTGGTGGGGCTTCCCTGCCGGAAAGGCCTGCGCCAGAAGCTCGACTGCGCGCTGCACCTGAAATCCCGCCCCACGCCGGAAAGCTACGCCGAAATCGCGCACCGGTTCGACGGCAGCTGCCCCGTGCGCATGGACGACGGCCGCTGCGCCCTTCAGGCCGAGCTGGGCGAAGAACATCTGCCGTATATCTGCCGGCTCTATCCGCGCGCCATCCGCAGCGAAGGCGATTACGAATGCTCGTGCGCGGCCAGCTGCGAGCGGGTGATCGAGCTGCTGCTGGATCATCCGGAGCCCATCGCGTTTCTTCGCCGCGAAATGACGGCCGACGTGCCCGAGAACCACGGGCTGACGATCTTTTATGAATCCGTCGCGCAGGAGCAGCGGCTGCGCCTTGCGCTGATCGAATGCCTGCAAACGCGCGGCCGCCCTTTGGAGGAGCGCATCCTGCGCCTGCACGCGGTAATGACGCGCATCGACGCGGCGATTGCCGCCGGAACAGCCGCCGAACTCGACCTTTCCGCCGTCGAGCCGGACGTCGCGGCCGCGCACTGCGGCCCGGAGCGCGCGCTGACCGCCGTGGAAACGCTGCTGGAAGCGTTCGGACAGCGGCGCGGCAGCCTGACCGGCTATCTCGAGGCCATTGCGGCATATCTGGGCCGCGATGAAAAAACGGCGGAGCGCTATCTGCGCGCCCGGGACGAATTCGAAGCGCGTTTCCCCTTCTGGGAATCGGCTTTTGAAAACCTGCTGGTCAATCACATGTTCTTCTCGCGCTTCCCGTTTTCCGATCAGTGCGAGTCAATGGCCGACGAATTCGCCGCGATGTGCGCGGGTTACGCGCTGCTGCGCGTGCTGTCCATCGGCTGGACGGCGCTGCACCCGGAAAAGGAAGCGCTCGTCGACCTGCTGGCCGCCGCGTTCCGGCGCATCGACCATACGCCGTTCCATCAATATTCGGCGGCGCTGCTGCACCGCGCCGATTTCTGCCGGCCGGAGCAGCTGGCAGAGCTGGCGCATCTGTAAAGCGCGCCTTTCTCCGCGGAACGCCTTATCAGCGCAGGCCCCATCCCCCTCGCGGCGCAGCCCGCATGGCGGATGGGGTCTTTTTTGAAAACCGGCGGATTTTTTTCAGCGGCGCAAGCGCCGCCGAACCGTGCCGTCACTCGCCGTGTACTGCGCGCCCGCGCGCGAAGCGCCGGCAATCGATTGAAAAATGGCGCAGAAAATGATATAATAGATAACGAAGAAAGCGCCGCCGATCCCGGGCAGAAGGTCGAATCCATCGAAAAGGCTTTCCGCTATTCGGACGCATGGGGGCGACGTCGATGCCTGCGGATGCGCAGCAGCGCGCCGCGGACGGCATACGCAAGGCGCAGGAGCTGTTCAAACTGGATACGCTGCCGCAGAAAATCGGCTTCGGCGATATGCGTGGCGCGTATGGCATGTACAGCGAAACCACGCGGACGCTGACATTGTCGCGCACACGCTGCAAAGACCCGGAAGAAGCTTTCAGCGCCATGATTTATGAGCTGACGCATTATTACGATCACGTGAGCGGCCATGTCGCCGGAACGGTGTATAAGCAGGCGCTCAAAGAATTGGGACTGAGGGCGAATAGCAGGGAAGCTTCAAATTTGCTTATTCTCTTGATTGGCGATGGCTATAGGAAAGAAGAGCAGGCTCATGAAGCTCTTGCATATGCGGTTGAAAAATCGCTCAAAGGAACAAGCAATAGATTGGCCGCAAAAATCTTCGAGATTATTACGAGGTGAAAGTATGCTAAGACTTGTAGCCCCACCTGAAATCGAGGAAGAGACCCGTAAACTTCTTGATGCGTGGATGAGCACGCCGGAAGAAGAAGAACCGGACTGGGAAGCGTTCAGGAATAAACACTGCTCTGAACGTATGAAAGAATATCTCCGCGAATGCGATTCCATCCGCGCCAGCCTGCAGCCCGGCGAACATGTCTAAACGCAAATAACGCCAACCGTCCGCGAGGGCGGTTTTTTTATGCCCGAAAGGAGGCTTCTCCCATGGCCGTTGAAATCCGCTTTACCGACAACAGCTCCGCTGTCCTTTCCAGAGTTTCCGGCAATGTCCGCGCCGCGCTCACGGCGATGGGCACGAAGGGCGTAGGCCTTACCGTCGATCAGATGCAGTCCGGCTATGGCAGGCCCATCCGGCAGACCGGCACCCTCATGGGCGATGTGTCCTACGAGGTTGAGCGCAGCGGCAAAAACACCGTCGATATTGGCAACACAAAGGAATACGACCCCTTCGTTCACGAGGACACCTGCAAAATGGCTGACCGCCCTATCTGCGAGACGCGCTGCAACAGACCGCCGCGTCACTCGTTGCGCACGTGCGCGGCCGCGCGGATGCGCGCGAGCACCGGTTCTGCCGCAGGCGAGGCGAAATAGCGCCGCGTGCTCTCCGGCACAAGGCCGCAGATCGCGTCCGGGCCTTCGTCCTTCAGGCGCTGACGCACCTCCGACGCGCTGACGGGCTTTCCCTGCGGCCCCTGCCGCCGCGGCACAACCCGAACCTCCACGCCCTCGCGCGGCAGCCCGGCGCAGAGCGCGTCGTTATAAATCGCCGTCGTGCGCGAATACGGCTCCTCGCCCACGTAACGCGCGGTCACATCCAGCGCGTGCGCAATGCGCGCGAACACCGCCGCGTCGAGCGCCGCGTGCACCGCCGCCGTATCCTCGTCGCCCTTGAGAAAATACGACGGGAACGTCGCCGCGCTGATGATATAATCGCCCGAGGGATGCACCAGTACGTTAGGAAGATCGGCCGCGCCCTCCTGCACAAGCGCCATCCGCACGTCGAACGGCACCAGCGACGCATCCTCCGAAACGACGAAGCAGTGTACCCAGTCGTTCTCCCGCGCGGCGGTTTCCAGCAGATAACGGTGCCCCAGCGTGAACGGGTTCGCGTTCATCACCACGGCCGCACAGCGCCCCGGCTTTTTTTCGCGCGCCAGCGCGGAAAGATACCCATCAAACGCCCCGCGCCTGTTTTCGAGGAACGCCAGCCGCCCCTCCACGCGCGCGATTTCATAAAAACCCAGCTGACGAAGCTGCCCGGCGGCCTGCGGCTTGGTATAAACAAACGCGTGCGTCACGCCGCGCGCGGCCAGCCTGGTCAGCAGTTCGCCCACGATAAGCGCCATCAGCCCCTCGCCGCGATGCGCGCCGTCGACGGCCAGGCAGCGCAGCGTCCGCCCGAACAGCGAGCCCGTCGCAATCAGCGCGCCGTCGTCGTCATACGCGCCGATCGATTCTTCCAGATGCGGATCGGGCGCAATGCCTTCGCGGCGCAGAAGCGCCTCCATTTCGCGCGTCGCCCGCGCGTTCGTGCGGCGGATTGTCTCGATCGAAACCATGTTTCACCTCATATCTTCTGATTTTCCCATTATAATAAATCGTTCCGCTGTTGACAAGCCGCGCCGGGCATGGTACAGTAACAAAGTTTCTCCTTACGAAAAAACGGCAAAGAGGGATCTCAATGGACATTATTTCGCTGCTTTTGCTGGCCGTCGGCCTTTCAATGGACGCGTTCGCCGTTTCCGTCTGCAAGGGACTTGCGCTGAAAAAGGTCAGCCTCAGGCACATGTGCATCGTGGGCGCATGGTTCGGCGGGTTTCAGGCGCTGATGCCGTCGCTCGGCTATCTGCTCGGAAGCCGTTTTGAACAGTACATCACCGCCATTGATCATTGGATCGCGTTCGTTCTGCTCGTGCTCATCGGCGCGAACATGATCCGCGAAGCGCTCTCGAAAGAAGAAGCCGAAGAAGCCAACGCGTCTCTCGCCTTCAAAACGATGCTGCTGATGGCCGTTGCAACCAGCATCGACGCGCTGGCTGTTGGCATCACGTTCGCGTTCCTGTCGGTTCATATCGTCCCCGCCGCGCTGACCATCGGCGCAACGACGTTCCTGCTCAGCGCCGCAGGCGTGAAGGTGGGCAGCGTGTTCGGCCTGCGCTATAAAAAGCGCGCGGAAATTGCCGGCGGCGTAATCCTGTGCCTGCTGGGCGTAAAAATTCTGCTGGAGCATCTGGGCGTGCTGTAACCCTGCAAGCGATCGTCCCAAGCGCGCGGAAGCGAATCTTCCGCGCGTTTTTTATCGCCTGTGTTTTTTTGAAAAAATGCAAAAAAATTCGAAAAACCTGCAATTTTACGCTTGATTTTGTTTCCTTTTTATGGTCTATTATAGGAAATACCGAAAACGGTTTTTACATGGGGGGATTTTTTTGAAGGAACGTGAAAAGTTTGCATCCAGAATTGGGTTCATCCTCATCTCCGCTGGCTGCGCCATCGGGCTTGGCAACGTCTACCGCTTCCCGATCATCACGGGCGCATACGGCGGCGCGGCGTTCGTATTGATCTACATCGCGTTTCTGGTGCTGCTCGGGCTGCCTGTAATGACGGCGGAGTTGGCCGTAGGCCGCGGAAGCCAGCGCAGCATTGCCTCTTCGTTCAACGTGCTCGAACGGCCGGGACAGAAGTGGCATTTCATGAAATATCTCGGCATCGCCGGCAACTATCTGCTGATGATGTTCTACACGACCATCTCCGGCTGGATGGCTCTGTATTTTCTCAAATATCTGACCGGCGCGATGGAAGGGATTTCCGGCGCGGAAGCGCTGGGCGGCGTTTTCGGCTCGATGGTCGTCAACACGCCGCTGATGATCGTCGCCTCGACCGCCGTCATCCTGATCTGCTTCGGCGTCTGCTCGCTCGGCCTGCAAAACGGCGTGGAGAAGATCACGAAGGTGATGATGGTGCTGCTCTTCGTGCTGATGGTGGGGCTGGCGGTCTATTCCTGCACGCTTCCGAACGCGGCGGAGGGGCTGAAGTTCTATCTGGTGCCGTCGATGAAGCACATCAGAGAAGCCGGGATCTGGACGGTGATCTCTGCGGCGATGGGCCAGTCGTTCTTCACGCTGAGTCTCGGCATCGGCGCAATCGCCATCTTCGGCAGCTACATCGACAAGAATCGCCGGCTCATGGGCGAATCGATCACGATCATCTGCCTCGATACGTTCGTGGCGCTGATGAGCGGCCTGATCATCTTCCCCGCCTGCTTCACCTATAATAACGGCGTAACCGCCGACGCGGGCTCGGTAGGCGCGGGTTTCCTGTTCACCACGCTGTCCGCCATTTTCAACGCCATGCCGGGCGGCCGCATCGTCGGCACGCTGTTCTTCCTGTTCATGATCTTCGCGGCGCTCTCGACGGTCATCGCGGTGTTTGAAAACATCATGTCCTTCTGGCTGGAGCTGACGAAGCTCTCGCGCAGGCAGGTCGCGCTCGTCAACATCGTGCTGATGACGGTGCTGTCGCTGCCGTGCATCCTGAGCCTGAACGCCTGGAGCGGCGTAACCGTGTTCGGCAAGGGCTTTATGGATCTGGAAGACTATATCGTCTCCAATCTGCTTCTGCCTCTGGGCAGCCTGTTTTACGTGCTTTTCTGCGTGACGCGCTACGGCTGGGGCTGGAAAAATTACACCGCCGAGGCGAACGAGGGCAAGGGCCTGAAAGTGCCCGGCTGGTGGCGGCCTTATATGACGTATATGCTCCCGGTCATCATCATCGCGGTGCTGATCATGTCGGCGTTCTGAAGCCCATAAATTCCGGACGGCTGTGTTAAATCACGGCCGTTTTTTCTTTGCGGAAAATTTACGCGAGTATATAAAATCCTGGCCGCATTGCGGCCATATTTAACGCGCGCTTAGCGCCGGTGTTCAAGGCGTGACAATATGTATTTTGTAAGCTGGACAAACAAAATCCCATCATAGATAATGGTTTCACTAAGAAAGAAAGGTGGGGTTTTCATTGCCTGAAAAGGAGAAGAAACAGGGCTTCAATGAAAACGAAATCGCCCCGGAACAGGAGGAAAATGCGTTCGGTCTGACCGTCGATGAAAGCAGACAGGCGCATCTGGACTTCCTCACCTCATTGATTCTGATCGGCGTGTGCATCGCGCTGATCGTAACCTGCCAGAAGTACTATCATCAGCAGCTGGCGCGCCGCATCGTTTCGACGTTCTATGAATCGACCGGCTTCATGCCGACGATCTTCGCGCTCTTCCTGCTCGTGATGGCCGTATCGCTGCTGGTCAAGTCGCTCAAATACGGCGGCGTGGGCAAGCATTGCCGTCAGATCGCCGCATCGTTCAAAGCGACGATGCAGAGCCGCACGTTCTGGAAGGCCGTCGGCGGCCTGGCGATCTTCGCGGTGTACGTATATGTGCTGCTGGGCAAGCTGTCGTTCGGCGTTGCATCGTTCATCGTGCTGCTGGCGACGCTTCTGTATACGCACATTGACGGAAAAGTCAAGACGGCCGTGAAGATGGTTATCATCGCGCTCTGCGCCGTCGTGGGGATCGTGCTCCTGTTCCAGTACGCGTTCTCCGTACCGATGCCGTAAGGAGGAGGAGCAAAATGTCGCAGTTTTTCGGTTATGTAGTTGACGCGCTGGCCGTGGTGTTCACCTGGCAGGGCGTCCTGGCGCTTTTCATTTCGGTTCTGATGGGTCTTATCTTCGGCATGCTGCCCGGCCTGACCGCAACGATGGCCGTAGCGCTTCTGACCGGCCTGACTTACTCCTTCGACGGCGGCCTGGCCGTGCTTTCGCTGATCGGCGTATATATCGGCGCAATCTCGGGCGGCTGCCAGTCGGCCATTCTGCTCAACATTCCCGGCACGCCGGCCTCCGCCGCTACGGCGCTGGACGGCTATCCGCTCGCCAAGCAGGGCAAGGGCGCGCTGGCCATCTTCGTGGCGAACCACGCCTCGTTCCTCGGCACGCTGTTCGGCACGCTGTGCGTGGCCGTGCTCACGCCGATCATCTCGAAGTTCGCGCTGAAGTTCCAGAGCCACGAGATGTTCCTGCTGTGCGTGTTCGGTATCGTCATCTGCGGCAACCTCACCTCCGGCGGCCGTCCCGTCAAGGGCTGGATCTCCGGCTTCGTGGGCCTGCTGGTGGCCATGGTGGGCCGCGACACGGTGCATTCGTTCGCGCGCTTCTGCTTCGGCAACATGAACCTGACGGCGGGCATCTCCCTGCTGCCGGTCATGATCGGTCTGTTCGGCTTCCCGGAAATCGTCAACGCGTTCAGCGCATCCGACAGGACGCTGCTGAAAATGGAAAAATTCAACCGCAAGGAAGCCTATTCCATCCTCAAGCGCAACAAGCTCAACATTCTCCGCTCCTCCATCCTCGGCATGACGATGGGCGCGATCCCCGGCGTAGGCGAGGATACCGGCGGCTGGCTGAGCTATTGGAGCGAAAAGAAGGTTTCCAAATCGAACCTGTGGGGCCGCGGTGAAATCGACGGCGTGGTCTCCTCCGAAGCGGGCAACAACGCCGCAGTCGGCGGCGCGATCATCCCGGTGCTGTCGCTGGCCATTCCGGGCAGCGCGCCCGCAGCGGTGCTGCTGGCGGCTTTCTGGATGCACGGCTACCGTCCCGGCCCGCTGCTGATGAGCGAAACGCCCGAGTTCCTGTATCTGGTCGTCGTCAGCATGATCTTCGCGTCCTTCGTCATGATCCTGCTGGCCAACAATATGGCCAAGCTCACCGTCAAAGTGTTACAGGTGGATCAGCGCGTGCTGATGCCCATCGTGTTCATCTGCTGCGTCATCGGCGCGTTCGTGGTGAACAACCGCCTGTTCGACATCAAGCTGATGTTCGTGTTCGG
>SFFS01000081.1 GCA_004557805.1 Clostridiales bacterium | reverse complement strand
AGGTAGATTTATGACGCTGCTGGCGATTGATTCCACAGGGCCGTCCCTGAGCGTAGCGATTGCGTGCGAAGGCAAAATCGTATACGAGTGCTTTCAGCGCACGGGACATACGCATTCCGAGCGGCTGATGCCGATGATCGACGCGGCGCTGCAGGCGCAGGGGACCGAACCTTCGCAGCTCGACGCGCTGGCCGTGACGGTCGGGCCGGGGTCGTTTACGGGCGTGCGCATCGGCGTGGAAACGGCCAAGGCGCTGTGCCATGCGCTGGAGAAGCCCTGCGTGCCGGTGAACGCGCTGGAGGCGATCGCGCGCGGCGCGGGCGGCTTTGAAGGCGTGATCTGCCCGATGCAGGACGCGCGCGCCGGTCAGGTGTACGCCGCGGCCTATTGGGACGGCGAGAAGATTTTGCCCGACGGCGCGATGAAGCTGGACGAGTTTTTGGAAGCGCTGCCCGACGAGGCGGCCTGCTGCTTCCTCGGCGACGGAGCGCAGGCGCACCGCGAGGCGATTGCACAGGCGATGGGCGAGCGCGCTGTGTTCGCGCAGGAGAGCGATATGAATCTTCGGGCGGCTAACGCCGCGCTGATCGCGTGCGAACGCCCCGAGACGGCCGTCGGCTGGCGCGAAGTGGCGCCGTATTATCTGCGCAAGCCGCAGGCAGAGCGGGAGCGCGAAGCGCGGGAGGCACAGGGACATGCCGAGTGAACCTGTCGTCCGGCCGATGACGCTGGCCGACGTGGACGGCGTGCACGCCATTGAAGAGGCGACGTTCGCCATGCCGTGGTCGCGCGAGTCGTTCGAGCGCGAGGTGACGGAGAACAAATGCGCGCGCTATCTCGTGGCGGAAAAGAATGGAGAGATTATCGCGTTCGCGGGCACGTGGCTTGTGATCGACGAGGCGCACATCACCAACATCGCCGTGCGCGAGGATATGCGCGGCAACGGCTACGGCGAAAAGATTACGCGCGCGCTGATGCAGGCCGCGGCGAACGAGGGCTGCCTGTGGATGGATCTGGAGGTGCGCCGCAGCAACCTGCGCGCACAGAGCTTGTACCGCAAGGTGGGGTTCATCGACGTGGGCTACCGCAAGCGCTACTACGAGGACAACCAGGAGGACGCGCTGCTGATGGTCTGCGAGCATCTGCCGCAGCCGGAAGAGGACGAAGCGGCGCTGTAAACGCGCACGAAAACGGAACGCTCCGCTCTCCGCACGGGAAAACCGCGCGGAGGGCTTTTTTGCAAACGCGCCGAAAAAACGGACTTGTTTTGCGGCGCAAAAAGCGGTATAAAGAAAACCGACGGAAAAGACCGGGAGGAATTATGGAAGATTTCTGCGCGATTATCTCGGGCGGCGCGTTCTCGCCGCTGGAAAATATTGAAAAAGCGGCGTTCGTCATCGCCTGCGATCAGGGGCTGGCCTACGCGCAGCGCTGCAAAGTGAAGCCTGATCTGCTCGTGGGCGATTTCGACTCTTATCAGGGGAAAATCCCGGACGGCGTGCCGCGGCTCGAACTGCCCGCCGAAAAGGACGACACCGACACCATGGCGGCCGTTCGCTGCGCCGTCGACGAGGGGTGGAAGCGCATCGCGCTCTATTGCGCGTTCGGCGGCAGGCTCGATCATCTGCTGGGCAATCTGCAGGCGGCGGCGTTCGCCGTAAAAAACGGCGCAGCCGTTGAAATCATCGATGAGGACAACCGCGCGCAGCTTTTCAGCAATGCGTCGGTCGTGATTCCGGAAAGGCCGGGCTATTCGCTTACGCTGCTCGCGCTGTCGGACACGTGCCGGAACGTGACGGCGGAGGGCGTGAAATATCCGCTTGCCGGCGCGACGCTGACGAACGCGTTTCCCATCGGCGTGAGCAACGAATGGCGCGGCGACGCGCGCGTCAGCGTGGGCGAAGGCGTTCTGATGGTACTGCTTTCAAAGATGAAATAAAGGCAATACCGTATCCTTTGCGCGAATGATACGGTATTGCCTGAAAAGCGCGGCGGGGAAACGAGTTTTCCCGCCGCGAGGCTTTTCAGATAGTCTTCAGTTCCCGGAATACGTCCTTCAGCGCGGGGTAGAGCATGGTGTAGACGCGATAAACGCGCCCGTAAGCCTCCGTGCGCGCCGCATCCGGCGCGAGCGGTTCGCCATAGGAGAGAATCGCGTCGCACGCTTCCGGCACCGACGGATACAGCCCCGTGCCGACGGCCGCGAGGATTGCGGCGCCCAGCGCGGCGCTGTTTTCTTTTGCCGCCGTGCAGACGGGGCAGCCGTACATGTCGGCCAGCATCTGCCGCCACAGCGGGCTTTTTGCGCCGCCGCCGCAGGCTACCATCTGCGCGGGGGATACGCCCATGCCGCGCAGCACGTTCATGCAGTCGTTCAGCGCGCAGGTTACGCCTTCCATCACCGCGCGGGCCATTTCCTTGCGGGTGTGGCGCGCCGTCAGGCCGACGAAGCTGCCGCGGCAGTCGGCGTCCAGATGCGGCGTGCGTTCGCCCATGAGATAGGGCAGATAGATCAGCCGGTCCGCGCCGATGGGCGTGCCGGCGACGTCGCGATTGATGAGCGCGTAATGCGCGTCGTCGGGATAGAAGTTGTTGCGGAGCCATTGCAGCGAAAGCCCGGCGGCCTGCACAACGCCCATCACGTGCCACGCGCCCGGTACGGCGCAGCAGAACGTGTGCACGCGGCCCTGCGCGTCGAGCGCCATGCGGTCGGTGTGCGCGAACACTACGCCCGAGGTGCCGATGGTGGTAAACGCCCGCCCATCGCGTACCACGCCGGTGCCGACGGCGGCGGCCGCGTTATCGCCCGCGCCGCCTACGACGGCCGTGCGCGTCGAAAGGCCGGTCAGCTTTGCCACTTCCGCGGTAATATACCCGGTGACGTCGGGCGATTCAAAGACCTTCGGCAACATCGCTTCGTCGATGTCGAGCGCGTCGAGAACCTCCTGCGACCAGCGGCGGTTCGGAACGTCGAGCAGCTGCATGCCGCTCGCGTCGGAAACCTCCGTGGCGAAAACGCCCGTTAGCCGGTAACGCAGATAATCCTTCGGCAGCAGAATGTGCCGGCAGCGCGCGAAAAGCTCCGGCTCGTGCCTGCGCACCCAGAGAATCTTGCAGGCCGTGAAGCCCGTCAGCGCCGGGTTGCAGGTGATGTCGATGAGGCGCTTCGCGCCCACGCGCTGCGTAATCTCCTCGCATTCGGCCGCCGTGCGCTGATCCATCCAGATGATCGAGCGGCGCAGCACGGAACCCGCTTCGTCGAGAAGCACAAGCCCGTGCATCTGCCCGGAAATGCCGAGGCCCGTCACGTCCTCCGGTGATACGCCGGAGCGTTCCATTACCTCGCGAATGGTTTCAATTCCCGCGCGGTACCAGTCCTCCGGATCCTGCTCGGCCCAGCCGTTGTGCGGCTGATAGAGCGGATAGGCGCGCGTCGCTTCGCAGACCTGACGGCCGCTCTGATCGAAAAGCACGGTTTTCGTGCTGCTCGTGCCCAGATCGACGCCCAGAATGTATTTCATACGTTCTCTCACTCCCTGTTGGGTTTGTAAAGATTATATCATAACCGAAAAAGCAGCGTCAATATCGATTGGCGCTTTCAGCGCCCGTATGATATAATGAATCGAATAATGCGCAGAGGAAGAATCAGGCGAATGAAAACGGCTGTCATGTACGGGGCGGGGAATATCGGGCGAGGGTTTATCGGCGCGCTGCTGGCGCATTCCGGATATCATGTGACGTTTATCGACGTTGCGGAGGATGTGATCGACGCGATCAACGCGCTGGGGCGCTATCCCGTGTGCACGTCGGACGGCGTGACGAGCGAGGAAACCTGGGTGGAAAACATCAGCGCCGTGAATGGAAACGACGCGGACGCCGCGGCGCGGGCGATTGCGGAGTGCGAATTCCTCTGCACGTCGGTGGGAGCGAAGGCGCTGCGGTTCATTGCGCCGAACCTTGCGGCGGGCGTGAAGGCGCGTCTTGCTGCCGGGCGCGGGCCGCTGGATATTCTTATCTGCGAAAACCTGATGGATGCGGACGCGTATCTCGAGGGGCTGCTGCGGCAATACCTTACCGCTGAAGAAATGGAGCAGATCGGTCTTGTGGAAACGTCGGTGGGGCGCATGGTGCCGGCGCAGACGCCGGAAATGAAGGGCGACCACCCGCTGCGCATCTGCACGGAGCCGTATTTCTTTCTGCCGGTGGACAGCAGCGCGTTCAAGGGGCCGATTCCGCCGGTGCGGAATCTCGTGCCGCATTCGCCGTTCCGCTACTATGTGGAGCGCAAACTGTACAACCACAACATGGCGCACGCGGTGACGGCGTATCTGGGAGAATATCTGAACATCGCGCTGATCCGCGACGCGATTGCCGTGCCGGAAATCCGGCTGCTGGTAAACGGAGCGATTCTGGAAAGCGCTACCGCGCTTTCAAAAAAATACGGCGCGTCGCCGGTGAAGCTGCACGAGCACGCCGTGAATCTGCTCTACCGTTTTCAGAACCCCGGCCTCGACGATACGTGCGCGCGCGTGGGCGCGGACGTTCCGCGCAAGCTGGCGGCAAACGACCGGCTTGTCGGCGCGGCGCGCAGCGTGGAGGAACAGGGCGGGAAGCCCGTTTATCTGTGCCTGGGCATTGCGGCGGCGCTGCGGCAGTATCTGGCCGAACAGGGCGCGGAGCAGACGGAAGGAAACGCCGCCGGAGCGCTGCGCACGTTTTCCGGGCTGGATGCGGGCGATTTTATCAGCGAATGCGCGCTGCGGCTCTACGGCCGCTTTGCGGCGAATGAGCCGATCGCGGCCGTTCTGCGCGCGGCCGACAGGGAAAAGGCGCTTGCAAATACGGAAAACATATAAACGAAGGCAGGAACATAAACGCCTCTCCGGACGCCGGACGTTCGGAGAGGCGCCGGCCGATCTGGAAGGCGCGCTCTGATTTTCAGAGCCCACGCGCCGAACAGCCGCAAAGCGGAATTCGCTCTGCGGCTGTTTTTTGCTGTTTTTGTATTCTGCCAGCGGCTGCGCCGCGGACTTTTACTGCGCCTGCTCCGTCAGCAGACGAATCGCCTCCGAGGCGAGCAGAAGGCCGGCGGTGGCCGTAACGGACATAAGGCTTGCGGGCGCGGGGCGGCCGTTGCGGCCGTCGCCTTCTACGCCGCGGGAAGCGCGTGGCTCCTTGGAGTAAATGACGCGAAGATGCTCCACGCCCCGATCGCGGCAGGCCTTGCGCATTGCGCGGCACAGGGGGCAGACGCTCGTCTCGGAGATGTCCGCCGCTTCGAACAGGAACGGATTGCGCTTGTTGCCCGCGCCCATGCAGCTGACGATTTTCACGCCGCGCTTCTGCGCCTGCAGGGCGAGGTCGGCCTTTGCGGCCACGGTGTCGATTGCGTCCACCACCAGGTCGAGCGGACGGTTCCAGATACCGTGCTCGTCTCCGGGCAGATAAAAGGCGCGCAGCGCCGTAATATCGGCGTCCGGGTTAATATCCAGCATCCGCTCGCGCATGGCCTCCGCCTTGGGGCGGCCGAGCGTGCTGCGGTAGGCTACCGCCTGCCGGTTCAGGTTCGATTCGACGACCTCGTCGCCGTCGACGAGCAGCAGATGGCCCACGCCCGAGCGCACCAGCGCTTCGACGCAGTGGCCGCCCACGCCGCCCACGCCGAACACGGCCACGCGGCTGCCGCGCAGGATCTCAAGCGCCACGTCGCCGATGAGCGCGCGCGTGCGCGTAAACATATCGTCCATGATGTTTCCTCCGTTTCGCGCAATATCATAGCGAAATTCCGGCGGAATTGCAAGTTGCTCCGCGCGGCGCGGCATGGTATACTTATTTTTAATGGAAAGAGGAGGGAAATGGACGTGAAAAAAACATTCGCTCTGCTGCTGACGCTTGCGCTGCTGCTGGGCTGCGGCTCTGCGCATGCGGACGCGATGACGCTTGCGGGGCTGGAAACGAGCGAGAGCATCGTCTGGGAGGGCAATTCCTTCTGGGATTCGATGCGGGAGGCGACGCGCGTTTCCGTCGAAGCGCGGGCGTATTCCGACGAAGCGGAATGGAACGCCGAGAAGGCGAAATGGCTCGCGGGAGAGGGCGAACTGCCGGAGATTCTTTTTAAGGCGCGGCTTTCCACGCTGGAAGAAAAAGAACTGCTCGACGCGGGCGTGCTCGTCGATCTCGCGCCGTATCTGGAGGAATACGCGCCCAACCTGTGGAAGATTTTTCAGGCGCGTCCGGAATGGCTCGACGCCGTGCGGCTGGCGGACGGGCGCATTGCGTCGCTGCCCGCGCTCAGCGGCGCGGAGCGCGAATGCTGCCTGTGGATCAACGCGTCGTTCATGGAAAAGCTGGAGCTTTCCCAGCCGAACGATATAGAGGAATATACGGAGGCGCTGCGCGCCATCCGCGACGGCGACCCGAACGGCAACGGCAAGCGCGACGAAACGCCGCTGAGCCTGTGCGGCCCGTGGGAGGCGAAGTTCCTGCTGCACGCGTTCGGCCTTGTGGCGGACGATTATAACCTCTGCACCGACGAAGCGGGAACCGTGCGCTATGCGCCGTTCGCGCCGGAATACCGCGAATTTGTCGAGTGGCTGAAGGCGGCGCTGGACGAGGGGCTGATCAACAGCGACGCGTTCCGCACCACGCCCGCCGCGCGGGAGACTTCGGCTTCCCTTACGGATGAAAAAACCCCGCAGACGGTCGGCTCGCTCGTATCGCTTGCGCCGTTTATGCAGCTGCGTTCCGCCGATACGACGAGCTACGAGGCGATTGTGCTGGAACACGACGGCGAACGCGCGCTGCGCGAACTGGTGCCCGCCGTTTCGCGCGGAACGTTTGCGGTAACGAGCGCGTGCGGGGATATCGCCGCAGCGTTGAAGTTCGTCGATTTCCTCTACACCGAAGAGGGCGGCCGCCTGGCGTTCGCCGGGCGCGAGGGCACGGAGTATACGCTCCAGCCGGACGGAACCTGGAAATGGAATGTGAGCGACTATACCGGCCTGGCCGCGCTGATGGCGGCGAGCGTTATGGCGGGCGACGGGCTGACGCCCGGACTGGAGCCTGCCGCGTTCGAGCGGAACGGCGAAATCGCCGTCGATAACTATGTGCGCCGTCAGACGGACAGCGTGCGCGAATACTTCCGGGCCGCGCTGCCGCCGACGCACGCGGTGGACGCGCAGAGCGAGGCGCGCATCGCCGAGCTGCAGGCGCAGCTGGGGCCGTGCGTCGATACGGCCATCGCAAACTTCGCCATGGGCATCACGCCTCTGGACGACGCGCACTGGAACGCGTTTCTCGAAGAACTTTCCGCGCTGGGCGCGGAAGAAATGTGCGCGCTGTGGCGGGCAAGGCTTGACGCGCGGACGGAAACCCATTGAACAAGGCGAAAGGATTGCGGGTGGAATTTATGGAACAGTTGCTCAAGGACCTGAACGCGCGCCGGGATCGCGCGCGGCTTTTGATGTTTTCCTGCCTGATTCTGTATATCCCGGCGCTGGTGCTGCTCTTTAAGGGCAACGCGGCGGCGGGCGCGGCTGCGTCGGTGCTGGGATTCGGCGTGTATCTGTTCGTGGCCAAGCGCGAGGAGAAGCGCTATGCCGCGGCTGTCGCGGAGGCGAACGCGCTGCGGGGCGTCGCCGCGCCGCTGGAGAACGCCGAATACGCCGCGCGGTCGGAAATGTTTGCGAAGGATTCGCTGCCCGTGCACGTCAGCCCCGCCGACGCGGAGCGGATTTCCAAGCCGCTTTGCTGCCATGCGGTCGCCGGCACGTATGACAGCCGCGCTGTGGAACTCTGCGAAATGACGTTCGGGTATCAGTATGCGGATAAAAAAAGCGCATGGCGCTTTTTCTCCGGCACCGCGGCCCGGCTGGCCCTTGCGCCGCGCGAGGGAGACGAGGCGCTGCTGCTTTCGCCGAACCTGTTCGACGGCAGCTTCACGGCCGTCGACTATGAGAAAAAGGGCTGGCACAAGGTGACGTGCCCCAGCTGGAGCATGAAGCAGGACGGCACGCTTTTCACCCGCGGCGAGGGCGAGCCTTCGCCCGAATGGCTCAAGGCGCTGGCGGAAGATTTCCGCGCCGTGCACGGAACAAACGGGCTGTGCGCGCTGTACGTGGGGCGCGACACGGCGGAAGTGTTCCTGCGCAGCCGGTTCTATGCGCAGAGCGCGAAGGTCGCGATGAAGCCCGATGAGGCGATGATTACGAGCAACGGCTTTGCCGCGCGGGACGCGCTGCTGGCGCTTGCGCAGCGGCTCTCCGCAGAAGCGAAGGCATGAAGCGCGCGGCGGCGATCGACGTGGGCTCCGGTTCGGTGAAGCTGTACGTGGGAGAACGAACGGAAAGCGGCGTGCGCCCGATCCTTGCGCGAAACGCCATGACGCGTCTGGGCGAGGGGTTGCGGGAAACGGGCCGGCTTTCGCAGGCGGCGATGGAGCGCACGGCCGCGGCTGTCGCGGAGTTTGCGCAGGCGGCGCGCCGTGCAGGCGCGGAGCAGATTGCATGCGTGGGCACGATGGCGCTGCGCGAGGCGGAGAATTCGCGCGAGTTTGCGCGCATGGCGCGCGAGCGCTGCGGGCTGGAATGCCGCGTGCTGCCCGGCGAGGAGGAGGCGCGGCTCTGCTTTGCGGCGGCGTGCGCCGGGGATGCGGGGGAGTGCCTCGTGATGGACAGCGGAGGCGGAAGCACCGAGCTGGCGCTTGGAAGCGGCGGCGTGCCGCAGGCGCGCACGAGCATCCCCGTAGGCGCGGTGAACGTGACGGAGAGGTTTTTTGCGGGCGGCGCGACGGCGGAGCGGATCGCGCAGGCGCGCGCCTATATAAGGAAAGAAATTGCGGCGCGCGCGCCAGAGGTTCCCGCGCATACGCGGATGATTGCGACCGGCGGAACGGCTACGACGATGGCGGCTGTGATGAAGGCGCTTGCGCCGTATGATCCGGAAAAGATTCGCGACGCGTTTGTTTCGCGCGAAGAAGCGGAACGGCAGCTTGCGTTGTATGCGGGCATGTCCGCCGCTGAGCGCGCAAAGCTGCCCGGCATGCAGGCGGGGCGCGAGGACGTGATTCTCGGCGGGGCGTGCATCGCTGCGGAAGCGGCGGATTTTTGCAGCGTTCCCGGCATGATCGTGCGCGACTGCGGATTGCGGCACGCGCTGGTTTGGGAAATGCTTATAAAAGACGAACAATGATCCTGTTTTCAAAAAGATAGTTTGTTAAAATAAGATTACATTCCGCAGATATTATGCAAAAATACTTGCATTTATGGCGGAAATGCGTTATTCTATTCTATGGTATCGAATCAATTTTATTTGAGGAGGATTTCCATGAAAAAGTTCCTGAGCGTTCTCCTGGCTGCCCTCATGCTGATGAGCCTGGCCATGTCCGCCAACGCGGACGAGATCGTCCGCGTCGCGCTGGTTACCGACACCGGCGGCATCGGCGATCAGAGCTTCAACGACCTGGCGTGGGCCGGTCTGCAGCGCGCGAAAGAAGAACTCGGCATCGACGTCTCCTTCCTGGAGTCCGTGACTGAGTCCGACTATGCCGCCAATATGGAAACTCTGTACGACGAAGGCTACACCCTCATCATCTGCAACGGCTGGATGATGGCCGACGCGCTCGCCGAAGCGGCCGCTCTTCATCCCGATCAGATGTACGCCATCATCGATAACGCCTCCGTGGCCGAAAACGTGATCGGCATGAACTTCGCCACCGAGCAGTGCTCCTACCTCGTGGGCGTCGCCGCCGGCACCATGACCCAGACCAACAACGTCGGCCTGGTTATCGGCATGGTCAGCCCGCTGATGAACACGTTCGGCTACGGCTACTACGCCGGCGTCCGTGACACCAATCCGGATTGCGAAATCCAGAGCTACAACGCCAACAGCTACGGCGACGTCGCCGGCGGCAAGGCCGCTGCGACCTCCATGTTCGCTAACGGCGCCGACATCGTTTACCAGGCTGCGGGCGGCACCGGCATCGGCGTCATCGAAGCCGCGAAGGAACAGGGCAAGTTCGCCATCGGCGTCGACACCGACCAGAACTACCTCGCTCCCGAAGCCGTGCTCACCAGCGCCATGAAGGCTGTTGACACCGCCGTGTTCAACCTCTGCAAGGACGCCAAGGAAGGCACCCTCGTGGGCGGCGATCATCTCTTCACTCTGGCGGACGGCGGCGTGGGCATTGCCCCGACCGACACCCTGCTGAGCGAAGAAGCTAAGGCTGCCGTTGAAGAAGCCAAGGCGAAGATCCTCTCCGGCGAAATCGTTGTGCCCGGCACCACCGAAGCTTTCGAAGCGATCTATGGCCCGGACTTCTACACGCTGGACGACTAATCCGAATCCGTGAAGCATCCCTGCCCGGGTTTCCGGGCAGGGATTTTTGAAAGTGAGCGCTTTTTGTTTCGCCGCGCAGGGCCGCGGCCTGACGACCCGTGCGCATGCTTCGCGCTCTTTTGATGCATGCGCGCGACCAAATATTGGGAACAGGGAGGGCATTCGCTTGGAAGAGAACGGGCGCATTGACTGGAACCAAACGACGGTCGAAATGCGGGACATCGTGAAGATGTTCGGTTCTTTCAAAGCCAACGACGGGATCGACCTGAAGGTGCATAAAGGGGAGATCCACGCGATCCTTGGCGAAAACG
>SFFS01000080.1 GCA_004557805.1 Clostridiales bacterium | reverse complement strand
ATAATCAGTTTCATAAAAGCGAGCCTCCTTTCGATCATTCATTCTTTATTATACAGGAAAACCTGTGTAAAATCAATCGGCAGAGCCGTGAGAAAGCATCTGCGCGGCAATTTCCGCGGCGCCCTCCACAATCTCCGCGCAGGGCACGCGCCCGCCCTTCAGATCCGGGCAGCGCACCGCGCCAAAGCGCTCCTCGAACAGCTTCATCGCCTCGCGGACGCGCGCGTTGTGCGCCTGCTTTTTCGCCATGTCGGGCTGCGCGAAGCCCTCGGCCATTCCGAGCGCCATGAGCATCCCCAGCGCCGCGCCGCAGCATTCGCCGCTCCCGGCAAGACCGCCGCCAAACGAGGCGCACAGCTTCAGCGCCTGCTCCCGCGTAATGCCGTAGTTTTCCGCGAAAGCGGCGAAAACCGCCTGCGCGCAGTTGAACCCCTGTTTATGGATTTCGTGCGCCTTTTCTGAACAGGTCATATGCTCCTCCCCTTTATCCCAGCATTTCCCGGATTTCTTTTTCCAGCCTTGCGGCGAACTGCGCGTGCCCCCGCGCGTCGAGGTGCAGCCGGTCCTCCTCGCTCGGCTCCGCGACGGTTTTCCCGTCGATGAACCGCACCGGCAGCGCGGCGACCTCCGCGCGGATTTCGTCCGCCAGCGTTTCCGAGCGCCGCACGGCTTCCGGTGGGAAGCTCGGATGCCGCGCGCCCACGCCCTCCGCGATGCGGATGGGAGACACGACCAGCACCTTCGGCGTTTTGCCGCCCGCCTGCCCCAGCGTCAGGATGCGGCTGGCAATCATCTGCACGCCGCGCGCAATCGCGTGGTTGGTAGTGTGCAGGTGCTCCTTCATATCGTTCGTGCCGAGCATGAGAACGACCAGATCCGGCGCGTGCGTATACATCAGCATTTCGATATAGCGGATGCCGCAGCGTTCGGGCGAGGTGGGGTCCTCAAACACGGTGGTGCGGCCGTTGAGGCCCTCTTCATCGATGTGGTATTCTTCCCCCAGCGCCCTTTGCACCAGCGCCGTCCAGCGCGTTTCCCGGTCGAAGCGCGCGGGCGCGCCGCCGCGGTTTTCGGGCCGCCAGCCCCAGGTGTTGGAATCGCCGAAGCAGAGAATTTCTTTCGCCATTGGCAAACGTCCTTTCCTTCTGTTGGATGGATTCAGTATACCCGCTTTTACGCCGCAGGGAAAGCAGGAAAACGCGCTTTTTGCGCGAAAAAAAGAATATTTGCGAATTTTGCAAAAAAGGAGCCTATTCTGTATGACGGGTTCTGTCGTTGTGTTGATTCCGGCTTATAAGCCGGATGCGAAAATGCTGCCTCTTTGCCGCGCTCTGCGCGGAAAAGGGCTGGACGTGCTGCTCGTCGACGACGGCGGCGGCGCGCAGTACCGGCCGCTGTTCGACGAGGCCGAGGCGCTCGGCTGCGCGGTCGTGCACCACGCGGTCAATCTCGGCAAGGGCCGCGCGCTGAAAACCGGCCTAAACGAAGCGCTGAACCGCTACGAATCGCTCGCGGGCGTCGTAACCGCCGACGCGGACGGCCAGCACGCGCCGGAGGATATTGTGCGCGTGCGCGACGCGCTGCTTGCGCATCCCGGCGATCTGGCGATCGGCGCGCGCGCGTTCCAGGGCGAGGTGCCGCTCCGTTCGCGCCTGGGCAACGGGATCACGCGCGCGGTCTACCGTTTCGTGGCGGGCCGCAAATGCACCGACACGCAGACGGGTCTGCGCGGCATTCCGGCCGCCGCCATTCCGGCCATGCTGCGCCTGCCGGGCGAACGGTACGAGTTCGAAATGGAAATGCTGCTGCGCCTGAAGGAAATGCACCTGGGGCTGTATGAGGTGCCCATCGCCACCATCTACGAAAACAACAACGAGGGCTCGCATTTCGACACGCTGCGCGACTCGGCGCGCATTTACGGCGTGATCCTGAAATTCATGCTTTCCTCGCTGATTTCGTTCGTCGTCGATTACGGGCTGTATCTGCTGCTGCTTGGTGGGGCGCATCTCCCGGGCGCGGCTTCCTACGCGCTGGCGCGCGTCGTCTCCAGCCTTCTCAATTACACGCTCAACCGCACGGCGGTATTTCACGGCCAGGGCGGGCGCGGCGCGGTGGCGCGCTATTACCTGCTGGCCGCATGCCAGCTCGGCGTGGGCGCGGGACTGGTGCAGCTGCTTGCGCTGGCGGGCTGCAAAGAAAGCCTGATCAAAATCCCGGTGGATGTGGCGCTGTTCTTCATCAGCTTTCTCATCCAGCGCGATTTCGTTTTCCATGACGTTTCAGACGGCAAAAGCGACAAATGACCGGGTTTCCGTTGCGAATTTCCGCAAAGCGGGTATGATAAACTCATACCGACGCTGAACCATGGAGGGATTCGATGTATTACGGTTTCTATGATCCCACGATGCTGCTCGTCCTTCCGGCGCTCCTGCTGGCGCTGTGGGCGCAGTTTCGCGTGCAGTCGACGTTCCGCAAGTATTCGCGCGTGCAGTCGCAGCAGGGCTGGACGGCGGCGCAGATGGCAGCCGATCTGCTCGAACGCAGCGGGCTTTCCGACGTGCGCATCGAACGCGTGCGCGGCAGCCTCACTGACCACTACGACCCGCGCGACAACACGCTGCGCCTGAGCGAGACGGTCTACGATTCCTCGTCCATCGCGGCGCTGGGCGTTGCGGCGCACGAATGCGGCCACGCCATGCAGGAGGCCGAGGGCTACCGGCCGCTGCGCATCCGCAGCAAAGTTGCGCCCATAGCGCAGCTGGGCAGCTGGGCGGCTGTGCCGCTTTTCATGCTGGGGCTTTTCATGAGCTGGCAGCCGCTCGTGACGGCGGGCGTCGTCGTTTTCACGCTGGTGGTGGCGTTCTATCTCGTCACGCTGCCGGTTGAGTTCGACGCTTCCGGCCGGGCGCTGGAACAGCTCGAAGGCGGCGGATATCTCACCACCGCCGAAACGGACGACGCCGGGCGCGTGCTGCGCGCGGCGGCGCTGACCTATGTTGCCGCCGCGCTGCAGGCTGTTCTGCAGCTGGTGCGCCTGCTGCTGATCGCGGGCGGAAACCGCCGCAGCCGGGACTGATTTTTGCAGGAAAGGACAGAATTTATGCTGGACAAACTCATTGCCGCCGAGGTGCTGGAAAAAGCGCTCTCCTCCGGCGGAACCTTCTCGGAAATTTTCTTTGAGGATACGCTCGTCAATTCTCTCGTCATGCGCAACGACACAGTGGAGACCGTCTCCTCCGGCCGCAAGCACGGCGCGGGCGTGCGGCTTTTCTGCGGCACGCGCTGCCTGTACGCTTACACCAACGACACCAGCCGCGCGGGCCTGCTCGACTGCGCCGCGAAGGTGGCCGCCGCCGCGCAGTGCGCGGAAAAAGCGGCCGTCGCGCCGCTGACGCGGCGCCGCTTCGCCGACATGCAGCCTGCCGAGCGCCTGCCCGCGGACGTCGAGCATCAGAAGCGGCTTGCCATCATGCGCGACTGCAACCGCGTCATCCACGAGGTCAGCCCGGAGATCGTGCAGGCGCAGGCCGTCTGGAGCGACGTCGATCAGCGCGTATGGATCGCCAACAGCGAGGGTCTGTTCGTTCACGACCGCCGTACCCGCACCCGTCTGGGCATGATGGCCGTCGCATCCGACGGCAAAGAAAACCAGACCGGTTTCGAAGGCCCGGGCGCAATGCGCGGGTTCGAGCTGTTCGAACGCAAAATCGACGCGACTGAGCATGCGAAAATCGCCGCGAAGACGGCGCTGACCATGCTGCACGCGCCCATGTGTCCCGCGGGCGTGATGCCCGTAGTGATGGCGGGCGGATTCGGCGGCGTGGTGTTCCATGAGGCGTGCGGCCATTCGCTTGAAGCCACGAGCGTCTCGCGCGGGCAGAGCGAATTCTGCGGGAAGCTCGGTCAGCAGATCGCCTCCCCCATCGTCACCGCGATTGACGACGGCACCATCCCCTTCTCCTGGGGCTCCACAAACATCGACGACGAGGGCGCGCCCACGACGAAGCTGGTGCTCATTGAAAACGGAATTCTCAAAAACTACATGATCGACAAGCTCGGCGGGCTCCGCATGGGCATGCCCTCCACCGGCTCCGGCCGCAGGCAGGATTACACCTTCGCGCCGACCAGCCGCATGCGCAACACGTATATCGCCGCCGGAAGCGACGACGGCGCCGAAATGATCGCCACAATGGGCGACGGCCTGTACGCCGCGAAAATGGGCGGCGGCTCCGTCAACCCGGCGACGGGCGAATTCAACTTCGCCGTCAGCGAGGGCTATCTCGTCAAAGACGGCAAGATCGCGCACCCGGTGCGCGGCGCGTCGCTGATCGGCCGCGGCGGCGAGGTTCTGATGAAAATCGACCGCGTAGGCAAGGACTGTTCGCGCGCGCAGGGCATATGCGGATCGCTCAGCGGCAGCGTACCCACCGACGTGGGCCAGCCGCATATCCGCATTTCCAGCATGACCGTCGGAGGGAGGGACGCATGATGACCAGAGACGAATTTTTCCGCGCGCTGCTGCGCGCCGCCAAGGAAGCCGGAGCCGACGAGGCCGAAGCGTATTTTGCCGAGGACGAATCCTTCCGCGCGTTGGCCAGCAAGGGGCAGATCGACGATTATTCCGTAAACACCGCGGGCGGCGTTTCGCTGCGCGTTTTGAAAGACGGCCGGATGGGCTCCTCTTTCACCGAGGCGCTCGATGAAGAAGCCATCCCGATGCTGGTGAAGAACGCGCTCGCCTCCGCCGCGCTCATCGACGACGAGGACGAGCAGTTCATCTTCGCAGGCAGCCCCGAATATCAGCAGATCGACTGCACCGGCGATCCCGGCACGCCCGAGGAGCGCATCGCAATGGCGCTGAAAATCGAGCGCGAAGCGCGCGAAATCGATCCGCACGTGACCGAGACCACGCTGGGCACCGGCGTGGAGACCGAGCGCACGACCATCCGCCTGATGAACACGCGCGGGCTGGATCTGTCGCACACGGCGGATATGAGCGTATGCATGGCGGGCGTCGTCGCGCGCGACGGCAGCCGCGCCACGACGGGCGATTCATTCGCCTTCGCCAACAGCCTTTCCGCGCTCGACGCGGAGAAAATCTGCCGCGAAGCGGTAGAGGAAGCCGTTTTCATGCTGCCGGCCGCGCCGTGCGCAAGCGGCGCGATGCCCGCGATTTTCCGCAACACGTGCATGGTGTCGCTGCTCTCGACGTTCTCCGGCGTGTTCAGCGCGGAGGCTGCGCAAAAGGGGCTGTCGCTGCTGAAGGGCCGCGAGGGCGAGAAAATCGCCGCCGAGTGCGTCACGCTCGTGGACGATCCGCTGATGAAGGGCGGCGCCGCAAGCCGGCCTTTCGACGGCGAAGGCGTGGCCACCCGCCGCAAGGAGGTCATCTCGCACGGCACGCTGACGACGCTTCTGCATAACCTCAAAACCGCGAAAAAGGCGGGCTGCGAATCGACCGGCAACGCCGCGCGCGGGGGATACGCTTCCCCGGCGATGGGGATCGCGCCGATGAACTTCCATTTCCAGCCCGGCGAGGATGATCTCAACGCGCTGTGCGCGAAGATGGGCCGCGGCATCGTCATCACCGACGTGAGCGGCCTGCACGCAGGCGCAAACGCCGTCAGCGGCGATTTCTCTCTGCTGGCGCAGGGCTATCTGGTGGAAGACGGCAAAAAAGCGCAGCCCGTCGAGCAGGTGACGGTGGCGGGCAACTTCTTCGAGGTGCTCAAAAACGTCGTGGCCGTGGGCAGCGATCTGAAATTCCCCGGCGGCGTAGGCAGTCCCAGCGTATGGGTGAGGGAAATCTCCGTCGCAGGCAAATAAAAAAACGCCGCGGCGGCGCATGATGCCAAATGGGGCGGGAACAAGTTTCCCGCCCCGTTTCCGTTTCACAGAAGCGTTCTGTAATACAATCCGCGCGTCCTCTCTCCCGCGGGCGCGGCGTGCGCGGCGAAATCCTGCGCGGCGCGGCGGCACTCGTCGGCGGGCTCGACGGTAAAATACAGGGTGATAAAATCAACGTCGCAGATCCGCTCGTCCGAAAGGTTCAGCGGCACGGAGTTCAAAAGCGTCGTATAGCGCCTGCGGCTGCACAGCGTGGGGAACTTTACGCCCATACGGTCGGTCAGCTCGCTCCGGCCGCTGCACGCGCCGCAGCCGCGTTCGCCCTGCACAGGGCAGCAGCGCATCCGCATCAGCGGCAGGCGGCCATAGGCGACGATTCCGCGCGGAAGCGCGCCCGCGAGCCGGCGAACGGCGTTCATCGAAAGCTCGAAGGAAACCGTCGCGTCGGAAAGGCCCAGCGCCCGGGCGCGTTCCAGCGCGCCGCTGTTGAGCAGATTCAGCGCCGCCCCGCCGTGAACCTCCAGCCCCGCCTCGCGCGCAATGCGCACCGCGCCGAGGTTTTCGCACAGCGCCGCGCGCAGCCCCTGCGCCCTGAGCGCCAGCAGGCGTTTTGCAGCCGCATCCTCGTCGCCGGGGAAAATCAGCGCGGGCAGCTCGGCGATCAGCTTTTCGCCGTGCCGCGCCGCCATTTCGCCGGTGATTTCCTCCATGGGCAGGATGACGCGCGCGGCTTCGTCAAACGCGCCCGGCCACAGCTGCGCGGCCGTTTCGAAGCGGAAGCGCGTTTCGGGCGCTGCTGTCGCTTTATGCGGCGCAAGCGCCGCTTCCTGCGCCGCGCGGACGGCGTGCGGCCGCGGCTTTTCGCGCAGAGCGAGCAGCTTTTCAAGCGCATCGCGGCGCATCGCGTTCAGCGCCGCTGCGGGCAGCATCCACGTGCCGTCGGAATCGACGGTCACATCGCGCGTCAGGAACGGCGTATCGCCGGTTTTCTCCAGACTCTTGCGGGCGCGCGGCTCGTCGGTGGGCGCGTTCTGCGCGGCCTGCGGCGCGCCGCCGGAGACCGTGACGGCGTTTTCGCCGTCGAAAACGGAAAGCTGCGCGTCGTCTGCGCGCAGCGTCAGCAGCATATCGACGGGCACGCGCTGCATTTCGCGGCGATACAGCGGCGCGAGCTTCGCGTTCGCACGCGCCGTAGCGTTTACATCGTCCTTTGAACGGACGCCGAACATGGAAAGCGTGCGCTTCCCGGTCAGATAGCCGTCGGTGAAGCCGCCGCGGGAAAACGCGTCGCGCAGCGTTTCCAGATCGTAGGGTTCGCCGTTTACCGCCTGACGGCAGGCCGTCACGGCTGCGGCGACATATTCCGGGCGCTTCATGCGCCCCTCGATCTTCAGCGAACACACGCCCGCCTCGCGCATTTCGGCGATATGGTCGAACGCGCACAGATCCTTCAGCGACAGCGCGTATTCCCGCTCGCCCGCGCGGAAGTTCAGCCGGCACGGCTGCGCGCACAGGCCGCGATTGCCGCTGCGGCCGCCGAGCATCGCCGAAAGTTCGCACGCGCCGCTGACGCACATGCACAGCGCGCCGTGAACGAACGCTTCCAGCTCCGCGCTCGTCCGCGCGCGGATAGCGCGAATCTCCGCCAGCGACAGTTCGCGCGCCAGCACCACGCGCGAAAAGCCCAGCTCCTGGGCCTCCTGCACGCCCGCCGCGTTATGAATGGCCATCTGCGTTGAGGCATGCAGCGCAAGCCCCGGGCAAAGCTCCCTCACCCGCCGCGCCACGGCCAGATCCTGCACGATTACCGCGTCCGCGCCGCTCTCGGCGATGGACAGAATCGTCTCGTCCAGCGCCTGCGCTTCGCCGTCCATCACCAGCGTGTTCAGCGTCACATGAACGCGCACGCCGCGCGCATGGCAGAACGCGACGGTGTCGCAGAGCGAATCCTCGGCAAAGTTTTCGGCGTTGCGGCGCGCGTTAAACCCCTTCGCGCCCAGATATACCGCGTCCGCGCCGCAGCGTACCGCCGCTAGCAGCTGCTCGCGGCCCCCGACGGGCGCGAGGATTTCAACGGGCGGAAGCGGCGGCAGGGAGCGCCGGCTTCCCGGTTTTCTTTCAATCATCGTTTTTCTCCGTATGTTTCTTCTGTGCACAGCGCGCATCTGAAAAATTCAGATACGCCCTAAGCCTCATAGCTTCGCCGCAGGCCCTTGGGCAAATGGTTTTTCAGCTGTCCGTCGGCGCACTTGACCCAGCCCAGCGCCATGCCGAGATACCGCGCGCGCAGCCAGCCCTTCGGCGTTCCCACAGGCGCGGGCAGCGCCTCGCCGCGCAGATAGGCCTTCGCGCCCTCCGCGTCCAGTTCGGCGGCAGGGCCCGTCTCGCCGGGCAGCGCCAGCGCCAGCGCATGATCGGGAAAGAACAGCTTTCCGCGCGTCTCGCCGAGGCACAGCCCCTCGCGCAGCGCACGCACGCCGCGCATTTCGGGCAGCGCCGCCGGACGCGCCCAGAGCATATTCCCCGCGCGCACAAATTTTCCAGGGATTTGCGCGTCAAATCCGGGCAGCAGCTCCGCCAGCTGCACGGCGGAATCCTCCTCGCAGGGTTCCGGTTCGGCCGTTCCCTTCCGGCGCATTCGCGCCACAAAATGTCCCTCGCCGCGCAGCCGGTGCGGCCAAAGCCGCAGACAGCCGTTTTCCGACGCGCCCACGCCCGGCAGCGCGAATTCCTCCGCCGCAAAATCATCGTGCGCGGCAAGGAACGCGCGGACGGTTCCTTCGTTTTCGGTTTCATTGAACGTGCAGGTGGAATAGACGAGCAGTCCGCCGGGAGCGACCGTCTCCGCCGCGCTTTCCAGCACTTCCCGCTGCCGCGCGGCGCATCCTGCCGGGCTGTCGGGCCGCCATTCTGCGCGCGCGGTTTCGTCGCGGCGGAACATGCCCTCGCCGGAGCAGGGCGCGTCCACGAGCACGCGGCTGAACAGCTGCGGAAAGCGCGCGGCCAGCTTCGGCGGCGCCTCGTTCGTGACGGCGGCGTTTGCAACGCCCATCCGCTCGATATTCTGCGAAAGGATTTTCGCGCGCGAGGGCACGATTTCGTTGCACACCAGCGCGCCGCGGCCCTCCAGAAGCCCCGCGATCTGCGTCGATTTTCCGCCCGGCGCGGCGCACACGTCGAGCACGCGCAGCCCGGGCCGCACGTCCAGCGCCGCCACGGCGGCCATGGCGCTCGGCTCCTGCAGATAATACGCGCCCGCCGCATGCAGCGCATGCGCGCCCGCACGGGATTCGGCCGCGATATAATACGCCTCTCTCGCCCAGGGGATAGGCGCGTATTCTCCGGGCAGCGCGGCGCGCACGGTTTCAATCGCCGTGCCGGGCCGCAGCCGCAGGCCGCGCGCATGCGCGCCCTGTTCCATCGCCGCGCGGAAAGCGTCCGTTTCGTCCGGGGGCAGCATCGTCAGCGACTGCGCCCAGAATTCTTTTGCAATTTCCGTCATCGCTTATCCTTGTTCCGTGTCCCATGCCCGCAGATAGGGGTAGGGGTCCACGGCAATGTCGTTTACGTATACGCCGAAGTGCAGATGCGGGATCATCTGATCGCTCGTGCCCTCGGGGCCGTAGCCCGTGCTGCCCACATAGCCCAGCACGTCGCCCGCCTGCACCGCGTCGCCGATTTCGATCCCCTCGGCGTAGGCCGAAAGGTGCGCGTAATAGTGGTATACGCCGAACGCGTCCTCCACGCCGATGCGCCAGCCGCCCAGCGTCAGCCAGCCCTTCTTTGTCACGGTGCCGTTGCACACGCTCACCACAGGCGTGCCCTCGCTCACGATAATATCCACGCCCTCGTGCGTGCGCGCGCCGCCGAAATCACGGTCGTCGCCAAAGCCGTCCTCGTAGGCATAGCCGCTCCCCGCAGGCAGCGGGAACACGCGCGAAGGATCGAGCATCTGCGGGCCGGGCTGCGGCGTAAGCGCGCCGGTTTCGGTTTCTGGCGCAAAATCCCCGTCCTCGTGCGCCTCGTCGAGGCAGCCCGCGTCGAAGGGAATGTTTTGAACCGCGCCCTGCGCGGTTGAATACGCAACCCCGGCGCTCATCAGAAACGCCGTCAGAATCAGCACGACTGAAAGCACTTTTTTCAACAGAATCGCCTCCCCGATACAGAAAAGACGACCCTCGCGGCGCTTTTATTGACTGGGAATTTCAGCCATGCTATACTGAACGGACAGTATTATAACAAAATTTTCCTTTTTAAGGAAGGGGAGAAGCCATGTATTATACGTTTTCCGGCGAGATACCCGCTACGGCTATTACGATTATATCCAGGATTTTGACAACATGATCATCACCGAGGATCCGGCGCGCGCCGCGCAGGTGAGCCGCACCGAGCTCGGCTGCATTGATCTGGACTATCTGCTCTCGCTGGGCTTCCACCCGGTCGAGATCACCGCCGTCGGTCTGCGCTTCATCGCCGGGGCGATGTTCCGTCCGGCCGTGCGCGGTTTCCGTCCGCGCGTCGCGCCTCCCGCCCCGTGCCGCATGTCTGCGCCGCCGCCCCCGCCCAGACCGCATCCCGGCCGTATCCCTGCCGGCCGCGCCGCCGCGGGCCGTCCCGTTTCCGGCATCGGCCGCGCGCCGCGGCCCATGGCGCCCGGCGGACGCGGCGCCGTTCCGCCCGACCGGCCGCCCATCCCCGGAAGGCCGCCAAGGGGTCCGAAACCGCCCAAACCGCCCAGGGGACGCGGATGAGGGGGTGTGATTTTGGCTTTTTTGCGAGAACCCTTTCTTTTCAGCAGAAAAGAAAGGGTTCTCGCGCTCTCCTAGGTTGTGTCTACACGAGTTAAGTGGTATAATGGCACTATCACAACGAAGAGGGTGTCATCATGGAGAAATCACAGCATCGGCATGATATCAGTGA
>SFFS01000079.1 GCA_004557805.1 Clostridiales bacterium | reverse complement strand
CCCCGAGCCGGAGTTTTCCATTGCGCGCGGGCTGGCCTACGCCGGACGCACCGACGAACTGCTTGAAGCCTTCCGCGCGGAGATTCACGAATATACCGAGAGCGATTCCGTCGAGCGCGCGGCGCGCGAAAGCATGCCGCTGCTGCTGCAGAAGCTGTCCGCGCTTTTGACGAAGCTGATGACCGAAGAGGTCGTCGCGCCGGCGGCCGAGGCGTGGCGCTCCGGAGAACTGGCGACGCTGGAGGATATGCGCAGGCGCATCGAGGCGGAGTCGCAGGCGCTTGTGCGCCGCGAGGAGACGCAGAAGCAGATTTCCGCCGCGGTGGCGGAGTGGCTTGCGGGCGTGCAGGAGAAATTGCAGCGCGACGTGGACGAAATCTGCATTCGCTGCCAGATCCCATGCGAAATGATGCGCCTGCCGCCGCCCGAGCTGCGCCCGGAAAGCGCGGTGGCGGCGGGAAGCCGGTTCGATTTCGACGCGGTGACGACGGTGGAGGCGATTATCGGGGCGGCTGTCGCCGCGGTGATGGCGGCGCTGTGTGGCGGCGCGGGGCTTGCGCTGGTGGCGGAAGGCCCGTTGGGCATGGCTGCCGGCGCGGCGATTGGAATCGTCGCGGCGCTGCTGGGGAAACCGGCCGTCGAGTCGCTGCTAATGCGCGTGAACCTGCCCACGCTGATGCGGAAAATGCTGCCGAAGAACGCGCTGCTTTCGCCGCGCAGCCGCGGCAAAATGGAAAAAGCGATGGCCGCGTCGCTGGAGAAGGATGAAGCGTTCGCAGCGTCGATCGTGAAGGACGTGGCGGAGGAACTGGATGCGTTCATCGAGCGGTTGGCCGCGAAAACCGAGATCCGGCTGAACTGACCTGACGGCAGGGCGGGCGCGGCGGACGACGCGTCTGCGCCCGCCTGCTGTTTTTCCGGATGTACAGAGGAAAGGAAAACAAATGGATTTATCCTTTATCGCAGACGGGGGCAAGTTCAATTTTCGCGTCTGCGCGGTGATGATCGCGGACGGGAAAATCCTCGCCATGCACGACGACCGCTCGCCCTATTTTTATCTGCCGGGCGGCAGGGTGAAGCTGGGCGAAACGGCGGAAGAGGCCGTCCTGCGGGAGGTGCGGGAGGAGCTGGACGTTGCGCCGGGAATCGTCCGGCCGCTGTGGCTGAACCAGGCGTTCTTCACTGAGGACGTCGACCGGCTGCGCTATCATGAGCTGTGCGTCTATTTTCTGATGGACCTTGCGGGAACCGGCCTGCTTTCACGCGGCGAATCGTTCACGGCGCGCGAGAAAGGGCGCGCGCACTCGTTCGAATGGCTGGCGTTCGAGCGGTTGAAGGACGAATATTTTTATCCGCAGTTTTTGAAAAAAGAAATTTTTCATCTTCCGGATTCGTTTACGCTTCGCACCGAAATCGAATAAACCGTTTGCCAGAAAATTCCGCCGCGCCGTTTTTGAAAGGCAGCGGCGGAATTTTTTCACGCGGCTTTGCCGCCCGAAAAAACGCTTCTGATTCTATTGCGCGCGCGGCTTCCGTTTGGCATTTTCGCCTTTCATTCCCGGTCATATTCGCTTCCCGTGCGGAAAAACTGTTTGCACAGGATGCGGACAGGAGGGAAGAAAATGGCGATTTTTCAGGTGGAATCCGGCGCGCCGCTGATGGGCGAGGCAACCGTTCATCCGGCGAAAAACGCCGCGCTTCCGGTCATCGCGGCCTCCCTGCTGACGGCCGGCGAGCTGGTCGTGCCGGAGATGCCCGATCTGACGGACGTGCGCGCGATGTGCGATCTCGTTGCGGCCTGCGGCGCGAACGTCCGGCGCGAGGGCGCGGCGATGGCGCTGTCCGCGCCGCAGCTTTCGCCGCCCGATACGGCGGGGCTGATGCGCTTTACGCGCGCTTCGGCGCTGATTATGGGGCCGATGCTTGCGCGGCTGGGCTATGCGCGCATCACGATGCCGGGCGGCTGCGCTATCGGCCAGCGGCCCATCGACCTGCATTTGAAGGGCATGAGCGCGCTGGGCGCGCAGATCACCACGCGGCAGGGGTTCATCGAGCTTTCCGGCGCGCTGCACGGCGCGGTGATCTATCTCGACCTGCCCAGCGTGGGCGCGACGGAAAACATCATGATGGCGGCTACGCTCGCCGACGGCGTGACGCGCATTGAAAACGCGGCCAAGGAGCCGGAGGTCGTCGACCTGGCGCAGTGCCTGACGGCGATGGGCGCGCAGATTCAGGGGGCCGGAACCGGCACCGTGACCATCCGCGGCGTATACGCGCTGCACGGGGCGACGCATCAGCCGATCCCCGACCGGATCGAGGCGGGCACGCTGTGCTGCGCCGTGGCGGCGGCAGGCGGGAGCATTCTCCTGCGCGGCACGCGCCCTGAACAGATGCGCGCGCTGCTGTTCAAACTGCAGGAGGCCGGAACGTCCGTGTCGGAGTTTCCGGGCGGGCTGCGCGTGCGCGGAAAGGCCAAATGGCCCATGGAGATTCGTACCTTAAGCTACCCCGGATTCCCCACCGACATGCAGGCGCCGATGATGGTCGTCGCCTGTACGACGCCGGGCACGTCGGTTTTCCTTGAAACGATTTTTGAGAACCGTTTCATGCATGTGCCGGAGCTTACGCGCATGGGCGCGTGCATCCGGGTGGAGGACAGGGTGGCCGTGATCGAGGGAGGCTATCGCCTCCAGGGGGCCGAGGTGCGCTGCCCCGACCTGCGAAGCGGCGCTGCGCTGCTCCTCGCAGGGCTCACGGCCGACGGCGTGACCCGCGTGGAGGATCCGGCCGGGCATATCGACCGCGGATACGTGCGCCTGGAGGAGACACTTTCCGGGCTGGGCGCGAGCGTGAAGCGAATCGAATAACAAAAAGACCGCCGTCTGGCGCGGCTTCTGCGGCTGCGCCGGGCGGCGGACAGGGATCAGGGGAATCAATTCAGAGAAACCCGTCGCGGATCTTCGGCTTCCGAGCGTGCTCTGCGCTTGGGGCAAGCCGTTTTTTATCGCGCTGCAAACGCATCAGAGAGACTCGAACGGCTTTACCAGCCCTTCCGGCAGCTTTTTCGCCCCGCGCGCGGCTACACGCCGGTAGAACCGGGCCTGTAAATCGTCGTTTTCCGCCGCGGGAAGATGATAGACGTATACGGTTTTGGGGGCGTGCTGGCGTACCATTTCGGGCATGGCGCGGCTGTTGAGGAACAGCGGATTGACGAACAGCGCGTCGACATGCCCCGCGGGCAGATACCATTCCGGAACGTAATCGCCGTCGCCTACGAACAGGATGCGCGCTTGGTCCGTCGCCACCAGATAGGCGTGATTGCGCACGGACGCGAACTGTTCGCCCGCATGCGCCGTGCCGATGGCGCGCAGAATTATGCCCGGCGCAATTTCGAAATCGCGCCAGCCGCCGTTGGCCAGCGCGAAGGCGTTCGCCCTGGCCGTGCCCTGCGCGGCGAAAGGCCATTCCGGGGCGAAAATTTCCCGCACGCGGTTGCCGGCGAGATAATCGCGCACGGCCTCCTCGTCAAAATGATCGGGGTGCAGGTGCGAAAACAGCAGAAAATCGACGCTGCGCCAGCGCGAGGTTTCCGGGCCGGAGAGCATTTGCTCCAGAATCTGCGGCGGCGTGGGCAGAAACGGCGCGAACGGCGCGCGGCGGATGCCGTCGAGCAGCAGGCGCGTGCCGCCGCATTCGATCAGCACGCCCGCGTTGGCGGCGCTTGTCAGGGTAAAATTCATGCGCTGTGTTCCCTTCGGAGAAATGACGGAAAAGCCGGCTCAGAAATGACGACGGCTTTGCCGCCCGAAAGACAGTATACCGCCGCGCGGCGCGGATTGCAAGGCGAGGGGGATGCTCACAGATAATAGAAACGTCCCCGCATCGCCGTTTTTTGCGCGGCAATGCGGGGACGTTTGCATTTTATTCTTCTTCCTCTACCACCGGAGCGCAGAGCGGGCCGGTGCGCTTGAGCTGATATTCATACGCCCACGTATCGCCGCGCGTGCGCCAGAAGTTCGGCGAGCAGTATACGTCCTTCTCCTCGTCGGTGTTATGCACCGCGCCGAAGGTGTTGAACCGGTTGCCGTATACCGTCAGGTCGAGCTGATGCAGGCCCGGCGCGAGGGCTTCCGTCGTCACGCTGTAGGGCGAAATGGCGATCAACCCCTGCCGTTTTCCGTCCACATCGACCGCGATGACCGGCGCGCGGAACTTCGTCAGCGCGACGTTCAGCGGCTTTCCGTGGCCTTCTACGCCGATATGATACGTCACCTTCCCGCCGTAGAACGGAAGGCCCTGCATTACCCAGTCGGCGAAATGCAGCCTGCGTACCGGCGCGGTCACAATCGCCTCGTCGCCCTGTACCCGCACGCCGAAATCGCCCAGCAGCATCATCGCTTCCACGTCGGTCTTCCGGCTGAACGGCAGCGACACGATCAGCTCGTTTTCGCCCGCGTGCAGCCGTCCCAGCTTTACGCGCAGGATGTCGCGATCGACGTACCGCCCCACGGTCTTGTTCGGCACGGCTTTGTCGTTCCAGCGGATCTCGCAGTCCTGCGGGTGTTCCAGCGCCAGCTCCACCGCGTCTACGTCCACTTCAGAGCGCACCCGGAAGCGCAGCGTCAGCGTGTGCGGCGCGTCGCCCTCCTGTTCGTGGATGCACCACGGCTGCGGGAACGCTTCCATCCGGTACGGATAGCCCAGCGCGTCGCGGAACTTGTTGTCCAGCCGCAGGATTTCTTCCCGCGGCTGGAACGCGCCGCCGTCGAACGCGTATTCCGCCATGTCCAGAAGCAGCACGTTCGGCTCGGAAAGAGTTACGTCCACCTCGTCGGGAATCGTCACCGGCGTTTTCGCGGCGCTGTGCGCCGCCAGAGAAGCGTGCTGCTCGCCTGCGGCGGGGATGAACCGCAGCAGCAGGCTGTCCTGCGCGTGCAGGACGGCGCTATAATATGTATCGCCGTTTTCGCGCGTCACGTCCGCATCGAAGATTTGTCCGTTCCATGCGTCGTATATCCGCACATCCCATTCGCCGCGCATCCGCAGCGTGACGCGCTGCTCGTCGGTGTGGTCGAGCCGCTGCAGCGGCGGCTTATGTGCCGCGAACACCCATTTTTCGTTTCCGTCGCTGCGCGTCTGCGCGATCAGGTTTTCCGTGTGCGTGCCGTCCGCCTCGAAGATATCCAGCGCGCTCACGCCTTCCAGCGCGCCCAGCAGCTGGTTCTGCGTGAAGGGAACGTATTCGCATTCCGCCGCAAAGGCCTTCACCTCTTCGTTCGGCTCGCCGTCGAGGTATTCCGGCAGATAGCCAGTGAACACCACGCGCCCGCCGGCCTGGCGGAACGCGCGCAGCATGTCGAGCGTCGTGCGGCGCATCGTCAGCATGTTCGGTGCGAGCAGCACGGAATAGCTCATTTCGCCCATCTGCACGCGACCGTCTTTCGCGCCCCTGTACAGCTGCGGCACGAGCGATTCGGCGACCAGGTCGAAATCCTTCGTATCGCCGATCAGCCAGCCGGTCAGCGCGTCGAAATCGTCGTTCAGTTCGCGGCGGAGCCGCCCCGTTTTTTCCTCGCTGCCGTATGCCAGCCAGTAGCTTTCGATCGGGTGCAGCACGCCGAGATTCACTTCGCATTTGCCGCGGGTCATCGCCAGGCAGACGCGCGCGAAGTAATCTTCCACATGCCGGTATTCCTTGTACCACGGGCTTTGATAGCCGATCGAGGCGGGGTAATCGCGCTTCGCCTCGCCCGCCATGCTCGTCCAGGAAAGGTGCGGCACGCGCAGCGTTACGCCCAGCGCGGCCTGCCAGTCGCCCAGCAGCTTATGGCCGCGGAACTCGAAATCCCAGTTCGTTACGCCGTACAGTTCGTCGAGCATGCCTTCGCGGCCGAACTGGTGCACTGCGCTCTGGCACTGCTTGCAGGTGTTGTATTCGATGCGGAAGGCCAGCATGTCGACGCCCGGCAGCTGCATTTTGCGGTAGAACCGCATCGCCTCGCCCACCGCGCGGGTCTGCTTTTCCAGCGTGGGTTCGCGCATCACGTGGCCGGTCAGCGCGATGCCGTGTTCGCCGCACCAATCGCTGAGCTGATCGGCATAGGCGCTGACGAACCGCTCGGTGAGATGATCGTGATAGCGGTAGCGGGTGACGGGATACCCCTCTTTGCGGTCGAAGAAAATTTCCGGCAGATGCGCCAGCAGGTCTTCGCCGTACTGCGCCAGATACGTCTCCGGTAGGTCGTCGGTGAACGGGATGGAAACCAGTTCGCGGTCCTTCGCTTTGGCGAAATTGTTTTTGAAGGAAAACTGCGGCTCGTCGGTGAAAATCGACGGAATCGTCTTGCCGAACTCGTCGCCGACGGCGCGGTAATACGCCTCGTGCGTTACGTTGATGAACGCGCGCACGGCCTCCGGATCGAGCAGGTTCGCATAGGACGTATCGTTGAACCACGGGTTGTCGCCCGAAACCTCAAGATAGGCGTACCAGAGCGTGTCCGGATCGGCGGTCGGGATTTCTTCCGCCGCAAGGCGGCGGTATTCCTTCAGCCAGCCCTCCGCGTCGAGCGACACCGTATAGACGGCCAGCAGCGTGCGGTTGTTGCTGCGCGCGCATTTGCCGTTGGCGCACATGCCCCATGCGTCGCCGGTTTCCACGTCGCCCAGCGGCGCGGGCGCGAACATGAGCAGGCGCGCACGGTAGCGGTCGTCCTTGGTGATGTAGCCGCCGCCGTAACCCGAGGGCCAGCGATCCTCGTCGTAGAGCCAGGCGTGCATGCCGTCCTGCTTTGCACGTTCCACGGCGTGACGGATGCGCGCCATGAACTCCTCCTGCAGATACGGCAGCGCCATGCCCGTGCGGGAATGCAGCTGCGCGCCGTCCATGCCCATTTCCTTGAACATGTCGGTCATGAAATCGATGTCTTCGTCCGTCATCGCGCAGTTCCACGCCCAGAAAGGCGCGCTGCGGTATTCCGCCGGCGGGTTCTTAAAGTCCGCTTCGCTGTAAGGCTGGTGTTTCTTTTTGTAAAGCTCCATATTTTCCTCCTATTTTACGGGATGAACGGTAATTGATTTTACCGCGATATGCGACCCGTCGCGCACGGCTACGCCTACGCCGCCCTGCATGTACGGGCTTTCGTCGGTAAAGGACAGCGCCACGTCGCCGCAGCGGCCGGTGATTGTGCCGCCGCAAACGGAAAGGCTGAGCGTATAAACGGTTCCGGGCTTCCAGTCGAACGCGGCGGAGGCGAGCGTCCGATAGCCCTTCTCGTTTTTCAGCAGCGACACGCGGCCCGCGCCGTCAAAGCCGAAAGCGTAGCTGCGGCACGCGCCCTGAACGCGCGCCAGCGCGAAATGCTTCTTTCCCGTGGCAGCCATGATTTCGTAAACCGCCTCGTAGTCGGTGAAATCGTGGCGGCCGGTATACGCCTCACCGTAATCGCTGCAGGAAAGCCGCAGCATTTCATCCTGCAGGAAGAGATGGCCCTTCAGCCGGGTCATCTGGCTGACGTCCTGATGAGAGATGTTCCAGAATTCAATATTTTCCTTCGAAAAATCGAGCCGGTAGTCGGGCGTGCCGGAGAATACGAGATCGTCCACAAAAGCCGTCAGCACCGCGTGGCGGCCTTCGCTGCGGATCGATTCGAACAGGAACCCCGCTTCGCCCAGCAGCGCGCCGTCCAGCGCGGGAATCTGATAAGACAGATCCGCCCAGCAGCCGCGCTCGCACCGCTGACGTTCGCCCATGTGCACTTCTCCCGTGCGGAGATCCTTGACATACAGCCGCACGCAGCAGTCGCATTCCGAATATTCGGGCGTCATCGCGCTGCCGGTGATCGTCTGGCCAGGATAGAGCAGCGGCGAGAAGCAGGGATCGTAGCGGCTGTCTTCAAAATCGGCGGGGCGGTAGTAGGTCTTTTTGCAGACGTATACCCTTTCGGCAGAGAGCACCGGCGTCGCGGTGATTTTCAGCGAGCGCAGGCCTGTGCGCGCGGCTTCGGCCGTGTTCGCAATGCTGGCGTTCAGCGTCTGAATCTTTTCAGGCGCGTCGCCGCGCACGCGCATGCCGTGCGTGGAGTGCGGATATTCGAAATGGCAGCCGTCGATCGAGCGCGCCAGCGCGCTGCGATAGGGCTCAGGCATTTCTTCTCCGGCGAGCGCATACGCCTGCTCGGCGATATAGCTCGCGCCGTAGGGAATATCCATAATGTTGAGCGAACCCATCACGCTCGAGCAGATCAGAATATCGTTGATGGGCTTGGCCCATTTCTGCCAGTCGATCCCCTCGATGCCGCACAGCACGCCCATGATTGCGCCGACGTTTCCCGCGTTGCAGTCGGTATCCCAGCCGCAGAGGTTGGCGATGACGATGGTGCGGTTGAAGTCGCCGCCGCCGTAGAGCATGGAGACGATCATCGCGCACGTGTTCGGGATGATGTGGCACCAGCCGGGGTAACGGTCGTAGCCGTAGTTCTCCTGCACGAAACGGAAGCCCTCGCGCCAGTCGCCGCCGGGATGCGCGTCATGGAACGCCATGACGTCGCGCACCGCGCGCGCGTAGGCGCAATCGTGCGGGATGAACTCCAGCGCGCGGTCGAGCACCCTGCGGATGTCAGGCTCCACAAACGCCAGGCTTTCGCACACGGCGACGAAGATTCCGCCGTAAACGCCGTTGCCGCCGTGCGTCACGCTCGCGGCCTTTTCCGCCAGCTTCGCGGCAAGCGCGGGATTCCCCGGGGCGACCAGCCCCCAGGTGTCGATGAAAATCTGTCCGCCGATCTGCTCGGCCATGGCGACGCCGTTTTGCTCGATCGAGCCGCTTCGCGGCGCAGGAACGCCCCGCAGCAGGTTCTGATAGGCCAGGTTTTCAGTGGACGCACCCCAGGCGAAGAAACCGTGCTCGCACGGCGCGTAGTTCAAAAGCGCGTCGCCCACATCCTGCGCGGTCATATCCGCGCCGTGGCCGGAGTTTTCCAGCGCGCGCAGGAAGAACAGCGGCCCGTTGCTGTCGTCGTCGGCCGCGAAGGTGCGGAAATCCTGCACATAGCCGTCCGGTTCGCCGTAGATGCTGCGAATCTTTTCATACGTCCAGCTCTCAACCGGAGCGCCCAGCCGGATGCCGATAATCTTTCCCAGCCAGCCTGCGTAGAGCCGCTCCATATAGTCTCTGCAAATCATGCGTTTTCTCCTTTTTGCGTTTTATCCCTTCACGCTTCCGCTCGTCATGCCCTCAATAAAGCGGCGGTTGAACGCCAGATACAGCACCACCACCGGGGCGATTGTGAATACGCTGGCGGTATTTGCTCGTTGTCCGGGTTTTGCCGTAGCTACAAAAGCCTCGTTTTTTCGGCAATCCGGTCGGCGTTACTTTCGCTTCCGAGTCGTCGGGGAAGGAGTTGAAAAGCACCTGCACGAGCGAAAACAAGACGAAAATCGCCGGCTTCATTTATAAATGTTTCTTTTAATATAGCTTGTATAATTCTATATTACAAGGACGCAGACGCGGCGGATTTACGACCTGTGTGAACCGCGGTACTCTCGCGGCGATAAGCCGCACTGTTCCTTGAAAAGCGTGTGAAAATAGGAGAGATTGTTGTAGCCGACGGCGGCGCCGATCGCCGCGACGGTTTCGTTTGTGGCGGACAGCATTTGCCGCGCCACTTCGATGCGCCGCTGCTGCAGGAGCTCGGTGCAGCTTTTGCCGGTCGCCTGCCGCACGACCTTGCTGGCGTAAGCCGAAGAAATTCCATGCAGCGCCGCGATCTGCTTCAATTCGAAATCGGCGTAGTGGAGCTGAATTTCGTAGATGATTTCAGCGGCCAGGTTGTCCCATTTCCGCATCGCCATGATGGGGGAAGCGGCGTTCTGATAGCTCAGCAGATGCAGAAACAGCGCGCTGATTTCAATGCGCGCCTTCTCCTGAAAATCGTCCTGCATTTCGATGAAGTTATAGATAATGCTCTGCAGAAGGTGCTGAATTTTTCGATCGCCGGCAACGCGAAAATAGAGCGAGGGGATGCAGCTTTTTCCCTCGCGGAGCGCGTCGATCAGGAAGCGCCCAAGCAGGTTGTCCCTGCCGACCAGCTCAAGCGTATGATCGAAAAACTCCGGCTGGATGATAAAGTTTATGGCCAGATCCTCGTCGCCGGTTTCCCGAATGGCATGGCTGGCATAGCGGTTAATCAGCAGAATTTCTCCGGGAACCATGGTGATCTGCGAGCCGTCGCTCAGAATATGTGTAACGCTTCCGTGCAGGCAGACCATCATTTCCACGAAATCATGCTTATGCTCCCGGGTTTCGCGATAGCGCGGATGCATATGCGTCGTGATCATCTTCTGCGGCGGAAGATAGCGGCTGTAGGTGGTTGTTCCGCCGGATTCGGGCTGCAAGTCTGCAACCGATACGCCGGTTTTCCGCAGGAGATTATCCTTTTCCTCGTCCGTTAACGGCATGAAATGATCGATCAGATATTGATCCATCGCATTGAAGCGTCCTTTCCGGTGAAGTAGGGGCGCAAAGCGCCCGCTATATGTGTGCAGCTTCTCCTTACTATTATAATTGGATAAAACGCGGGTGTCTATGGAATATTCTTTGCAAGGGAGCGGTGCGGCAGGTGAGGAGAGTTTGCACCCTTTTTGCCCCTGTCAAATAAAGCAAAAACCGCTGAAATCCTTTGATTTCAACGGTTTTTCGCCGCGCACCTTGCGGGATTCGAACCCACGGCCTTTCGCTTAGGAGTGCCAAAAAGCGTTCGCCTTTGGCACCCTTTGATACCCCTGGAGTGCCTTATTTTACTGGATTTCTAACGTTTCTGAGTGTTCGCATTT
>SFFS01000078.1 GCA_004557805.1 Clostridiales bacterium | reverse complement strand
CCCGATCGCTACACAGTGGACCAAGGATGAAGGCTATACCTATGATCCGCAGAAGGCGAAGGAACTGGTTGAATCCAAGTACGGCGACCAGCGCGTCACCGTGACGATGGTGCTCGGCTCCTCCTCCGACAGATGGCCCTTTGACGACGTGGCCGTCGTCTGGCAGAGCGCGCTTGCAACCGCCGGCATCGATCTGGTGATCGATACGGTGGATAACTCCACGCGCGGCCAGCGCCTCAAGGCCCACGACTACGACGTTACCATCATGCAGCATTCCCTCTCCACGGGCGAACCGAACTTCTTCTTCGCCAACCATATGGCCAGCAACGGCTCACAGAGGATCGTCCGTGGTACCGGCATGCATGACGATCACGTGGACGAGCTCTGCGCGAAGGTTTCTTCCATCAAGGATTACGCTGAAAAGAAGGCCGTCTACGACGAGCTGCAGGATATCGCCAAGGACAACTATTACGTCCTGCCCGTCTGGCATGAAGTGTCCGCCTACGCCTATGAGAATTATGTGCAGGGACTGGACATGGATTCCGTCTTCTGGACGAACTACTACAACGTTTCCGTTCTGGCGCACTGAAAGCCATGAAGCTGATTACGGTTTCCGGCCCGCCTTCGAGCGGGAAAACGTCCGTAATTCTCCGTCTGTCCTCGCTCCTTCGGGAGCGGGGGCTGACGGCGGGCGTGGTAAAATTCGACTGCATCGCCTCAGACGATGCGAAAACATATGAAAGCCATGGCATACCCGCCCGGCTTGGTATTGCCGGCTCCGTCTGTCCGGATCATTATTTCATCTGCAACGTGGAAGGCTGCGTGCGCTGGGGCGAGCGAGAGGGCTTCGACGTGCTTTTTATTGAAAGCGCCGGGCTTTGCAGCCGCTTTGCGCCGCACATCCGTGATATTCCCGCCGTCTGCGTCATCGACAATCTTTCCGGCATTCGAACGCCCATGAAATATCGTCGCCGTAACGAAGGGCGATATGGTTTCGCAGGCGGAGCGCGAGGTTTTTGCGTATAATATCCGCCAGGTCAATCCGCTCGCTTCCATTATCAATCTCAACGGCATTTCCGGGCAGGGGACTTTCCGGCTGCTTCGCAGCGTTCTTTCCGCGCCTGAAACCGATACGCTGGTCGACCGCTATCTCCGCTTTCCGATGCCCGCCGCGCATTGCTCCTATTGCGTGGGGCAGACGCGCATCGGAGAGAACTATCAGGTTGACCTGACGAAGAAAATGGAGTTTTGATATGCTGACCCCTCAGAACATTCTGTCCGATATTCCGCTTGGCGAACTGTTCCAGGCGTACCCCTATCTGACGACCTATTTTGAGGGCGTCAAGATGGAGGCGCCCGATCTGGAGCGCTCGTTTATCGAAGTGATTAACGGCGAATCCGAGCTGCGGTTTACGGAATTCGGGTTGACGAAGCGCAGGTTTGCGCTTGGCTCCATTGAAGTTGTGAACCGTTTGCAGGAGACGCAGCGGCAGGAAGCGGCGGCGCTTCGAGCGAGCGCGCTGATCATTCGCGGCGGCACGGATAAATCCGGCCGGGAGGAGAATATCGAACTGAAGCTGCTCCCGGGCGAGACGGTGTGCATTGTCGGGCCGACCGGCACGGGAAAGAGCCGTCTGCTGGCCGATATTGAATGCCTTGCGGAAGGGGATACGGTTACGCGGAGGCATGTTTTGCTCGAGGGCGAAGATCTACCGCCCGACTACCGCTACAGCAACACCGGCGTTATTGCGCAGCTTTCGCAGCATATGAGCTTTGTCATCGAATCTCCGGCGGATCAATTCATTGCCATGCACGCCGAAAGCGCCGGCAGACGCGATGTACAGGCCGCCGTGGCGGCTGTGCTGGAAAACGCGAACCGGCTTTCCGGCGAAGCGTTTGCGCCCGATACGCCGCTTGCGCAGCTCAGCGGCGGCCAGTCGCGCGCGTTGATGATTGCGGACACGGCGCTCATCAGCCGCGCTCCGATCATCCTGATCGACGAAATTGAAAACGCGGGCATCGATAAGAACCGCGCGCTGAGCCTTCTGTGCGGCAACGGTAAGCTCGTCGTCATTTCCACGCACGATCCCTGCACGGCGCTGCAGTGCGATAAGCGCATCGTTATCGCAAACGGCGGCATTTCCGGCGTTTTCGCGCGCAGCGCGGAAGACCGGGAAAACGCCGCGCTTCTTTCGCAGATTGAGGCAACGCTCGGCTCCGTGCGCGAAAAGCTGCGGCACGGCGAGACGGTCGGCCGTCTCGGACCGGAGGATTTTTTCAAGGAGGTGCGCAATGGCTGAGGACCTGAACAAAATGCTGGATTCGCTGCTGGAACCGGAAAAAAAGCTGGATTTTATCTGCGAAATTCCCTGCCCGGTAAAGCTTGCCGCGAGAGAACTGCTCATGCCCTTTCTGCGCGATTACGGCGCGTCCTATCGCTCCTATCTGCCCACTACGTGCGGGCTTACCGAAACGGAGCCGGGCCGTGAAATCCTGAAAACGCTCTATGCGCCCGGTACGGCTCAATTCCGGGAGGCGGTGCTTTCCTTCGGCTTCCGCGACTTTTTTGAGCGGCCGATGATAGAGAAATACATCAACCGCACATATTGCTGAACAGAGCAGAATTTTCCCATTTCCGCGCCGTTCGCCGGGCTTGATATTCAGGATCCGGAAGGGGTCTTTTCCGTCTTTTCATCTTTGCCTATGGTGCTGATTGCGGATAAGCGCCATCTCGGCGGCCTGCCGCTTCCCAAGACGTGGGAGGATCTTCTCAGTCCGGTCTATCGCGGCGCGATTTCGCTCTCCGGCGGAAAAAACGATCCGGAGGAAATGCCGCTGATGTATATTCATAAAAACTTCGGCGAGGACGGCCTCAGGCAGCTTGCCGCCAACACGTGCCAGTGCTTGGCGGGATCGCGGGTGGCGCAGGTCGTCGGTTCTAATCATCCGGACACGGCACCGCTGTATCTTTGCACGTGGTTTTTGCAAACGCCAGCCTCCGTCAGGAGGATGCGCAGCTGATCGTTCCTGCGGACGGCGCGTTCGTAAACCTGGTCTATCTTATTACGCGGCGCGAGCTTTCCGAACCGCTCGAACGCCTGTCGCGGTTTCTGCTCAGCCCTGCGTTTTTGCAGGTCTGGGAGGATAACTTCTACCCGACGACCAGCGCGGACGTGCAGCCGAAGCTGGCGGCGGATACGCCGCTGCAATGGCTTGGCTGGGACTACGTTCATTCGCACGATATGATCGCTTTCGGCAACGAGCTGCGGAAACGCTTTATGGGCTATGTGAAAAAATATGGTTCGTTCCGTTGGAAATGACGGGACGGCAGGAGAAAGGAAAAAGCGGCGCAAAGCCGCTTTTTTCTGTCCGAATTCGCCGATTTACGGCAGGATTAACGCTCTGCGCGTTCTTGGCGGGCCGATCGTTTCGCCTGCGATATGCAGCGGATCGAACGTGATCAGCTGGCGCGGCAGCGCCGGATTCTCATGACGCTGGGTGAGCAGGCGCAGCGCGGTTTTTACCGTTTCGTCGTAATCGATGTAAAAACGGTCGAGGGCGAGATGGAAGGTATCCGAGGCAAGGGTTTTATCGCAGCAGATCAGGCTCAGATCCTGGGGAATCCGGCAGCCGGCCTGCATCAGCTCATCGGCTATGCCCATTGCCATCAGGTCGTTGGAAACGAACAGCCCCGTCGGAGCGTCGGGCATGGACAGCAGCGTTTGGCCATATTCTCTGCCGCTTTGATAGTTCAGCGCGCCATAGGAGACCCACTTCTCGGGCAGGGTGAGTCCGAAATCGTTCATTTGATCGGTAAAACCCTGCTTTTTATCCTGCGTAATGCTTGATTCGGCGTGACCGCCGAGATAGCCCAGGCGAGTGTGACCGGCCTCAAAAAGGCGCTTCGCGGCCAGAATGCCCATTTCATAGCTGTCCTGGGTAACGGTATCGGTCTGCGTCTGCGCGGTATACCGTCCTATCATGACGATGGGAAAACCGCTTTCCCGGAGCAGACGGGCGGTGCCGCGGGTCTCGACCACGCTGAGCATGACGACCCCATAAACGCCCAGCTTCTGCGCGTAGCGAAGATCCTCTTCTTCCACCGTGCTGTCGTAGTCGGTATGCATTATCAGCACTTTTTTGCTGAGCTTTCGCGCGGAGATGGTAAACTGACGGATTACCTGATGATACGTGTTGCCCGTTGCGCCCGTAATAATCAGAATCGCGTCGGACAGGGGATGGTTATCGCTGACGGCGCGGGGCCGGGTGCGGCAATAGCCGTATTGCTTCAGCGCCGCCTGCGCGCGTTCCCGCATATCGGGGGAGACATAGCCGTTTCCGCTGGCCACGCGCGACAGCACGGAAATGGACAGCCCCGTTTCGGAAGCAATTTCCCTGAGCGTTGTTTTCATAAAGCAATGGCCCGCCTTACTGTATAGTGGCTCTATCATATCATAAAAAACAGAAGCGGGAAAGGGCGCGAGACATGGCTGAAAAATTTTCATTTTTTCAGATTGACAAAGAAATATCTTTAATATAGAATCGCTATATACTGAATTGTATGGGATTTTTTCAAGATTTTACAGGTAAAACTGTATTTGAATGAAATTTTTCATAGCGCAATTCAGAAAAATGAAAGGGGAATTTTCTATGAAGCGGTTTTTCTCTGTCGTTCTTGTTCTGTGCCTGCTGCTTTGCTCGGTTTCGGCTTTGGCGCAGACTGCGTTCACGCCGGGCGTTTATACCGGCCAGGCGCAGGGCAAAATGGGGCTGGTCACTGTTGAAGTGACGCTGACGGAAGACGCCGTCGAAAGCGTTGCCGTCGTCAGTCATGAGGAGACGGCCGGCCTGTCCGATCCGGCTATTGAAAGCATTCCGGCGGCGATTGTTGAAAACCAGTCGCTGGCGGTTGATACCGTTGCGGGCGCGACGATGACCAGCGAAGCGATCATCGCGGCCGTGGCTGATTGCATCAAGCAGGCGGGCGGCGATGTGGACGCGCTGCAGACGGTTGTTGAGAAGGAAAAGGTCGCGGGCGAAAAAGTGACCGTTGAAACGCCCGTTGTGGTCGTCGGCGCTGGCGGAGCGGGCCTTGCCGCGGCGGTGAAGCTGGGACAGCTGGGAATGAAATGCGTTGTGATCGAGAAGATGCCCGTCATCGGCGGCAATACCATCCGCTGCGGCGCGGCTTACAACGCGGTGGACCCGGAGCTGCAGGCTGCGCAGGGAATCGAAGATTCCATCGAACTGCACATTCAGCAGACCTACGACGGCGGCGACCGGGTGGGCAATCTGGAATTGATCACCGTGCTGTGCGAAAACGCGCTGGATTCCATTCACTGGCTGGAAGACCTGGGCTGCGAGTTCAAGCAGACGATCACCACCGTTATCGGCGCGACCTGGCCGCGCACGCATTATCCCGTGAACTCGATCGGCTCTGACTTCATCCTTCCGCTGGAAGCCGCCTGCGAAGAAATGGGTCAGGAAATCATTGTGAACATGGAAGCCAAGGAGCTCATCGTGTCCGATGGACGCGTTGTGGGCGTGCTCGCGGAAGACACCGCTACCGGAACACCGTATGAATTCAGGGCGGAAAAGGGCGTGATTCTGGCTACCGGCGGCTTCGCCGCTGATATCGAGCGCTGCCGCTCCTATAACCCGAACATTCCGGAAGATATCACCACTTCCAACCATCCCGGCGCGACCGGCGACGGCATTGACATGGCGGTTGCCATCGGCGCGGCGACGGAGGGTATTGAATATGTGCAGATGCTGCCCATTACCGGCAACTGCGTGAGCACGGCCATTGAAAACCAGATTTTCGTTAACGTGGAAGGCAACCGCTTCGTGCGTGAGGACGGCCGCCGCGACGTGATGAGCAACGCCATTCTGGAACAGCCTGAAAAGTATATGTACATGATCGGCGATCAGCGCGTGGCCGATGAAAGCATTACCGGCAGCAACATCGACGCGCTGCTGGAAGCGGGCAAGATCTATCGCGGCGATACGCTGGAAGAACTGGCGGAACAGATCGGCGTCAATGCTGAAAACCTGGTGAAGACGGTGGAAGCGTTCAATGAGCTGGTCAAAGGCAACGGCGAGGACGAATTCGGCCGCGCCGTATATGATCACACCATCGAAGTGGGTCCCTTCTGGGCCTCCGCCAAGCAGCGCCCCTGCCTGCATCACACCATGGGCGGCGTGAAGATTGACGTGGATGCGCGCGTCATCGACACCAACGGCGAAGCGATTCCGGGCCTGTACGCTGCGGGAGAGGTCTGCGGCGGCATCCATGGCTCCAACCGTCTGGGCGGCAACGCCTGCGCCGATATTTTCGTGTTCGGCCGCATCGCTGCGCAGAGCGCGTTTGAAGAAAAGTAAGAGATGAATTTATCGCAAAGGCTCCGCGTCGTATCGGCGCGGAGCCTTTGTGATGGGATACCGCTGCGAAATGGCAAAAAATCCGAACATGCAGGAAAAAAACTACGCCGTGTGGTATATACTGCCAAAAAAGTGTGCAAGATGCAAAGGGGCGGTTTTTGTGACGATTCGTGAAGAACTCGAAGCGCGGGAGGAACAGTGGCTTGCGCCCTGCGCGACCAGAAGCGCGAACACGCGCGGCAGAGAAAAAACGATCGACGAGGATACCATGCGTACGGAATTCCAGCGCGACCGCGACAGGATTCTGCATTCGAAATCCTTCCGCAGACTCAAGCACAAGACGCAGTGCTTCCTTTCGCCGGAGGGCGACCATTACCGCACGCGCCTGACGCACACGCTTGAGGTGGCGCAGATTGCGCGGACGCTCGCACGGTCGCTGCGGCTGAACGAGGACCTGGCCGAGGCCATCGCGCTCGGGCACGATCTGGGGCATACGCCGTTTGGACATATGGGCGAGCGCGTGCTCGACCGGCTGATGCACGACGGCTTCAAGCATCGCGAACAGAGCCTGCGCGTGGTGACAAAGCTGGAACGCGAGGGCGAGGGGCTGAACCTCACCTGGGAGGTACGGGACGGAATCCTGCACCATTCCGGCGCGCAGGCGCCTGCGACGCTGGAAGGACAGTGCGTTTCGCGCGCCGACCGCATTGCGTATCTGAACCACGATATTGACGACGCGCTTCGCGCCGGGGTGCTGAAACCCGCCGATCTGCCGCGCGAGGCGATTCGCGTGCTGGGCGAAACGACGGGACAGCGCATCAATACGATGGTGGCGGATATTGTGCAGGAAAGTGCCGACGGGCAGGGGCTGCGTATGAGCGAGGCGGTAGGCGACGCTTCGACCGCGCTTCGCGCGTTCATGTTCGAGCGCGTATATATGCGCGACTGGGTTGTTAACGAGGAGCGCAAGGCGTCGCGCATGTTGGAGATGCTCTTTTCTTATTATATGGAGCATCCGGACTGCATGCCCAACGATTATATCGAGCGCGCCTATACCGAGGGCATGGAGCGCTCGGTGGCCGATTTTGTCGCGGGGATGACGGACCGCTATGCGATGCAGAGTTTCCGACAGCTTTTTTTGCCAGATGCGTTTGAAAAAGAATAAATTTTCCTTTTCAGGCGAATGAAGCTGCAATTTTTGTCCGTAATTTGCAGGAAAAACAGGCGGCGCGGCGAATGAATGCATAGCAGTGGAGGTTGAAAGATGCGGTATCCGACAGATTGGCTTGAGGATCTGCGCGCGCGCGCGGATATTTTGTCTGTCGTGTCGGAATATGTGCAGCTGAAACAGAAAGGGCGCAGCTATTGGGGGCTTTGTCCGTTCCACGGAGAGAAAACTGCTTCGTTCAAGGTGGATCCGGAGCATGGATTGTATTATTGCTTCGGGTGCAAGGCGGGCGGAACGGTTTTTGATTTTGTCATGGGCATGGAGCGGATGGACTTTTCCGAAGCGGTGCGCTATCTGGCCGATAAGTTCCATGTGACGCTTCCCGACGCGCCGGACGACGCCCGGGAGGAAGAACGCCGCACGCTGCGGGAAAATATCCTGCGCCTCAACCGCGAGGCGGCGATGTTTTTCCATAAAACCCTCTATACGCCCGAGGGCGCGCATGTGCTGGAATATCTCCACGGGCGCGGGTTGGACGACCGGACGATTCGCCTGTTCGGCATCGGCGCGTCGCTCAACCGCTGGGATGCGCTGACAAAGCATTTGGAGGCGCAGGGCGCCTCCGTTGAACTGCTTGCGCAGGCCGGTCTGACCGTGCGCAAGGAGGAGCGTGCGTTCGACATGTTCCGCAACCGCGCGATGTTCCCGATTATCGACGCGCGCGGTTCCGTGCTCGGCTTCGGCGGCCGGGCGCTGGGAGATGCGCAGCCGAAGTATCTCAACACCGCCGACACGCCTGCGTTTAATAAACGCCATAACGTCTATGCCGCAAACCTTCTGCGCAAGACGAAGAACCTGAAGCGTGTGCTGCTGGTGGAAGGATATATGGATGTGGTGTCGCTCGTCAGCCATGGAATCGAGGGCGTCGCCGCGACGCTGGGAACCTCGCTCACCGAGGAGCAGGCGAAGCTGCTTTCCCGCTACGCGCCGGAGATTTGGGCTGCCTATGACGGCGACTCCGCCGGGCAGAACGCGATCCTTCGCGCGATCGGTATTTTCGATGCGGCGGGGATTCCGTGCCGCGTGCTGGTCATCCCCGGCGGACAGGATCCGGACGAGTTCATCCGCGATCATGGCAAAGAGGCGTTCGAGGCGCTCAAGCCGATGTCCGGCGTGCTGTATCGGATGCTGCGCGCGCGGGACGGGCTCGACCTTTCCGACGAGGAAGGCCGCGCGAAATACGCTATGGCCAGCGCGGAGATCCTGCGCAGCGTCAAACAGCCGGTGGAGCTTGAAAACCTGCTCAAAAGGCTTTCGGTGGAGACAGGCTATTCGCGCGAGGTGCTCCTGCAGCAGATCGGCATCGCTCCGGAAAAGCAACCGCCATCGGAAAGACGGCGCGAAGTGCCCGTTATCCGGCCTGCGGCCGCGATGCAGGCCGACGCCGGTTCGCGCGCGGAACGGACGCTGCTGGAATTGATGTGCTTCGGACTCGTGCCGGAAGGCATAGTTTCGGAGGACAAGTTTGAAAACAGGGACAACCGCTGGCTGGCGCAGCAGCTGCTGGCAGGCAAAAAGCCTGACGCGCTGCTGGTGACGACAGAGGACGAGGCACGGCGAAAGCTGCTGTTGGAGATTCTCTCATCCGAGCCGAAAGTGGCGCAGGACGAAGCGATGCAGATGGTTGCCGAATGCTTGGAATGCATGCGGCGGGAATGGATTGAGAAGCGGATTGCCGCGCTGAAGGCGGAAATGTCCGGCGCGGAGCCGGAACGGAAGGGAAGCCTTCTGAAAGAGATTATGATGCTGACGAACGAGAAAAAGAGCCTTGGCCCCGGCCGAAAGGAGTGATACGCATTGATGACTGCGCCCGATGAAAGGCACAAGTGCGTTAACGAGCTTGTAAAGGCCGGTAAGGCCAAAGGCGTGCTCACGTATAAGGAAATCATGAACATGTTGGGCGATATCGAGATTGAGCCCGACCAGTTTGACCGCATCCTTGAATCGTTGGAAGCGATGGGCATCGAGGTGGTCAATGAGCTGCCCAAGCCCGACGCCGAGGGAAAGAACGGCGAAAAGACGGCGGAGCCCGCCGCGGAGGAAGAACTGGATCTGTCCGTTCCCGAGGGCATCAGTATCGATGACCCGGTGCGCATGTACCTCAAGGAGATCGGCAAGGTGCCGCTTCTTACGGCGGAAGAGGAAATTGAAATCGCCAAGCGCATGGAGCAGGGCGATGAGCAGGCCAAGCGCAAGCTGGCAGAAGCGAACCTGCGGCTTGTGGTTTCCATCGCCAAACGCTATGTTGGCCGCGGCATGCTGTTCCTGGATCTGATCCAGGAGGGAAACCTGGGACTGATCAAGGCCGTCGAGAAGTTTGATTACCGTAAAGGTTATAAGTTCTCGACGTATGCCACCTGGTGGATTCGGCAGGCCATCACCCGCGCCATCGCGGATCAGGCCCGCACCATCCGCATTCCGGTGCACATGGTGGAGACGATCAACAAGCTCATCCGCGTATCCCGCCAGCTTTTGCAGGAGCTGGGGCGCGAACCGCTGCCGGAGGAAATCGCCAAGGAGATGAATATCTCCGAGGAAAAGGTGCGCGAGATCATCAAAATCGCGCAGGAGCCGGTTTCGCTGGAAACGCCGATCGGCGAGGAGGAGGATTCCCACCTCGGCGACTTCATCCAGGACGACGACGCGCCGCCGCCCGCGGAGGCCGCTTCCTTTACGCTGATGAAGGAGCAGCTGATGAGCGTACTCGACACGCTGACGCCGCGCGAGAAGAAGGTGCTCTCGCTGCGCTTTGGCCTGGAAGACGGGCGCCAGCGCACGCTCGAGGAGGTCGGCCAGGAATTCAACGTCACGCGCGAGCGCATCCGTCAGATTGAGGCGAAGGCACTGCGCAAGCTGCGCCATCCCAGCCGCAGCAAGAAGCTCAAGGATTATCTGGAGTAATCGGTCAAAGGATGACTGTGTTGGAAACAAAGCGAGGGATTGATGTCCCTCGCTTTTGATAACCGGGAAAGACGGAGAGGAGGAAGCCGATGATCAGGCTCGACGAGAGGCTCGGTGCCATCGCAGATCTCGTTCTGGAGGCCGTCACAGGCCGCGAAGCGCCCTGCGCGGCGGACGTAGGCTGCGATCACGGCTTTCTGACGGCCGGGCTGCTGGAGCGATGCCCGTCGCTGACGATCCTCGCCAGCGACGTCAGCGCCCCGTCTTTGCAGAAGGCGCGCGAGCTGCTGGCCTCGCTGAGGCTGGCTTCGCGGGCAAGGCTGAGCGTTGCGGATGGGCTTGCCGCGATCGACAGGCCTGTCG
>SFFS01000077.1 GCA_004557805.1 Clostridiales bacterium | reverse complement strand
GTTGCCGACAACGCGCTTGAGATCGATCAGCGTTTCCGGGGCGGTGGGGAGGATTTCGCGCTTGAGCACGCCGAGGAGATCGGTGCCGCCCGCAACAAACTCGGCGTTATGCAGCTTCGCCTTCAGCTCGCCGGCTTGCTGAAAACTGGCGGCGCGTTCATATTTAAAAGTTTTCATTTCTTGTCTCCTTTCGGCAGTTTGCCCAATGCTTTCAGGATCACATCGGGGGTGGCGGGATAGGTCGACACATCGACGCCGATGGCGTTGGAGATGGCCAGCATGGCCGCGGACGCGGCGCCGCCGCCGGAGATTTCGCCGATGCCGTGCGCGTGATACTGCCAGGTGTCAAACTGCGACTGTTCGAACAGATAGTCGAACTCGGGGAACTCGTTGAACGGACGGGTCTTGTATTCGAGCATATCGTAGGTCATCGTGCGGCCTGTTTCCTTATCGACGATATGCTCCTCGAAGAACGCCGTATCCAGGCAGGCGGAGCCAATGCCGCCCTGCACCTGCATTTCGAGCGTGGCGGGGTCGATGACCTGGCCGGGGTCGGTGCCGACGACCATCTTCAGCACGCGGGTCTTGCCGGTATAGGTGTCGACTTCGACTTCGACAAAGACCGCAACGCAGCTGGGCGTGGAGAATTCTTCGACATGCTTGCCGTAACCGGTGAAGGTGCACCAGTAGTTGACCAGATCGCCCAGACGGATCTTTTCGCCGGGGTGCAGCTTGGAGACAACGTAGTTGTCCTTAATTTCCATATTCTGCCAGCTGCAGCGCAGCTTGACTTCGGCGGCCTTGAACACCTTTTCCAGCACGTCGTCGCAGGCGTTGGCGATGGCGTGGCCGAGGGTCATCGTGCCGCGCGAGCCGCCGAGCGATACGCCGGTGGGGCTGAAGATGGTGCCGGAGGGAACCATGACGACATTCTCATAGGGGATGCCGATGCGTTCAGCGACGATCTTCTGCGCGTTGGAACGCTGGCCGTTGCCGTTTTCGGTGATGTCCGCGTGCAGGGTGGCGATGGTCGTATCGTCGAGCAGGCCGGGAGTGAGGCGAACGTAGGCTTCGCAGCAGTCTTCGCCGACGTCGGCGTTGCCGATGCAGGAGCAGCCGACGCCCGTGACGTAACGGCCGTCCGCAGAGACGGAGGTGGGAACGCCCCAGCCCTTCCATTTATCCTTCCAGCCGAACTTCGCGGCCGTATTGCGGATCATCTGATCGTATTTGATCGAGTGCGCTCTCCACGGCAGGCCGTCGCGCCAGATGTAGGTGTCGCCGTCGGAAACGTAGTTCTTGGCGAATACTTCCATCGGGTCGAAGTTTCCGGCGCGCGCGACGCGCGTGACCAGCATCGAAAGACAGCTGTTCAGCTCCTGTCCGCCGTATCCGCGGACGATACCGGCAGGCTGCTTGTTGGTGACGACGATGTCGGTATTCAGGTCCCAGTCATGGCATTTGCCCATGATGAGCTGCGTTTCGCCCAGACCGACGCCGATGTTGCCCTGCAGGTTGTCGTTGAACGCGCCGGCGTCGATTTTCCAGTCGCCTTTGAAGGCGCGGATCACGCCGTCCTTGTCGATGCCCATGCGGGCGTGCACCTGCGTGCCCAGACGGGTTTGGTAGTTGGTCATCTGTTCCACCTTGGTCTGGAACACCTTGACCGGCAGCTTCGTGACATAGGCGAGCGCCGTGGCGGCGGTCGTCTGGAACGTCATGGACTGCTTGTTGCCGTAGGAACCGCCCGTATGGAACGTATACGGCTCGTATTTGATGCCGGGCAGAACCGATTCGTTGACGAGCTTGAGCAGGAAGCAGCTCTGCGACGTGCCCCACAGGCTGAACTTCAGCCCGCCGTCCCAGCGGACGATGACTCCCGGAGGTTCGGGAGCGTTGGGCGCGCACATTCCCATGAATTCGATGGTGTCTTCGGCCTCGTAGGCGCATTTTTCCGCGAAGGATTTATCCACGTCGCCGCGCACCAGGTGCCAGAATTTGCCGTCCAGCTGCATCAGTTCGAGACCGCCGGGGCAGATATTATGGTCGAACTGCTCGTACAGCTGCGGCGCGCCGTCCTTGAGGGAGGAATAAGCGTCGTATACGGCGGGCAGCACTTCGTATTCGACTTCGATCAGCTCAATGGCTTCGTTGCAAATTTCCAGCGTATCCGCCGCGACGAGCGCGACCGCGTCGCCGACATAGCGCACATGCTTGTCGAGCAGCGGCTTGTGGGGCGGCCAGCCCATGAGCGGGTTCATGTTCATGGCGTTGAGGTCTTCATAGGTAAGCACGGCGCGCACGCCCTGCAGCGCCTTCGCCTTTTCCAGGTTGAAGGATTTGATGATGGCGTTGGGGTGCGGGCTCTTTTTGACCGCGCCGTAAATCATGCCGTTCATCTTATAGTCGTCCGTATAGACGGCTGCGCCGGTTACGATTTCGCGCGCGTCCTTGCGGGTACAGTTTTTGCCGACGTACTTATATTCAGAAGGATCTCTGTCCAGAGGGAAATACCGTTTACTGCTGGGTATATATTCCTCCTCCGGAATCGGGTTGTTGATGCCGTTAAGCAGAGGCTTTCCCATTATTTCTCCCCTCCGTTCGCAAATTTTTCAATGGCGTTGAGAACGTGATACTGGCTGATGCAGCGGCAATAGTTGCCGGCCAGTGCGTCTTCGATTTCCTTGCGGGTGGGGTGCGGGTTCTTCATCAGCAGCGCCTTCGTCGTCATCAGCACGCCGGGCGTGCAGAAGCCGCACTGGAACGCATACTCGTCGATGAACGTCTGCTGGAGGGGATCCAGCTCGCCCGTGGACGGGTTTTGAAGCCCTTCGACGGTGATGATGTGCTTTCCGTCGCAGTCTACGGTCAGCGTCATGCAGGAGGTGATCGCCTCGCCGTCGATGATAACCGTGCATGCGCCGCAAGCGCCCTCATCGCAGGATTTTTTGGTGCCCGTCAGGCCCAGCCGTTCGCGCAGGGTCTCCACCAGCGTTTCTTCCGGACTGAGCTGGCCGAATTTTGTGCCGACGGAAAATTCGTACTTTTTTCCGTTGACCCACAGGGTACAAGAGTCTACGCCCATCTCTTTTTGCAACCTCCTGTTTTGATTTTTGTTCGGTCCCACTACGTTATAATACAAACGTATCATTTGCATTATAACATTTGATATTTAATTGTCAATAGCCAGAATGCACGTTAAGAAGCATGATGAGCGGTGAAATTCATCTTTATTCAACAAAAACGGACACAAATGAATATTATAACAAATCGCGGATGGATAGGAGAAGCAGATAAATAATACGATTGTATTAAAATTTCCTCCCGATCCTGTGTGCGCGAAAGCGGATCGGGAGGTCGGGATGGTGTGGAAAGAGAGCTATGAGAGACGCAGAACTGCGCGGCGCACAAGCGCCTTGATCTGCTCAATTTTTTCGCGGCTTTCGCTTGCGGGAACGGTCGTTTTCACGGTGAGTTCTGCGGAACGCTCAGCGTTTTCTGCATTGATATCGCTGAAGGCCAGACAAGCCTCCGCCTCGCTCAGACGCAGCGGAATGGGCGCGGAGCCTCCGAGCACCAGCTTCGAGCGGAGAATGCGCCCGTCGAGCACACCGAAAATGGAAGCCAGACAGGCGGCGCTTCCGTCCGCCGCGCCAGCGGCCCTGTCAAAATGCATGATCGCGCCTTCCAGTATCGGGATTTCTATGGATTCAAGGCGTTCGCCTCTGCGCAGCCCGTTCTGCGGCTGCGCGCGTTCCAACAGTTCCGCGGCCCATAGCGTGCGCTCGTTCGTGAGGAAAGCCGCGTCCAGCGCGAGCAGCGCGGGGGAGAGCAGGCTGGGGGAAGCGGCGTAGCAGCCGCAGTTCAGGCAGCGCTCCGCTTCGTGCGCGGCCTGCGGAAGCTCGATTGCGCCGCTGCCGCAGAGCGCAGAGGGGCGCGTGATTCCCTCCGGATCAAAGGTCAGAAAATGCCGGTGAATCTGCTTGCCGACGCACAGGTGCCCCTCCTCGAGGGCGAGCGCGGCGTTAATTCTGTGCGCGGCGCTGCGCCCCAGGCGCACCGATTCGGCGATGACCGCGGTTTCCTCCGCTGCGGAATCATAGACGAAATCGAATGCGGACGAGTCGCCGGGCGCGTTCGCGCCGCTGAATTCAACGCCCATCGCCCGGTAGGCCGCATGCAGCGCCCGCAGCGTTTCAGCGGGGATACGGCCGTTGAAAGCGTCGTTTCCGGATGCGAAAAGCACGACGCCGCAGCCTGTCTGACGCAGATAAAACGCGGCCGTCAGGCCTGCGCCGCCCACGCCGAGAATGGCTACGCGCCTGCCGCTGCAATCGGGCGCGGGCACATAAAGGTTTTTTGCATGTTCCAGCGCGTAATCGCCGATCGCCTGCTCAACCGCATGGATGCACACACTGTCCCCGCGGGTGCACGCGCCTTCGCAGGGATGGTCGCAAAGGCGCGCGGTAAGCGCGGGGATCGGATTGGCCTGCATGATAACCTGCGCCGCGCCATCCGGGTTTCCGAGGCGAAGCTGTTCGAGCGCGGGGGCGATGGAAATCCCCGCGGGGCAGGCGCTTCGGCAGGCGACGGCGCCGTTTCGCACGCCGCCAAACACCGAGCCGGGCGCGCCGTGGCGCTGCGCCGCGCAGCCGGAAACGCCCGGGCAGCCGGAATGCGCCGACGCGCAGCGAACGGGCTGAAAAAGCTCCTGAGCGAGCGTGCCGGCGGCACAGGCCGCAGCCTGCGCCAGCAGAGGCGCTTTTTCAAGGAAGATTTTGCTTTGCGCGAGCGCAGAAAGAGGAACGTCCGCGCGCACGGAAATTCGATTGCCGAGATCTGCGATTGCGCCGTCCGCTTCGCAGGAGACGCGAGCGTTCATCAAAACACTCCCTTTGTAACAGAAATTTGAAAAAGAATAAAAATACAAATGGATTTTTCTTAAAAACAATATAGTGCATTGCACTTGTGAAGTCAATAGCAATTATGCGAAAATCAGAAAATTTCGTTCGTAAAGAATCAAAAACAAATAAAACGAAGGCGCGGATAATATTTTTGAAATTGGTATTGACAAAACAATATCAAACAATTATCCTGATAAGCAACAATACGTTTGTATTTTAACGCGATGGGCGATTTGTCTGCGGCGTTGGAGACGGACGTAAAAAACGGAAAATGGAGAGGTGTCGGTATGAACGGTACGCAAACCAAATCGGGACGCTGCTGGGCTGTTGTCGGATTCTTCACGCTGTTTATGGCGCTGATGACCTACAACCTTATTATTTACCCTGCCTGCGCCGTAACCGCGATGACGGTCTTTGGAATCGGCCAGACGGAACTGACGACGCTCACGTCGGTTACGTCGCTCGTCGGCGTATTCTGCGGATTGATCTTCGGCAAAATGCTGGATACGAAGGATGTGCGCAAGAGCATCCTGACGTTCCTGGCCGTTGGCACGGCGCTGTTTTTTGTGCGCGCGTTCGTGCTCAACTATACGGCTACGCTTGTGCTCACGTTCCTGGCCTCTTTCTGCGTGGGCATCTGCCAGGTGGCCGCGCCGAAGGTGATTGCGACGTGGTTCCCGCCGGAGAAGATCGGCTTCGCTTCCAGCTTCTTTGTGGCGGGCTCCGGCCTGGGCTCCGCGGGCGGCTTTGCGCTCGGCGGCGCGCTCGGCATTGAAAAGGCGCTGCTGAGCATCGGAATCCTGCATCTGGCGCTGCTGGCGTACTGGCTGCTGATCGGCGGAGAGGGCCCGTTCAAACAGGCCGCCCCTGCGGCCGGCGAAAAAGCGCCCAAGGATGCGGCCAAGGCGAGCGGCGTATTCAAGAGCAGGAACCTCTGGCTGATTATCATCGCCTACAGCATGGCGATGACCGCGTCGATGACGCTGAACAGCTATCTTATCAATTCCTTTATCAGCAAGGGACTTGATCCAGCGAAGGCTTCGCTGATGGGTACGGTGCTCAATGTCTGCCTGTGCGCGGGCGGCTTCATCATGACGGCGCTGCTGGGCGTTGTGAAGAAGTTCAACCCGCTGATGTCCGCGGCGATGATCGGCGGCGGAGCGATGGTGCTGCTTGCGTGGTTCACGCCGATCGGCGGTCTGACATGGGTGTTCGTAGCGCTGGGCGGCCTGTTCTTCGGCGGTTCGCTGGGCCTGTGTATCGGGCGCATTCCGCTTGTGCCGCTGACGGGCGATTTCGGCCCAGCGCTGATCGGCCAGGCTTCGGGTTTCAGCGAGACGGTCAAGGGGCTGATCAGCTTTGTGCTGCCGATTCTCGTAGCGAATGTGTTCGGCACGAACTTCAACGGCATTTTCATCGTATTCGGCGTGTGCTGCGCCCTTGCGTTCATCACGGGCGGCCTGCTCATTCCGGAGCTGGGAGAGAAGGGCAAGCTCTTCCGCGCGCAGAAATAATCGCATGCAAACGAAACGCCTTCCGGATACGGGAGGCGTTTCGCTGTCGGAAAAATTATTCGGGATCGGCAGGACGGGCGGCTTCGCCGCGCAGACTGCCCATGATGTAATTTTTCAGATACCCCTTCATCCACTCGTTCGCCTGCTTGTGCTGGCTGGTAAGAACTTCGTTGTAGAGCAGATCGGGATGCTCGGCGAAGGTGATGATGGCGCCGTTGACGGCGCGGCTGACAGTTCGCGCGTGCAGAAAACGCTTGTTCTGGAAGACTTCCAGCAGCAGGCGCGCAAGCAGCATTTCGATTTTTTCCACCGTGAACCGCGCAAGGTTTGCGGAGATGGGCAGCGATTCATTGAACATGTGCACGTTCATGATCTGCACCCGCCAGAGATTATCCGGCGCGGACATGTAGTCGATCTGCGCGTCGACGATCATTTCAATCATGCGCCAGGCGTCCTCCGAAGTCAGCTTACCTGCGCGCTTGAGGTATTCGTATTCGCCGATGATCGGATCGAAATGGCTGCACGTTTCGGCGTGAATATCCATGATGATCTCGTTGAACAGATTTTCCTTGCTGCCGAAGTTTGCTGTGATCTGTCCTGCCGTGAGATTCGCCATGCGGGCGATGGTGCGCACGGTCGCGCCTTCATAGCCGTATTTGCCGAATGCGATCACGGCGGCTTCCTTGAGCTGCTGCGCCGTCGTCTTTCCGGAAGCGTCCGCCTTTTTTCTCATGAACCCTTTTCCTTTTTCAAGCGCATGACGCGCGTTTCAATATCAAAAATCAATCTTATTTATCATATCAATTCGCAGCCAGTTCGTCAATATGCGCGGCTGGGAAAATGAAAGCGTCCGGCCCCCTGCGCTTGCGGGAGGCCGGACGCTTTTCAACGGTTTTCAGCTTATCCTTCCGTTACGGCGAACCGCATGCTCGAGGCGAGCGGCGAGACGGTTCCGTCTTCCGTTCGCGCGCGGACGGTCAGTTCATATTCGCCGGCGGCTTCGGGCGCGATGGTGAAATACCAGTACACCCAGCGGTCGGTCGTGGCGTTCGGCGTTTCGCAGACGGTCCACGTTTCGCCGCCGTCCATCGAGAATTCTACCGCCGCGACGGCGCTGCGGCAATCGTCGGCGTAGCCCTCGAACTGAATGCTCTCGCCCAGATTGAACACAGCGTCCTTTGCGTCGTTCATGATGCTTACCTTGGCGGCCTGTTCCGCGTCGGCTTCGATGATTTCCGGCGTTTCCGCCTGGCACGTCACTTCAATGTCCACCACGTCGCGCGCGAGATATTTCGCCACCGCGCCGGGAACCCAGAACTGCGTGCGCTGGTTCATCGCCAGCTCGTCGCCGTTGACCTGATAGACGATCATCGCTTCGCGGTCGAGCGCATACCGCAACGGCATGGAAACTTTGTAGCCGTCGCTTGCGGTGACGGTCAGCGTGTTCACATCCTCCTGCAGCTCGGCCAGAGAAAGAATGGAGCTGACGGGGATGCCCGAAATCTGCACCTGCGTGACGGCTTTTCCGGTTGCGCAGCTGCACGCCGCCACCCTCGTGCGCGTATGCGCGCGAAGATCGTTCACCGTTACGCTGTAATCGTGCTTCATGCTGCCGGAGACGTTGATGTAATGACGGCCCACGTCCTCTTCGCCGGCTTCGAAGGCAAAGGCGGGCTTTGCGCACATGCCGGTTACGGCCGTGCCGTAGAGGTTGAACACATCCTCCGAAGGGCTGAGAACATCCTGCGTGAAGCGGAAGCTGCCCTGCACGTTGGCGATTTTGGTATATTCGGCGCGATGCGCCTCGGCGGCGGAAAGCGTATATTCGCCCAGAACGAATTCATCGGCCGCTGCGTTGACGGAAAGCGCCGACGCGGCGAGAGTCAGCCCGGCAAGGGCTTTTTTCGTGTTTTTCTTCATGATTTTGCCCTCCCTTACTTGACGTTGAAAAGGAATTTCTGCACATCCGGAGTTTTCAGACCGTCCGATTCTACCGCGCGGACATACACCATGTACGCTCCGGCCGATTCGGGCATGGTCAGCGTATAGTGCCACTGTACGAGGTTGTAATTGTCCACGGGCGTTTCGTACAGCGTCCAGGTCTTGCCGCGATCGAGAGAAACTTCGATGCCGGTAATCTTCTCGTCGTAAGCCGCGGCGTAGCCGCTGAGCGTATATTCCGTGCCGGGCGCGAGAATAATGCCGCTGTTGTTCATGTCGTATACGCCGATGTTGGGCTTGTTGTAGTATTCCTTGCCGGTTTCCCAGCCATCTTCAGTGAGCCAGCCCTGATAGATGTGCCAGCCGTCGAAGCCTTCCGCGTCGACGAGCGTGATCTCGCTCAGCTGCTTGGTCATCAGGCCGGCGGAGCCGCCGATGGGCCAGAACAGGCACGGGAAGCCGTCGCTGATGCGCAGATATTCGCCGTTGATCTGATAGACCAAATACGCGTCGTTTTCCAGATACTTCTCCCAGGAACCGCCGGTGGCGAAGCCGTCCGTGCCGAAGGGCAGATAGCCCGCTACGCCGTCCTTCACGCCTGCCTGCTCCAGCAGCCACGACATCGGAATGCCGGTGATTTCCACGTTGGCGATCAGCGGGCCGCCGGTCGGGTTGATGGTGCACTGCATGGTGGAAACGAGCGTTTTGCTCGGCGCTTTTTCGATCAGCTCGGCAAGCGTCCAGCTCATTTCGCTTTCGACCAGGCCGTTTACGGAAATCGTCCAGCTGTTGAACACGTCGGGATCGCCCTCGTCCTCGCCGGAGTAGCCCGCGCCGAAGCGGGTGTAGTCGTTATCGTAGTAGATCCAGTAGTAATTGAAGAAGTCCTCGCGGTCGGTCAGAACGTCCTGATCGTAGGAGAAGGACGGGTTGACGGTTTCCGCGTCGGTGTCGTAAATACCGCGCAGGATATCGTATTTGACGTTGTCCCAGAGCGTCATGCCGTTGCCGTCGGCCGTCATGTTATGGCAGCTGAAGCAATCGCCGGAGAAGGATTCCGACTGGTAATGCAGGTTGTGCATGATCGTGCCCAGCTGATAGAATTCCAGCACGTAGCCGGGCGAATAGCTGTGGCAGTCGATGCAGCCGTTCACATCGAGCACGAGCCCCTGATCGTTCGTCAGGTCGACGTGCACGAAGCCGTCCATATTGCGCAGCGTCTGCGCGAGGTTGTCGTGGCACGCGCCGCAGCCGCGATTGTCCGCGCCGAGGAACTGGTTGTTATACGCCATAACGCCGTAAGGCTGGCTGTATCCGCCGGAATCGTATTCCGAGGGCGTGCGCTGAATCTGCACGCCGTTTTCCAGCGTTTTGATCTTCGGGCCGTATTTCGCGACGAGCTCTTCGCCGTGCTGCGCCATGCCGGAGAGGATGTTCTCGCCCGCATAGCTTTCCTCGCCCTCGGTGGGCTGGCCCAGGCTCGGCCTTCCGGCGGCAAGCGCCGTCACTGTCTGCACCGGCGCGCCCGCCTGTGCAAGCGCGGCCTTTGCCGCGTCGAGAATCCCCTGGCTGGTGCCGGTTGCGCCGGAAACCAGATCGACGTCGAGGCTCTGCTTTTCCACGATCTGCGCGGGGACGCTCTCCAGCGCCGCGTCGCACAGGCCGGGCGTTTCCGAATGCTCCGTCACGGTTACGGCTGTGATTTTGCCGCCTTCAACCGTCACTTCGCAGGCGATTTCGCCCATTTTGCCAGCGCCGGTTCCGGCGTATACGCCGTCCGTCAGCGCGCCCAGGCTTTCCGCCGCGCAGCAGCAGCAGAGCGAAACGGCCATCAGCGCCGCCGTCAGGCAAAGAACCCAACGTTTCAACATAGAAAAATTCCCCCTTCTGATGGTAATCGATACTTGCATTGTATCGAAACGCAGAACGGGGGAACATGTCGAAATCCACAGCGTTATTTTGTTTTTCCACAGTCGCCGCTCCGCGGGATGCGGATCGGGATCGTAAGGCGCATGAAGTTTTCGCGCCCCTGATAGAGAAAGGCGGGCGTATCCGCCATGACGTCGCCGTAATAATCGCCTGCGATTTCCCAGCCGCTGCGGCGAATCTCTTCGAGCATCCGGCGCACCAGCGCCGCCTCCTGCGAAAAGCTGGGCGTGTCGCGGCTGCCGTCGCAATAGGCCGTGATATACAGCCCGGCGGGCAGGATGTGGTACTGGCAGCCGTCGTGCGAAAACGAATCGTTGATATGCACGCACGCGCCGCTGATGACGAACCGTCCCTGCTCGAGCGAAGCCTTTTCGGCCAGACAGCCCACGTTATGAAAGAGCGCCATCGGCAGCCCCAGTTCGCCGATGCGCTTCTTTACCGAGCGCAGCGCCATTTCCCAGTGATACGAGCCGTCCGACTGCCAGTTTTCGAAATCGTCATAGTCGTATTTGTCAATATCAAAGCGCAGAAGGCGCTTTCGGGGCATCCATTCCACCGTCAGCTGGTTGCAGGGCGGCTTGCATTGCACCACGTTGCAGCTTTCTTCCAGCCGCATGGCCGTATCGC
>SFFS01000076.1 GCA_004557805.1 Clostridiales bacterium | reverse complement strand
CCATTTTTCCGCGTTCCAGCATTTTTCATCACCCATGATTATTATAGCATAGATAATGGAAAAAGCCCAGCATGGGCTGGACTTTTTCGACAGTCTGAAGCGCCCCGTTTCAAAAATACGGGGCGCTTCCCTCGGGCGCGGCTAAAAAATTCCCTGAGACTCCAGCTCAGCGTCTTTTCCTTTTTCCGATGCGCCCGGATTTACAGAGCCTGTTATTTCCGGATTTCCGCGTGGAACTGATGCTCGCATCCGCGGACGACCTTATCGAACGCCTTGCTGATTTCCTCGTCGGTCAGCGTATGATCGGCGGAGCGGAAGCGCATGGAGAACGCCACGCTCTTCTTGTTCGCACCCAGGCGCGCGTCGCGGTAGACGTCGAACATTTCGGCCTTTTCCATCAGCTGACCGCCCGCGCGGCGGATGGCCGCCAGCACCGGGCCGACGGGCTGCGATTCGTCCATCACCAGCGCCACGTCGCGATCGACGGCAGGGAAGCGCGGCAGCGGCTTAATCGCGCCGGCCGGCGTTTCCAGCGCCTTCAGCGCGGCCAGATCGATTTCGGACAGGCACGCGTGCGCCGGGCAGTCGAAGGCTTCCAGCATGGAGGGGTGCGCTTCGCCCAGCTGCGCGATGACGCGGCCGTCCTTCGCGATGAGGCGCACGCTGCGGCCGGGGTGATAATACGCGTCTGCGCCCGCTTCGAGCTTATACTCTACGCCCAGCACGCGCAGAATCTCTTCCACGCAGCCGCGGATGCGGTAGAAATCCCAGCCGGGGCCGAACGCGGCCAGCGCGGCCGTCGGAATTTCGACGGGCAGCTCGCCCGGCTTGCGGCCGTGGCCGACGAACACGCGGCCCAGCTCGTACAGCAGAGAGCCGTCGTTCTGGCGGTTGAAGTTCGTGGCCAGCACGGACATAACGCCCGGAACCATCGACGTGCGCATCACGGCGGTGTCCTCGCCCAGCGGGTTGCGGATCACAACCGGATCGAGCCTGCCGTCGTCCGCGGGAAGGCCGAGCTTTTCAATCGCGCTGCGCGCGATGAAGGAGAACGTCATAATCTCGTGGCCGCCCATGCCGATGAGCATCGCCTTGATTTTGTCGGCCAGCTTCATATCCTCGTTGCGGCCGCCGCGCGGAACCTCGCCGTGCAGGCGCGTGGAGGAAAGATGCTCGAAGCCGTAGTAGCGCAGCGCTTCCTCGGCCAGATCGGCGAAGCCGTCCACATCCTGCCGGAATTCCGGCACCTCGGCGGTGATCGTATCGCCGTCGATGGTCACGCCAAAGTGCAGCCTGCGCAGGATGGACGCGATTTCTTCATCGGGAATGTCCACGCCCGTCCAGCGGCGAATGCGCGAAAGGCTGGCCGTAACGGTCTTTTCCGAGAGCGGATCGGGATACAGGTCGATCGCGTCGCCGACGACGTCGCCCGCGTCGAGCTGATCGACGAGCTGGCAGGCGCGGTCGAGCGCTTCCATGACGGTCGCGGGGCACACGCCCTTTTCGAAGCGCCCGGAGGCCTCGGTGCGGATGCCCAGCGTGCGCGCGGTGACGCGGATGTTGGCGCGGTCGAACGCGGCGCATTCAAACAGGATTTCCTTCGTTTCCTCGGTGATTTCAGATTCCTCGCCGCCCATGATGCCTGCAAGGCCGGTCGGGCCCTGTTCGTCGGCGATGACGAGCATGGAACTGCCGAGGCTATATTCCTTGCCGTCGAGCGTGCGGAGCGGTTCGCCCTCGGCCGCGCGGCGGACGATGATGTGACGGCCGTGTACCTTCGCAAGATCGAACGCGTGCATCGGATGGCCGGTTTCGAGCATGACGAAGTTGGTAATATCGACCACGTTGTTGATCGAACGCATGCCGGCGGCGTGCAGATAGGCGCGCAGCCACATCGGCGAGGGGGCGACGCGCACGTTTTTCACCACGCGGCAGGCGTAGCGCGGGCACAGGTCGTGATCGAGCACCTCGACCTTCGCTTCGTTTTCGATGCTGCCGGAGTGCGCCTTGAAGGTGATTTCGGGCTTTTTAAACGCAGTGTTGAACGCGGCCGCGCTCTCGCGCGCCAGACCCCAGATGCACTGGCAGTCGGGACGGTTGGCGAGAATATCGAAATCGACGACGGTGTCGTCTTTCCCGATGAGCGGGCGCACGTCGACGCCCAGCGGCAGCTCTTCATGGAAGATCATGATGCCGTTCACGCCCGCGCCGGGATAGAGCGAATCGTCTACGCCCAGCTCGCTGCCGCCGCAGAGCATGCCCTCGGACAGCACGCCGCGCAGCTTGCCGGTTTTGATTTCCTTGCCGCCGGGCAGCTTCGCGCCGTCGAGGCAGACGGGAACGATTTCGCCGCCGTGCAGGTTCTGCGCGCCGGTTACGATCTGCAGCGGCCTCTCGCCGCCCACGTCGATCTGGCAGACCCAGAGGTGATCGGAATCCGGGTGGCGCTCCAGCGAGAGCACGCGGCCGGTGACGACGTTGTGAATTTCGGCGCCAAGCGCCTCATAGCCCTCCACGCCGGTGCCGGTGAGCACCATGCGGTCGGTATAGACCGCCGCGTCGGCGGGAATGTCGGTATATTCGCGAATCCAATTCATCGGTGCTTTCATAATAACTTCCCTTCCCTGTGTCGATGATGAAGGAGCGCGCGCTTCTCAGCGGAACTGCTCGAGGAAGCGGGTGTCGCCCTCGTAGAAAAGACGCATGTCGTTCACGCCGTATTTGAGCATTGCAATACGCTCCAGGCCGATGCCGAAGGCGAAGCCGGAATATACGTTCGAGTCGATTCCGTTCATGTCCAGCACCTTGGGGTTGACCATGCCGCAGCCGAGCACCTCGATCCAGCCGGTGCCCTTGCACACGCGGCAGCCCTTGCCGTGGCAGGCCATGCAGCTCATGTCGACCTCGGCGGAGGGCTCGGTGAACGGGAAGAAGGAAGGACGGAAGCGCGTCTGCATGTCCTCGCCGAATACGCTCTTGACGAACGCGTCCAGCGTGCCCTTCAGGTCGCACATGGAAACGTCTCTGTCAATGGCCAGGCCTTCCATCTGATGGAACACCGGGCTGTGCGTGGCGTCCACTTCGTCGGCGCGGTAGACGCGGCCGGGGCACACGATGCGGAACGGCGGCTTGCGCGTCTGCATCGTGCGGGCCTGCACGGGCGAGGTGTGGGTGCGCAGCACCATGTTATCCTCGATATAGAACGTATCCTGCGCGTCGCGGGCGGGATGGTTTTTCGGCAGGTTCAGCAGCTCGAAGTTGAACGTATCCAGCTCCACCTCCGGGCCTTCCGCCACGTCGAAGCCCATGCCGGTGAACACGTCGATCATTTCGTCCTGCACCTTGTACAGCGGATGCATCGTGCCCGTTTTGGGGAAGGGACGCGGCTCGGTCACGTCGATGGTTTCGCGCGCGAGCTGCATTTCGCGCTCGGCGGCGCGCAGCGCGCCGCGGCGCTCGTCGATCATCGCGCCGATGCTCTCGCGGGCGGCGTTGATGAGCGCGCCCATCTGCGGGCGCTCTTCGGGGCTGAGCTGGCCCATGCCGCGCAGAAGCTGCGTCAGGCTGCCCTTTTTGCCCTGAAACTGCACGCGCAGCGCCTCCAGCGCGGCGGTGTTGTCGGCCTTTTCCAGCGCTTCGCGCGCTTCGGCCACGATCTGGCGAATCTTATCCTGCATGATTCTCCTCCTCCGGTTTGAAAAAAAGAATGCAAAAAGCCTGCCGCGTGAAGGGACGCAGGCAGGCGCAGCGTGGTACCACCCTTTTTTGCCGCGGGCGCAGGCGCGCCTTACGGCCTCGACGGGATAACGGGCTCGTTCCCGGCCCCGCCTACTGGCCTTTCAGCGGGGCGGCTCGGGAGGGAATTCCCCGCGCGGTCCGCAGCGGCTTCCAGCCTGGGGCGAAAACGCCCCGGCCGCTTTCTCTGGAACGGACGAGCTATCGGGCATAGTCTCCTTCATTGCCGATGGACGGAATTATATCATAGAAGAAACGGGTTTGCAAGCGATTCAGGCGCTTCGCGCCGCCAAAAAAGCCGCCGCCTCCTGCGCCGAGGCGAATACGCGCAGGATGGGGCCTTCGATCATCGGGTTCATGCGGCCGTCCATCACCGTGCGCGGATCGGTCTTGAGGCCGTAGCACGGCACGCCCGCGGCATAGGCAAGCCCGAGCGCCACGCACGCGCCCTCGTCGGGCACGCGCCCGTCAAGCACGAAAAGAAACGCCTCCGCCCTGCGGATGTTCTCCATATCGGTGCGGAAGATTTCGCGGCTCACCTCGTCCGGCGTCATCGTTTTGAGCATTTCGCTCATCCTGCCGCCGTCGCGCTGCGGCAGGAACACCGTAAGCCCCGCCTTTTCCAGCTCCGCCGCCGCTTTCACGTTAAACGCCAGCTCCGCTTCGCTGAACATCGGCCCTGCGTAATAAACCATAGCAGCCTCCTGAAATCGTCGTCGGCGTTATCATATCACATTGCGGCGCAAAGCGCCACGGTTTGACAGCGGCGTTCAAATAATGCTATACTATTTTGTTATGTGCCAAAAAGGAGGAATTGCATGAGAGATTATGCATTGGAAACGCAGCGCCGCGTCGCGTTCCTGCAAAACGCGCTGAAAGAGAGCGGGGCGAAGGGCTTCGTGCTGGGCAACAGCGGCGGCAAGGACAGCGCGCTGGCGGGCATTCTCTGCAAGGCCGCCTGCGAGAACACGGTCGGCGTGATCCTGCCCTGCGCGTCGAAGCAGAACTTCGGTTCTGATATGGCTGACGGCCTGAAGGTGGCCGAAAAATTCGGGATTGAAACCCGCACCGTTGATCTGACGGACGTGCGCCGCGCGCTGACGGAACGGCTCGGTGGCGAGGAAAGCCTGCCCTCCGCAGCGCTTTCCAACATCGCGCCGCGCCTGCGGATGACCGCGCTTTACGCCATCGGCGCGGCGGAGAACCGGCTCGTCGTGGGCACGGGCAACCGCTGCGAGCGCTATATGGGCTATTTTACCAAATGGGGCGACGGCGCGTTCGACGTCAACCCCATCGCAGATCTGTACGTCAGCGAGATTTACGAATTCCTCCGCTATCTGGGCGCGCCGGATTCGATCATCGAAAAGGCGCCCAGCGCCGGCCTGTACGAAGGCCAGACGGACGAAAAGGAAATGGGCGTTTCCTACGCCGCCATTGAAAAATATATGCGCACCGGCGAGGCGGCGGATCACGACCGCGCCGTCATCGAGCGCTACCACGCGCGCAGCGAACACAAGCGGCGCATGCCCGACTGCTTCATGGGGGATGAACTTCTGTAATGGCGAAAGAATACGGTTCAAAGGATATACAGGTGCTCGAGGGGCTGGAGGCCGTGCGCATGCGGCCCGGCATGTATATCGGCACCACCGGCACGCGGGGCCTGCACCATCTGCTCTGGGAAATCGTCGATAACGCGATGGACGAGGCCATGGGCGGCTACGCCAACGAGATCCGCGTGACGCTCGGCAGGGACGGCTCCGCATCCGTTGAGGACAACGGCCGCGGTATGCCCGTCGATCCGCACCCCACGCTGCACGTTTCCGGCGTGGAGGTTATCTTCACGCGTCTGCACGCGGGCGGCAAGTTTAACAATAACGCATACGCATATTCCGGCGGCCTGCACGGCGTGGGCGCGTCGGTGGTGAACGCGCTGTCGAAGTGGCTTATCTGCGACAGCTACGTCAACTTCAGCCATTATCAGCAGAAGTTCCACAGCGGCTACGACGAAAAGCTGAAAAAGGTCGTTTCCGGCGTGCCGGACGGCCCGCTTGAAAAGCTCGGCGGCACGCGCAAGCACGGCACGAAGATCACCTTCCTGCCGGACGACACCGTCTTTGACGACGTGGTTTTCAACGCCGAAACCGTCGCGCACCGTCTGCGCGAGCTGGCATATCTCAACCGCGGCGTGAAGATCGTCTTTACCGACGAGCGCATTCGGGAACCGGAAAAGCGCGAACGCATTTTCCAGTTCGACGGCGGTATTTCGGATTACGTCGCCTATCTGATCAACGAAAAAACGCCGCTGCATGAAAAGCCCGTCCACCTCGAGGGCGTGAAGGACGATATCAGGCTGGCCGTGGCGTTCCAGTATACCGACAGCTATACGGAGAACTTCTTCTCCTATGTCAACAATATCCCCACGCATGAGGGCGGCACGCACGAAATCGGCTTCAAGGCCGCCTACACCAAGGTGTTCAACGACTGCGCGCGCCGGTTGGGCGTACTCAAGGAAAAGGACGCGAACCTCTCCGGCGATGATTTCCGCGAGGGCATGACGTGCGTGCTTTCGGTAATGGTGCGCTCGCCGCAGTTTGAAGGGCAGACGAAGGGCCGCCTGGGGAACAGCGAGGTGCGCCCCGTGGTCGAAGCGCTCTCGACCGAGCTTCTGACGGCGTATCTGGAAGATCTGCGTCATCAGGAGTTCGCGCTGACGGTGATTGAAAAGGCCGTCAAGTCGGCCAAGGTGCGCGAGGCCGCGCGCCGCGCCAAGGAAGTGGCGCGCCAGAAATCGCAGCTGGAGGCCACGCCGCTGGTGGGCAAGCTTTCGAGCTGTACGGGCCGCAAGGCGGCCGAAAACGAATTGTTCATCGTCGAGGGCGACAGCGCCGGAGGCAGCGCCAAGCAGGGGCGCGACAGGCGGTTCCAGGCCATTCTGCCGCTGCGCGGCAAGCCGCTGAACGTGGAAAAAAAGCGGCTCGACCAGGTGCTGGGCAACGATGAATTCCGCTCGATCATCACCGCGCTGGGCTGCGGCATCGAGGAGGATTTTACGCTTTCCGACCTGAAATACAACCGCGTCATCATCCTCTCGGACGCCGACCAGGACGGCGCGCACATCCGCGCCATTCTGCTGACGTTCTTCTATCGCTACATGAAGCCGCTGATCACCGACGGCCATGTGTTCATCGGCCTGCCGCCGCTGTATCAGGTGAAAAAGGGCGATAAATCGCAGTACGCCTACGACGACAACGAGCTGCGCTCGATCACGAAGGGCCTGCGCGGCTATACCATCCAGCGCTATAAAGGCCTTGGCGAAATGAACCCCGAGCAGCTGTGGGAAACGACGATGGATCCGAGCTGCCGCAAGATGCTCCGCGTGGGCATCGAGGATGCGTCCGAGGCCGAGCGGATGGTGACCATTCTCATGGGCGACAAGGTCGATCCCCGGCGCGAATTCATCACCGAGCACGCCAACTTCAACCGCGTCGATTCTTTTGACGCGCAGACCGGGAGCGGGAAATAATCATGGCAAAGAAAACGGAGCCGCCCGTCCAGCACGGCACGGGCGAAATCATCATTACGGCCAACATGGAAGACGTCATGCGCGATTCCATGATGCCCTACGCCGAGCACGTAATCCTCGAGCGCGCGCTGCCGCGCGTGGAGGACGGACTCAAGCCCGTGCAGCGGCGCATCCTCTATACCATGTCCGAGCTGGGGCTTTCGCCCGATAAGCCGCACCGCAAGTGCGCGCGCATCGTCGGCGATTGCCTTGGTAAATATCACCCGCACGGCGATTCGTCGGTGTACGACGCGCTGGTTCGACTGGCGCAGCCGTTCTCGCTGCGCGGCACGCTCGTCGACGGTCACGGCAACTTCGGCTCCATCGACGGCGACAGCGCCGCCGCCATGCGATACACCGAAGCGCGCATGGCGCCGCTGGCGCTGGAAATGCTGCGCGACATCGAAAAGGATACCGTGCCCTTCCGGCTGAATTTCGACGAAACCCTCAAGGAGCCGGACATGCTGCCCGCGCGCTATCCGAACCTGTTGGTGAACGGCACGTCGGGCATCGCCGTGGGCCTCGCTACGAATATCCCCACGCACAATCTCGGCGAGACGATCGACGGCGTGGTCGCCATGATCGACGATCCGGATATTTCCACCGAGGGGTTGATGCGGCATATCCCCTGCCCCGACTTCCCGACCGGCGGCGTGCTGCTGAACACGCCGGAAATCCGCACCGCCTATGAAACCGGCCGCGGCAAGCTGACGCTGCGCGCGAAGGTTCATCTCGAGGACGGATCGGCTGGGCGCAAGCTGATCGTTGTGACGGAAGTGCCGTATCAGGTGAACAAGGCGGCCATGCTGCAAAAGATTCTCCAGCTTTCCGAGGAGAAAAAGGCGGCGCTGGCCGGAATCTACGATATCCGCGATGAAAGCGACCGGCAGGGCCTGCGCGCCGTGATCGAGGTCAAGCGCGATTACGATCCGCAGAAGATCCTCGCCGTGCTGTATAAATATTCCGATTTGCAGGTCACCTTTGGCGTGAACATGATGGCCATTGCCGAGGGTAAGCCCGAACTGATGGGGCTCAAGCGCATCATCGCGTGCTTCCTGAAGCATCAGGAGCATGTCGTTACGCGCCGCACGCAGTATGATCTCGATCAGGCGCGCGCGCGCCAGCATATTTTGGACGGCCTGATTATCGCCGTCGACAACCTCGACGAGGTGATCCGCCTCATCCGTTCCTCGAAGAACGACAAAGAGGCCAAGCAGCGCCTGATGGACACGTTTGCCCTTTCCGAACTGCAGGCGCAGGCGATTCTCGATATGCGGCTTCGCCGCCTGACGAACCTGGAAATCATCACCCTGCGCGAAGAGCATGCGAAGCTGGCGCGCGAGATCAAGCGGCTTGAGGGGATTCTCGCCAGCCATAAAAAGCTCATGGCCGTCATCCGCGAGGAGCTGCTCGATATCAAGGCGCGCTACGCCGATCCGCGCCGCACGCAGCTGATTTCGCTGGAAAAGGATTCCGAACCGCTGCCCGACGAAACGCCCGTCCCCGAGGATACGGTCGTGCTGCGCACGCGCGGCGGACAGATCCGCCGCCTTTCCCCGCGCGGGTTCGATAAGCTCCCGCCCGCTGAGGATGAAAAGGACGTTCCCACCGAGGTATTCCGCACGCAGACCGACGCGACGCTTTATTTCTTCACCGACCGGGGCGGCTGCTTCCCGCTGGCCGTGGCGTCGCTGAACGAGATGAACCGCCCGAAGGATCGCGGCACGCTGCCGTCCGGCCTGCTGAGCGGGCTGGAAAAGGGCGAAACGGTGGTGACGCTGCTGTGCCTGCGCCCGGGAGAACTGGAAAAGCTGCCCGACCTGCTGTTTGTTACGAAAAACGGCCAGATCAAGCGGACCGAAGCGGCGGCTTACGCCGTGAAAAAAGCGAAGTTCGCGGCGCTGACCCTGCGCGGCGGCGACAGCCTGCTGTGCGTGCTGCCCGCGAAGGAAGATTCCGTGCTGCTGCTCACGCGCAAGGCGATGTCGATTCGCTTCGCCGTCGATCAGGTGCCGGTCAACGGCCGCGTTGCGGCGGGCGTGCGCGCCATGACGCTCGACGAGGGCGACGAGATCGCCTATGCGTTCTGCCAGAACGCCGAGCTGGGCGAGATGCTGCTCATTTCCGATCGCGGCTACGCCAAGCGCGTTCTCGCGCTCGATTTTGAAACGCAGGGCCGCGGCGGCAAGGGCCTGAAGGCGTTTACGTTCAACAAGAACGGCTCCAACGGCAATATCCTTGCCGGGGCGCTCTACGTAACCGAGCCGTACAACTTTACCATTCGGCAAAAGACAAGCCCCGCCACAACCTTTGATACCGAGTTCGTGCCCATCGACGCGCGCGCGGGCAAGGGCTGCATGCTTGTGATGGCGCTGATGGAGGACGTCGTTACCGGACTGGAACGGGCGTAAAGAGACGGCGGCGGCGGAGGTTTCTCCGCCGCCGCTGCTGCGCTGTCAAAAGAACGGCTTTACATGGTGCCGATGATGCGAGGATTGCAGAATTGCAGGAGCGAATTTTAGAAAAACATCACAAAAACGATAAGCAACCGCAACAGTTCATGGTTTTGGATATGGTAAAATACTGTCCGTATTGATATGGGCGGTGATAACGCGGAGTCTTTGGAGCGTCAACCAGGAAAGAGAAAGCAAAGATTGAAAAGGCGAAAAGCGTTTCGTCTTTTCTTAATCGTCGTCGTAATCGGAATAGCGGTCGGCGCAGATTCATTTGCCGCAATGACGACATTACAGGTCAATCATCGAATTACAAAATTTGGACTCAACAATGTTGGCGAGCTGGTAACGCAGACCGGCTATTTTACTGTGGTAAGCGTAACGGACGACAGCGCCAGACTCTGGGGCTGGAGTATACCATTGACCGACAGCAAGTATGTGTTCAGCTATGACGGCATAGTAAGAGCCGGACTCAATTTTGAAAAACTGAAGGTCTTTGGAAAAGAACTGCTGAAAGAAGTAAAAATCTATCTTCCCAAAATAGAAATCCTCGGGATAGAGATATTGGAGGATTCTCTTGAAATCTATGATGAGCGCCATAACATCTTTACCCCGCTCGGCCTTGAGGACATTCAGGCGGCCAGACTTTCAATGATCGATAAGATAGAAGAGACGGCGAAAAAGCGCGGCCTGTTTGAGCAGGCAAAGGAAAACGCTGAAACGTTAATAACCGGTCTCCTTGAACAGACATATAATCCGCAGGTGTATAAATATATTTTTGTAGCCCAATGAAGCGGAGAAAAAACGGTTTCCTTCGGAAAGGGGGTCAGGGGGAAAACCCTTCCTTTTTCGAAAGGAAGGGTTTTCCCCCTGAAACATTTTATTTTCACATCTTCCCCCGCAGCTTCAGGATCGCGCGTTCGGGGGAGTCCTTGGCGTTGCCCCAGGGCTTGTCGGCGTTGCGGTAATCGAACTTCTGAGTAAACCAGAACAGCTCCTGCTCGACGCGCTCCAGGTTCCGCTTTTGCAGGGCGTTCAGCTGGCTGCAGAAGGCTTCCGCCTTTTCAGCGGAGAGGTTCTCGCCCGCCATGCGGGTCAGGGCGCGCGCGTGCGGAATACACAGTCCCTTCGAGGCGAGGAAAGCGCTGCGGAATTCCCCGTCGTTTTCAAACAGGTGCAGGGTGGTAAAGAGATAGCGGTTCATCGTGTTTTCGAGCCTGTCGCAGACGATGCAGGTTTCGCGCTGCGGTTCCTGCGGCGCGCTGCGCCGCGAAAACAATCCGCCGCGCCGGGGCGGTGTTTCGGGTTCGCCCTGCATGACCTCCTTGAGATGCGTGTGCGTGACCAGCGCGAGGCCGAGCCGGTTCTTCATCGGGAGCATCATGG
>SFFS01000075.1 GCA_004557805.1 Clostridiales bacterium | reverse complement strand
CGCGACATGACCGGACAATGGAAACTCGAAGCGATGGAGGAAAAATCATGCTTCTTGCCGATTTAAGGCCCGGCGCTTCGGCGCGCGTGGCAGCCGTGCAGGGCGCGCAGGCGCGGCGGCTGCGCGCGCTGGGATTTGTGCCGGAAACGCGCGTCACGGCCGAACGGCCCGCGCCCGGCGGCGATCCGGCCGTCTATTCGCTGCGCGGCTATACCGTGGCGCTGCGGCTTTCGCTGGCGCGGCAGGTGGAGGTGCGCGCATGAGGGCGGCGCTGTGCGGCAATCCAAACAGCGGCAAAACCACGCTCTTGAACCGCCTGACCGGGCTGCGCCAGCGCACGGGCAATTTTCCGGGCGTGACGGTGGAGCGCGCGGAGGGTGCGCTGCGCGCCGATCCGAACGTTACGCTGATCGACCTGCCCGGCGTATATGCGCTCGACGCGGCGGAAGGCGAGGAAGCGCTTGCGCGCGAATCGCTGCGCGGCGACCGGCCCGACGCGATTCTCAACGTGCTCGATGCGACGAGCCTGGCGCGCGGACTGTACCTCACGCTGGAACTGATCGCGACCGGCATCCCCGTCCTCGTCGCGCTGACGATGCTGGACGAGCTGCCGGAGAAGGGCGCGGAGATTGATTTCGCCGCGCTGGCGCGCGCGCTGGGAACGACGGTGATCGCCGCCAGCGCAAGCGGAGAGGAAGTGCTGGCGGGGCTGAGGAAGGTTGTCGGAACGGGAACAGGCGAGAAAAAGGAGCGGGACGAGGCTGAGCCTGCCTCGGGGCGAAAGCCGGGAGAAGCAAGGCGCGGGATGAGCGGGAAGAGTTCCGCTGCATCGCTGCGAAAAACGATTGCTTCGCTGCCGGGGTGTAAAAATGTGAAAAAGACAGGAAACGCGCAGCCATGCTCCCCTAAATTACTTTCCCAAGCGGGAGGTGCAGGAACCTCAGGTTCCTGCCGGGGGCGCGGGGGCGGAGCCTCCGCCGTCTTCCCCGTCCCGCCGCCGTCTCGTAAAGAAGCAGGAAACGCGCAGCCGCGCTTCCCTAAGTTATTTTCCCAAGCGGGAGGTGCAGGAACCTCAGGTTCCTGCCGGGGGCGCGGGGGCGGAGCCCCCGCCGTTCCCTCCGTCTCCCCCGCCGCGCTCTACGCGCGTGCGGACGAGATTGTCGCACGGACGGTGCGCGGCGCGGCGGAGACGGAGGCGAGGGCAAGATCGAGAAGAGCCGACGCGGCGCTGATGCATCCGCTGCTGGCGTGGCCGGCGTTTGCCGCGGTGATGGCGGCGATTCTGTATCTGACGTTCGGGCCGGTGGGCGGCACGCTGGGCGGGCTGCTGAGCGCGGCGGTTGAGCGCGCGTTCGCGGGGCTGGACGGCCTTCTGACGCGCGTCAGCGCGTCTGAATGGATCCGCAGCCTGCTCTCGGAGGGCGTGCTGAACGGGCTCGGCTCGGTGCTGGGGTTTCTGCCCGCGGTACTGACGCTGTTTTTTCTGCTCTCGCTGGTCGAGGACAGCGGCTATATGGCGCGCATGGCCTGCTGCGCCGACCGGCTGCTGCGGCGGCTCGGGCTGAACGGCCGTGCGTTCGTGCCGGCGCTGCTGGGGTTTGGGTGTACCGTGCCCGCCATTCTCGCTACGCGCACGCTGCCCGACGCGCGCGACCGGCGGCGGATGACGCTGCTTCTGCCGTTCTGCTCGTGCAGCGCGAAGCTGCCGGTGTATTCGCTGTTTGCGTCGGCGTTCTTTCCGGGAAGGGAAACGCTGGCCGTCGGCGCGCTGTACGCGCTGGGCGCGGCGATGATGCTGCCCGCCGCGCTGTGCATGAGCCGCCTGTCGCCGGGCGGAGAATCGACGTTCGTGATGGAGCTGCCGAGCTACCGGATGCCGTCGGCGCGCGCCGCGCTGTCGCTGATGCTGACGCGCTCGCGCATTTTCGTCCGCTGCGCGCTGACGACGCTGCTGCCCGCGTCGCTGCTGATCTGGCTGATGAACCGCGTGCAGCTGGGCGGAAGGAGCGCGCTTGAAACGCTTGCGGGCGCCGTCGGGCCGCTGTTTCTGCCCGCGGGGTTCGGAAACTGGGAGGCCAGTGCGGCGCTTCTGACGGGACTGGCCGCAAAGGAAGCCATCCTTTCGACGTTCGGCGTGCTGCTGCGCGCGCCGGGCGCGTTCGCGCTGCGGGCCGCGCTGCGGCGGCTGTTCACGCCGCTGTCGGCCGCGTCGTTCCTGACGTTTACGCTTTTGTATACGCCGTGCGCGGCGGCGTTCGGAGCGGCCCGGCGCGAACTGGGCAGCACGAAAACCGCGCTGTGCGCGGCGGGAATCCAGTGCCTCGCCGCCTATCTGGCGGCGTGCGTGGTGTTCAACGCGGGCAGGCTGATGGGGCTGCAATGACTCTGAAACGCGGGAGGGCTTCGGCCTTCCCGTTTTTGTGCGAGGCAAAACGGTTGACAAATTGTAAGACGGATGGTATTGTATAAGCAAGACAAACGGTCTTTTGAATTTCATGCGCAATATGATACGGAGGAATCTGCCCTATGAAAAGCCAGCGCCTTCCCGATACGGAATTCGCTATCATGGAAATCATCTGGGACCTGCCCGCGCCGGTGACGATCGGCCAGGTGCGCGAAAAACTGACGGCCCGAACGCAGAAGGAATACAAAATGCAGTCGCTCGTGACACTGTTCGGGCGGCTGGCCGAGCGCGGCTTCCTGCGCGCCGACGAGGAAAAGCGCGGCCGCGAGCATCTGTTCCGCGCGCTCATCTCGCGCGAGGAATATCTGCAAATGGAGACGGAATCGTTCCTGGCGCGCTATCACAGAAGCAGCGTGCCTTCGCTGATCGCCGCGCTGACGCGCGAAAAGCTGTCTGCGTCCGATCTGGACGAGTTGTCCGAGTTTATCGCAAAAGCGCGCGAACAGGCGGAAAAGTAACCGCGCAAAGGAGACGCTATGAACGCATTTCTACGCATGCTGGCGGAATGCACGCTGGCCATGTCGGCGGTGATCTGCTTGGTGCTGGCGGCGCTGCCGCTGCTGGGCAAAAAGTGCAGCGCGCGCAGCGTTTCGCTCGTTTTTCTGATCGTGTTCCTGGGGCTGCTGATTCCATGGCGGCTCTCGCCCGCGCGGCCCGCCGTGACGCTGACGCTGCCCGCCGCGGCGACGGCGCGGCCAGCGGCGTATCCGGCGGTGCAGCCTGTTGCGGGCAGGCAGGAAACGGCGGCACAGCCCGCAGGACAGGCCGCGACGCAAACGCGGGATACGGCTGTTTCAGCCGCGCAGGGCGCGGCGGAAGGCAGGCCGCTGCCCGTTGGGAAGATCGTATTCTGCGTATGGGCCGCGGGCGCGCTGGCGGTGCTTTTGTGGAACCTGTGCGGCTACGCACGGTTCCGGCGCATCGTGCGCCGCTGGGCGCGCCCCGTGCAGGAGGAACGCTGCCGCCGCGCGCTGCGGCAGGCGCGGCGCGACGTGGGCGTGAAAGCGCCCGCACGGCTGCGCTGCTGCCCCGCCGTGGGCAGCCCCATGCTGGTGGGCGCGAGCCGCCCGATGATTCTTCTGCCCGATCTGCAATTAAACGACCGCGAGCTGGCGCTGATTTTCCGCCATGAACTGACGCATCTCAAGCGCCGCGACGTGCTGCGCAAGGCCATTGCGCTGGCGGGCTGCACGCTGCACTGGTTCAATCCGCTCGTGTGGATTGCCGCGCGCTCGCAGGCGTTCTACTGCGAGGCCGCATGCGACGAGAGCGTGCTGCGCGGCGCAGACCTCGACGAGCGGCAATATTACTCTGAAACGATCATCGCCGTCATCCGGCGGCAGAGCGGGCCGCGCACCGTTCTGTCCACGAGCTTTTACGGAGGGAAGAAGGGCATGAAAAAGAGAATTCTGGCCATTATGTCGCAGCACAGGAAACGGCTGGGCGCGCTGCTGGTGGCGGCGGCGCTCGCCGCGACGCTCGGCGCGGGCATGTGCTTCGCACTTGCTACGGAAGAGGCGCAGAGCGCCGAAAACACGCCTATTTCCGTTGAATGGCCCTACGGGCTGAACCGCGAGAGCGCCGTGCAGCTGGCGAAGGAGGCCTGTCTTTCGCGCGTCGCATGGGATTTCGGCGTGCAGGGCTACAAGACGAGCGGCGCGATGCGCAACGCGGCGCTCGACTGGAACGGAGAATCCGTTCCGGTGCTGGAGGTGCCGCTGACGGCCACGCTTGGCGACGGCAGCCAGTACGAGCATCTTGTTGAAATCTCGATGGACACCGCCGAGGTGATCCGCATCGACGTGAGCGGGCCGTATGCGGACGGAACCGCCTATGAAAGCGCGGACTATCGCCCGGCGCAGAAGGAGAGCCTCGGCCTGACGATGTGGACTGCCAGCCCGATCTCGCAGGCGGCGAACCTGTGCAACGCCGCCGACGATTACGAATGGCCCAGCGAAATTGTGTTCAACGGCGCGGCTGTGACCGTGCACGAGACGATGCCCACCATGGGCGGCTATCCGCACGATCTGCTCGACGATCCGGACGAAATGTGGGCGCGCGTCACCGTGGGCGCGACGGACGGCTATTCCGGCGCGGAGGGATATATTCCGCTCGTGTGCCTGACGGACGCGCAGCCTGCGGCGACGCTGCCGGCCGGCACGATCGTAACGGACGAGCCGACGGGATATGTCGGCGTGCTCGCCGACGACGGCCTGACCCGCGACACCGCGGGAACGCTGGCGGCCGGCACGCAGGTGGAACTGATCGGGCGGACGAACGACTATTGGCATATCCGCGCGGGCAGGACGCAGGGCTTTGTGCCGCTGGAGAACATTGAACTGAGCGCGGACGCGCAGGCGGCGATGCAGTCGTGCGAAAAGCAGGTACGCGGCTACGACGAAATCCAGCCCGGCTGGCAGGCGCGCTATGAGGAATTCCAGGCGCAGCTGACTACGATGTATAACCGCTACGGCGATCCGAACGGCTGGCCGCTTGCGGCCCGCGCGCAGGCGAGCCAGATGGCGCTCGATTACGGGTTTACATGGTTGGCGGATATGATCTGCATTCTGCCCGGAACGGGCGATCTGTCCGAGGAGGAGGCCGTCGAAAAGGCGACGGCTGCGGCGCAGGAAGCCTTCGGGCTGACGGCGGACGATATTGCGAACCGGAGCGTGTATTTCTATTACCCCATCGGCGAGCCGCAGAACCGCACGTGGAAGGTGGGCTTCGCGACGAAGGCCGGACATGCGAACTGCGCGGTGTATCTTAACGCGGCGGGAGTTGTGACCGATACGTGGCAGTCCCCGCAGGTGAACGCGGCTGATCCGTATATACCGGAGCGGCCGTACATGCCGGAGCAGAGCGCGGCCGGCAGCATCGAATATTACCTGCTTGCGGGCGACAGCGCCGTGCCGGAGGAAGGCGAAATCACGCGGGACGAGGCGATTGAACGGGCGCGCGCAATGCTGGCGGAAGCCTGGCCCGGCAGCGCGGACGAAACCTGCGACGTTATGGCAGAAATGCGGGAGACAAGCATCGCGCGCTGGTGGCTGGTAACGCTTTCAAAGGCGGGAACGGGCGAATACGGCGTACCCGATTTCCACGCGGCGCTTCTGTGTCCGGACGGCGAAACCGCCTTCACCGATGCGGAGGAATACGCCGCGCAGCGGCGGCAGATTCAGGAGTGGGAGGAGCAGGACGCGCAGCGCGAAGCGCTGGAAAAGGAGCGCGGCGTCTACGACACCTGGCTATTGGAGCAGAAAGCGGAATGGGAACCGGAACTGTTCGGCCTGCCGGGCGAAGGGGATATGACGCAGGAGGAGGCCGTGCAGGCGGCGCGCGAAGCGGTCAAAACGCGGTACGGCCTGACCGACGCAGAGCTCGACGAGATGATCGTGTGCCGGTATTTTTACCGGGACGGACGCTGGCGCATTGATTTCCGCACGAAGGAGCAGCTTGAGACGGGCCGGGATGGTTATGAGGTCTGGATGGACGCGAAGGACGGCTCCGAACCTATCGACATGTTCGCGCCCGGCGAGGGGAACGGCTGAGGGGCCTCCGGGCGGAAGCATGCGATCTGCAACCCCCCTTCTTTTTTGAAAAGAAGGGGGGTTGCAAAAAAATATTCGTTTCAAATATCGATAAACTCGCGGAACCGCGGCACGATGCCAATACCGTCGGGGTAGTGCGCGGCGAACTGGGGCACGGCGTGGCTGGGGAAGGAATTGCCCTCGATAAATACCGGGCCGTCGGGCGTGACGGCCACGTCCCAGGCGATGAAGCGCAGCTGCGGCACGACCTTCGCGGCCTCGAGGCACATGGCCTTCGCTTCTTCCCAATAGGGAATCTGCGTGCCGGGGATGCGCGTGCCGGTGATGGGATGGAACTCGAAGCGGTCGCCGTTTTTGTTCGCGCCCACCGTGCGGATGACGCCGGTGTCGATATCGATGGGGGCGGCCATGCCGCCCTGATCGACGTTATCTACCACCGCGCCCGCGCCGATGCGGATGAACGCGTAGACGATGCCCTGCTTTTTGTCGCCCATCAGCGTGGCGATGCGCAGCGTGTTGACGGACGTGGGACAGATTGCGTCGAGCGCCGGGTGCTGGCGGATGCACTCTTCCAGCAGCGTGACGCCCTGCGCCTTGAGCGCTTCCAGGCCGGGCAGCTCCTCGGCCTTGAATTTCCGGATGCCGAACCCGCTCGAGCCGTCGATGGGCTTGCCCATGACGTAGCCCATGCGCTCGGACTTCCATTTTTCATAGTCCGCCTCGCTTGCCTTGCGCAGATCGAGCCACGCGCGGTTGATATGCGCGGCGAAGAGCGTGTTGAACTCGGCCTTATCGTCGAAGAAGTGCCAGTAGGCCTTGTCGTTCATCCGCGCGACGATGCTGTTGGACATGGCGCGCGTGATGACCGTTTCGCGCTGCGCGGGCGTGAGCCGGTACATTTCGGCGATTTTGTAGTCCATGTAGCCCGCGCCGTATTTTACGGCGCAGCGCAGCATATCGGTCAGCAGCCACAGGCGGGATTTGCCCGTTTTTTTATGCAGCATTTCCGCGGTAGCCCACATTTTTTTCCAGTCCATTCTCCGGGCGCGCTGGATGAGAAATTTCAGGCGCGACATAAATCCGCCTCCTTTTTATTCTGGGAAAATCTCTGGGTAAGGATAGCACACGCGGCGCGATCATGCAATATTCTGGCTGGAAATAATGAATTCTAAAACCGAAAGGCCGCCGGTTTGACAGCGCCGGGGAATCGTTGTATCTTGTAACGCGAAGGGAGGGATGCGGAGTGTACCGCATTCTGATTGTGGAGGACGATCGCGGCATTGCCGGGGCGATTCAGGGCGCGGCCGCGGCGTGGGGCTTCGACGCGCGCAGCACGGAAAATTTCCGCGACGTGGCGGGCGAGTTCGCGGCCTTTCAGCCGCATCTGGTGCTGATGGACATCGGCCTGCCGTTTTTCGACGGCTATCACTGGTGCCGCGAGATTCGCAGAACCTCGAACGTGCCGGTTATTTTTATTTCCTCGGCGAGCGATAATATGAATATCGTCATGGCCATGAACATGGGCGGAGACGATTTTATCGCCAAGCCGTTCGATCTGAGCGTGCTGATCGCGAAAATTCAGGCGCTGCTGCGCCGCGCGTATGATTACGCGCCGGCCGCGCCCATGCTGGAGCATCGCGGCGCGCGCCTCGATACGGGCGATCAGTCGCTGGCGGTCGGCGGAGAGAAAATTCCGCTCTCCAAGAACGAATACCGCATCCTCTTTTCTCTGCTGGAAAAAAAGGGACAGGTGGTCAGCCGCGAAAAGCTGATGGAAAAGCTGTGGGAAACCGACAGCTTCGTCGATGAAAACACGCTGACGGTCAACGTCAACCGCCTGCGCAGAAAGCTCGACGCGGCGGGGCTGGAAGGATTTATCGCCACAAAATTCGGCGTTGGCTATCTGGTGGAGTGAAAAATGAAGCTGTTCTGGCAATATCTCGGGCAGCGGCGCGGCGTGCTGCTCGCGTATGCGCTGTTCGCGGGGCTTTTCTGCGCGTCGTTCGCGCTGTATCAGGTGCCGGTACCGGTCTGGCGGAGCATTTCCCGAAGGCGGGCGGGATGATCGAGCGCGATTATCAGGCCGTGATCTGCGCGCAGTGCGACGCGCGGCGGCGGATGGAAACGGAGGCGGCTGCGCGCCAGTCGGATATGGCGGATTATTACGCCGCATGGACGCATCAGATTAAAACGCCCATCGCGGCGATGCGCCTGCGCCTGCAGGGCGAGGACACGCCGCTTTCGCGCCGCCTTTCGGGTGATCTGTTCCGCGTGGAGCAATACGTCGAAATGGCCATGGCCTATCAGCGGCTGGGCGGTCCGTCCGATTACGTCATCCGGGAATACGCGCTCGATCCGATCGTGCGGCAGGCGGTGCGCAAGTTCGCCGGAGAGTTCATCGACAGGAAGATCCGCCTGCTTTACGAGCCGTGCGGCGCGTCCGTGCTCACGGACGAGAAGTGGCTTTCGTTCGTGATCGAGCAGGTGCTCTCCAACGCGCTGAAATACACGCCGCAGGGCAGCGTGATCGTGCGCCTGGAAGCGCCCAAAACGCTCGTCGTGCGCGACAGCGGCATCGGCGTCGCGCCGGAGGACCTGCCGCGCATCTTTGAAAAGGGCTTCACCGGCCGCAACGGTCGCGCCGACAAGCGCGCCAGCGGCATCGGGCTGTATCTGTGCCGCCGCGTCTGCGAAAACCTCGGCCACACCATCTGCGCGCGCAGTCGGCCCGGCGAGGGTACCGAAATCCGCATCGGCCTGGAGCGGGAAGCGCGCGAGGTGGAGTGAGAGGACGCAGGGGACGTTTGGAGAACGTTTGGGGGAAGTTTCCCCCAAGCCCCTTTCAAGGAAACCGTTTCATTTTCACAGAGAGGCGCGCGTTTGTTCTGCGCCGTGCGTTTCTTACAAAACCGTAAGATTTTCGCTCGAAACTGTAAGCCGATTCGATGGAGGCGCGCCCTGCGCGCCTGATATAATCTCCTCCGGAAATGAAACAAGGAGGAAACCTTATGAGTATTTTGCAGGTCGAAGGACTGAAAAAGGTATACACCACCCGCTTCGGCGCGAACAAGGTGGAGGCGCTGCGCAACGTCAACTTCAGCGTGGAAGAGGGCGAATACGTCGCCATCATGGGCGAGAGCGGCTCGGGCAAGACGACGCTTCTGAACATCCTCGCCGCGCTCGACAAGCCCACGGCGGGCTCGGTGCTGCTCGATGGAAAGAACCTCGCCGACGTGCGCGAGAGCGATATTTCCGCCTTCCGGCGCGATCATCTGGGCTTCGTGTTCCAGGAGTTTAACCTGCTGGACACCTTCACGCTGGAGGACAATATCTATCTGCCCATGGTGCTGGCGGGCAAATCGTACGCCGATATGCGCACGCGCCTGATCCCCATTGCGCGGCATCTGGGCATTCTGGAGCTGCTGAAAAAATATCCCTACGAGGTTTCCGGCGGCCAGAAGCAGCACGCCGCCGTGGCCCGCGCGCTCATTACCGGGCCGCGGCTCATTCTTGCCGACGAGCCGACCGGCGCGCTCGATTCCCGCGCGACGGACGAACTGCTGAAGCTGTTCGGCGAGATCAACCTCGGCGGGCAGACGATTCTGATGGTGACGCATTCGGTCAAGGCGGCCAGCCACGCCGGGCGCGTGCTGTTCATTAAGGACGGCGAGGTATTCCATCAGCTCTATCGCGGCGAAAACACGAACGAGCAGCTTTATCAGCGCATTTCCGATACGCTCACGCTGCTGACGACGGGCGGTGAAGTGCAGTGAAGAAGGGATTTTACGCAAAGCTCGCCGTAACCGGCATGCGCAGGAACAAACGGCTCTATCTCCCCTATCTGCTCACGTGCGCGGGCATGGTGATGATGTTTTATATCGTCGCCTATCTGGCCGCGTCGCCCATTCTCGCGGCGATGAAGGGCGGAGATTCGGTGCAGTCCATGCTCGGCATGGGCACGATCGTCATTCTCGTTTTCTCGGTGCTGTTTCTGTTCTATACCAATTCATTCCTCATGCGCCGCCGCAAGCGCGAGTTCGGACTGTATAATATCCTCGGCATGGACAAGCGCAATCTCGCGCGCATTCTCGCTTGGGAATCGTTTTTTGTGGCGCTGATTTCGCTCGCGGCGGGGCTGGCGCTGGGCCTCGGGCTGTCGAAGCTGTCGGAGCTGTTGCTGGTCAATCTTCTCGGCGAAAAGGCGACCCTCGCATTTACCGTTTCCGGCGCGGCGCTGTGGCAGTCGGTTCTGTTTTACGCGGGCGTTTTCCTGCTGATCTTTCTCAATGCCCTGCGGCAGGTGTGCCTGTCCAAGCCGATCGATCTGATGCGCGCGGAAAGCGCGGGCGAGAAGCCGCCCCGCGCCAACTGGCTGCTGGGGCTGCTCGGCGCGGCGCTGCTGGCCGGGGCGTACCTGATTGCGGTGCGCATCGATAACCCCATCACGGCGCTTACAATGTTTTTTTCCGCCGTGCTGATGGTCGTCGCGGGCACGTATCTGGCGTTCATCGCCGGGTCGGTCGTCGTCTGCCGCATCCTCAAATGGAACCGCGATTTCTATTATAAACCGCAGCACTTCGTTTCCGTCTCCTCCATGGCCTATCGCATGAAGCGCAACGGCGCGGGGCTTGCGTCCATCTGCATCCTGGCCACGATGGTGCTGGTGATGATCTCCTCCACCACCTGCCTGTATTTCGGCGCGGAGGATTCGCTGCATGCGCGCTACCCGCACGATATTGAAATCAGCGTTTCGCTCAACGGCCCGGAGGACGCTTCGGAAAGCGCGATTTCGCAGCTGCGCGCGGCGGCGGATCGTCTGGCCGCGCAGGGCGCGGCGGAAACGTCCATGATCGACTACCGCTGCGCGTTTGTGGCGGGGTTCCTGCGCGACGGCGTGGTCGATACGAGCATGACGAACGCGACCAACGTGGACAAGCTGACGCTGGCCAACGTGTGTCAGGTGTATATCCTGCCGCTTTCCGATTACAACGCGATGACCGGGAAAAACGAAACCCTCGCCGCGGATGAAGCGCTGGTCTACCCCATGCGCATCCGCTATCAGCCGGAAACGTTCTCCATTGCGGGCGGCGCGGAATATCGCGTGAAGCTCCTCGACAGTTTCCCGGTGCAGGGCGACGCCGCGTCGCAGGTCATTCCTTCGATGTTCGTCGTCGTGCCCGATCTCGACGCGGCCGTCGCGCCGCTGCTGGCGCTTGAAAGCGTGAACGGCGAGCGCGCCGTTTCATTCGCCTGGACGTGCGGAATCAACGCTTCATGCAGCGCGGACGCGCAGATTGCGCTCAACCGCGAAATTTATTACGCCCTGCGCGATATGCGCGAGGCGGGTACGCCGGGAATGGGCAACATCGACTGCCAGAGCGCCGCGGGCGAAAGCGCCGATTTCTACGGCACCTACGGTGGGCTGTTCTTTCTGGGCATTCTGCTCAGCGCGGTGTTTATCGCCGCGGCCGTGCTGATCATCTACTATAAGCAGATTTCCGAAGGCTACGAGGATCGGGCACGGTTCGACATCATGCAGAAGGTGGGCATGACCCGGCGAGATATTCGCCGCAGCATCAACGCGCAGCTTCTGATGGTGTTCTTCCTGCCGCTGATTTTCGCGGCGCTGCATTTGGCGTTCGCCTTCCCGTTCGTGCGGAAGATCCTGATCCTGTTCAACATCACCAACCTGCCGCTGCTGCTGGGCACCACGGCGGTCAGCTTCCTTGCATTCGCGGCCTTCTATACGGTGATTTACCGCGTGACTTCAAACGCGTATTACAACATCGTGGCCGAAGCGCGGGAATGATTTCCATTCGCGGCGCGTTATATGGATAAACGATCCATGGCGCGCCCGGCATCACGGTCCGGTTTTTTCAGGCGCGCCGCAGGGCGCGCTTTTTTGCGCGTGAAGCACGGAGGAAACGGCATGGCGTATGATCTTTCGGAACCGCTCGTAATCGGCATCAGCTCGCGGGCGCTTTTCAACCTCGAGCAGGAAAACAAAATTTTTGAAGAGCAGGGGCTTTCGGAATACGAGGCCTATCAGGTGCAGCACGAAAAGGACGTGCTTGCCAAGGGCTCCGCGTTCCAGCTGGTGCGCGCGTTTCTGAACCTGAACACCCTGCAGGAAAAACGGCTGGTGGAAGTGATCGTCATGTCGCGCAACAGCCCGAACACGAGCCTGCGCATTTTCAATTCCATCGCCCATTACGGTCTCGATATTACGCGCGCCGCGCTGACCGGCGGCGCGGAGATCGCGCCGTATCTGAAGGCGTTTCGAACCGACCTGTTCCTTTCCGCCAACCAGGACGACGTAAAGCAGGCCGTCGACGGCGGCGTGGCGGCGGCCACCATTCTGCCCGGCAGCCCGCACGACAACCCCGATTCCGCCGTGAACCAGATTCATATTGCCTTCGACGGCGACGCGGTGCTTTTCGCCGCGGAAGCGGAGCGGATCTACCGGCACGAGGGCATCGATGCGTTTCAGGAGAACGAGCGGGAGAAGGCCGATATTCCGCTGGAACGCGGGCCGTTCGCGAACTTCCTTACGGCGGTGGCGCATATTCAGTCGCTCTTCCCCAGCAAGGAGGCCGCGCCCATCCGCACGGCGCTCGTTACCTCGCGCAACGCGCCTGCGCATGAGCGCGCCGTGAAGACGCTGCGCTATTGGGGCGTGCGCGTGGACGAAGCGTTTTTCCTGGGCGGGGTGAGCAAAAAGGACGTGCTTTCCGCGTTCGGCGCGCATATCTTCTTCGACGATCAGCATATTCACGCCGGGCCCGCCTCCGAGGTGGTGCCGGCGGCGGTCGTCCCCTACCGCGAGGGCGACGATCCGCGCGTATAACGAAAGGGAGGTCGTGACGATGAAGACGATAAAAAAGCTGATCTGCCTGCTGCTTGCCTGCGCGCTGTTCTCCTGCGCGGCGGCGGAAGCGTCTCCGCTTGCGCAGGCGCTGGCGGGGACTTCATGGGGCGCGTACGCGCCCAAAATAGAAGCCGAGGCCGGCGGCGTATGCGCGGGCGTGGCGATGGACGCGGCGATGACGCGCTATTTGTTCGTGATCGCCGAAAAGGGCGCGGACGGAAGCTGGACAGCGGCGGCGTGCTACGAACGGCTGATCCCTGAAACCGCGCGGCTGAGCAGGATGAGCGTGGAAGTTCAGAGTGAAAAGCAGATTCGCCTGGTTCTGTGCCAGGCCGGGGACGGCGCGGACGGGCAGTATGTCAGCTTTGAGCGCGGCGAACAGGGCTGGCGCGTGGAATGGCTGAGCGGCGAGCACTGGGTGACGGCATACGAAGACATGCTGACGCTGTACGACGTACGCAACAAACAGGAGCGCAGCGCGTCCGTGCCGCGGGACGCGATCGATCTCTCGCCGGAAAACGGCTCCTTTGAGGATGCGATGCGGGAGGCCGGACGGCTGCTGGAAGAAGCCGCGCAGGAAAAGCGCGAGACGGCGCGGGCCCTGCTGCTGAAAGCGTTTCCCTATGAAGAGGCGCTGACGCAGGGGGACGTCGTCGCGTGCGACGTCCGGTACGACGGCGAAACGCCGCTGGCCGCGGGGGCCGTGCTGGAAGGGCCGAACTGGCGCGCCGTCTATTTTACCGACGAGAGCGGCGGCGCGCCGGTCAACGCAATCTGCGATAACCTCGTGCCGCTTGGGGCGGAAAACGTCGTGCTGGAAATTCCCCAGTGCGAAGACGAAAAAACCGGCTGGGAAGGAGTTTCGTTCGACTGGGGAACGGTTCGCTATTTCGCCGCCCTCGCATACGATGAGAGCGGCGCGCTGACCGTCACGGGGGTGCATTGGGAGGCGAGTGACGACGTAACACAGTGGGGTTCCCTGACGATGCATCCGAACTGGATGGGCCTTTCTGGCGGCATCGCCTACGGGGAGCTTTGCATCGAGACGCCGGAGCTCCTCCGCTCGATGCGGACGTTCGATCTCACGGTCGCGCGAAGCGCGGCAGAGAACGCCGTCCGCAGCCACGAAGCGGGCGAGGCGCCGTTCATTCCCGCGGCGGAGGGCGAATATGGGATTCCGCAGCCGTGCGGCGCGGCGCTGAAAAAAGGCAAGTGGGACGTGTATACCGGCCCGGGAAAACAGTATTACCGCGAGGCGGACGGCAAGGCTTCCGTCAGCACGAACGACTGGATTCAGGTGTTCGGCCGCGAGGGCGACTGGGCGCTGATTCAATACCGCGTCGATGGAAAGAAGCTGCGCTTCGGTTACGTTCAGAAAGCGGCGCTGGCCGATTTTGAAAGACTGCCGGAGCTTCGGTTCGAAGCGGCCGCCGTCACCGGCTATACGGACAATGTGACCAGCGATCCGCTCGGCGCGTGCGAAGGAATTTATATCCCCGACGGCTATGAAATGACCCGGCTGGCGCTGCTGGGCGGCGGCGTATGGATGTATGTGGAGCTGACGCTCCCAAATGGACGGCTCGCCCGAATGTTCGCCACGGTCGAGCCCTCGCACGGCTGAACAAAACGAAAAGGAGACTTGCAGGATGAAGGTTCTCATGCTCAACGGCAGCGCGCATGCGCACGGAAACACCTATCGTTCGTTGACGGAGGTCGGCCGCCAGCTGGAAAAAGAGGGGATCGAATATGAAATCTTTCAGCTGGGCGGCGCGCCGGTGCGCGACTGCATCGGCTGCGGAAAATGCACTGGGGAAGGCTGCATTTTCCGGGACGACGCGGTGAATGAGTTCGTCGCAAAAGCGCGCGAAGCCGACGGGTTTGTTTTCGGCACGCCCGTCTATTACGCGCATCCGAGCGGACGCATTCTGTCCTTCCTCGACCGCGCGTTTTATTGCGGAGGGCGCGCGTTCGCGTTCAAGCCGGGCGCGGCCGTGGCGGTGACAAGGCGCGGGGGCGCGTCCGCGTCGTTTGACGCGCTGAACAAATATTTCGGCATTTCGCAGATGATTACCGTCGGCTCGACGTACTGGAACCAGGTGCACGGCTGCGTGGAAGGCGAGGCCGAGCAGGACGCGGAAGGCATGCAGACCATGCGGAACCTCGCGCGAAACATGGCTTGGCTGCTCAAATGCATGCGCGCCGGGAAAGCTGCGGGAGTGACGCTGCCCGAAACGGAGCGCGGCAGCCGGACGAACTTTATTCGCTGAAAACGGGAGGCAAGGTACGGATGAAGAGCGTGTTCCGACAGGCGCGGCCTGAAGAAATTGAGGAAATCTTCTCGCTGTATAAAAAGCGTATCCGCTGGATGGACGAGAACGGCGTGCGCCAATGGAACGCGACGGACTACCTGGCTATTTACCCCGCGGAATATTACCGCGGGCGGCAGGCGCAGGGCAATTTATACGCGCTGGAGGAAGACGGCGCGATCGCCGCGGCGGCGGTGCTGCTGGAAAGCGACGCGCGCTGGCCGGACAGGGAGGATTCCGCGGCATATTATGTGCATAACCTTGTGACCGATCCAGCGGTGCGGGGCGCGGGAAGGCGCATGCTTGCCGAAACGGAGGCGCTGGCCGCGCGGCAGGGAAAGCGCTTTGTGCGGCTTGACTGCGCGGTAAGCAACGCGTTCCTGAACGAGTATTACGGTTCAATGGGCTATGAGCTGGCCGGGCGTTGCCGCGAAGGCGGATATGAAGGGAACCGGCGGGAGAAAAAACTGTAAAAGAACGCGTCCGCGGGAAGAACGCCGCGGACGCAGTTTTTTGTGGATATGTGGAAAAAGAGGGGGAAACGGGCGGACAACCGAAGGAAGAATGCAGCGATTGGATGTCGGCAAGGGTTTCCGACGAGCGTGCGCAAACGAGCAGCCCTTCAAGACAGACGCGAAGCTGCCCATCCGCCGCGTTTGCGTAACCGCAGATGCATTCATTGCGTGAGCAAAAAAATAAATAAAAACTGGAAGGTGCAGGAACCTCCGGTTCCCGCAAAAAGCTGCGATGGGGTTGCCACACTTCGTTTTCGTGTGACAACCCCGCTGTGATTTAACACAAAATTGAGTTTGTGTTGCTTTTTTTCTCTGCACCTGCGATTTGATCGTCAATCGGCACTTTTTACGTTGCAGCCAGATAATCTCCTTTGGTAATCATCATGTGGAGAAAACCGTCTTCCACGCCTGATTCCTTAAAGCCTGCTTTGCGATGAGTTTCCCATGCTGCAATTTCGTTCCGGGCAATCTCGAAATCGTTATGGATTCTGGAAATACCGCAAACGCGGAAAGCGTGATCCAGCATCAGCTTCAGCGCAGGAACGGCGTAACCCTTCCCTCGGAAGGGGGCATAAATCACGATGCCCATATCCCACCAATCCTTTTTGGGAGTATAGTGGAAGTTCACCTCGCCGAGCCATGCGCCGTCGGAGCTGCGCTTGATATAAGCATAGAAGCGATCCGGCTCGTGTCCTATCAATCTATCGTACACATCGGCAAGAACCTCGTCCGGGCAGTCGATGCAGCCGGTATCCCGATGGTATCCCTCATAGTCAACATCCCAGCCTGCGTTGTAGGACATCGTTTCCGGGTCAGACGTCATCTGCTCACCGGCCGCTGCTCGGATTAAAGAAGCAGTATGGCAGGATATATACTTAAACCGGGAGGTGCAGGAACCTCAGGTTCCTGCCAGGGGTTTTAGGGGACAGCGTCCCCTAACGTTCCCTTCGTCCTTCACGTCCTTCTCGTTCCCCCAGCGTCTCCCTTGCGATCACGGCCATTTTCACGCCGCGCGCCATTGCGGCGCGCTGAAGAAAGCGATGGGCCTCCGGTTCGGTAAGGGAGTCGCGCTGCATCAGGAGCGCCTTGGCGCGGGCGACGATCTCTCTGTCGCCGTCCGAGCGGACGGGGACGCGGTCGTTGTCGCGCGCAAGCGCGGACTGAACCGCCTGCGCGAGCGCGTCCGCGCCGAGCGGCACGGGCAAAAGCGCGAACGGCGCGCTGCCGCACGCTTCCAGCTGCGCGGGACGGCCCACGGCGATTACCGACGCGCCGCTTCCGAGCGCTTCGGCGATTTCGCCCGCCGACATATCAGAAAGGCGCGCGGCACAGACAACTGTGCCGCCGCCCATCGTTTTTACGGCGCGAATGGCTTCCGCGCCCGTGCGGCAGCGAAAGCGCACGGAAAACCCGCGCGTTTCCAGCATCCGGCAGAGAATCTGACGCCCCTCTTCGCCGGAGAACGCTACCGCGATGCGAATCATGCCGAGCCTCCTTTATCAATCGCGCCTGTGCGATTTAATACCAGATGAAAACGACGAAATTCAAGAGAGCCGAAGCCCCCTCGAATTTTTGAAGAATAACGGACGCCTTGCGCCGTCCGCTGCTTGCAGCTTTCCTGACGTACTTGCCAGTAACGCCTGCGAAACCTGCAATCCGCCTCCGGCGCAGATTCATCTCGCCGCCCTTCCGCGAATTATAGGGTCTTGTCTTAATAGAGCACCATGTATTTTTCGATTTCCCAGTTGCTCACGCGGGTGCGGTATTCGTTCCATTCCTTGCGCTTGCCCGCGATGTACTGCGTGCTGATGTGATCGCCCAGCGTGGCCGCCATGAGCGGATCGGCCAGATACGCGGTGATGGCTTCGTCGAGCGAGCCGGGCAGGTTGTCGATGCCGTGCGCCTTGCGCGTATCCTTATCCATGGCGAAGATGTTCTCGGTGATCTCGTCCGGCGGGGTCATGCCCTTTTCAATGCCGTCGAGGCCGCCGGCCAGGCAGACCGCCAGCGCCAGATACGGGTTGCAGGACGGATCGGGGCAGCGCAGCTCGACGCGCGTGGACTGGCCGCGGGCCGCCGGGATGCGGATCAGCGCGGAGCGGTTCGACGCGGACCAGGCCAGATAGCACGGCGCTTCATAGCCCGGAACCAGGCGCTTGTAGCTGTTGACCAGCGGGTTGGTGATCAGCGCCATGCCCTTGACATGCTCGAGCAGGCCGGCGATGTAGCTGTACGCTTCTTTGGAAAGGCCGCGCTTGTCGGACGGATCGGCGAAGGTGTTCCTGCCGTCCTTGAACAGGGACATGTTCGTGTGCATGCCGCTGCCGTTGATGCCGAAGATCGGCTTGGGCATGAACGTGGCGTGCAGGCCGTTGTGCTGCGCGATGGTCTTGACGACCATGCGGAAGGTCATGATATTGTCGGCGGCGGTCAGCGCGTCGGCGTATTTGAAGTCGATTTCGTGCTGGCCGGCGGCCACTTCGTGGTGCGAGGCCTCGATTTCAAAGCCCAGCTCTTCCAGCGCGTAAACGATCTCGCGGCGCGTGGTATCGCCGTGATCGAGCGGGCCGAGGTCGAAATAGCCGGCTTCGTCGCCCGTGCGGGTGGTGGGACGACCGTTTTCATCGGTTTCGAAGAGGAAGAACTCCAGTTCCGGGCCGACGTTGAGCGAATAGCCCATGTCCGCCGCGCGCTTGAGCTCGCGCTTGAGCGTGCCGCGCGGATCGCCTACAAACGGCGTGCCGTCGGGATTGTAAACGTCGCAGATGAGGCGCGCGGATTTGCCGTGCTGCGGCCGCCAGGGCAGAATGGCGAAGGTGTCCAGATCCGGATAGAGGTACTGGTCGGATTCATGGATGCGCGTGAAGCCCTCGATGGAGCTGCCGTCGATCATGATCTGATTGTTGACGGCTTTTTCAATCTGCGAGCGGGTGATGGCGACATTCTTGAGCTGGCCGAAAATGTCGGTGAACTGCATGTAGATGAACTCAACTTCGTTTTCCTCAACCATGCGAATAACGTCTTCCCGGGTGAACTTACTCATTTCGAACAGCTCCTTTTTTCTGAAAAATAACGAGGGTGCTCCCCCTGCGCGGGAGAACACCCTTGTTCTCAACAAAGCGGAAGTATAATACGAATTATGAAACTTGTCAAGAGAAAAATGCATTTTCTGAAGGATTCATTCGCGCAGGGCGCGAATCAGAACGCCGTTCCACGCAAAGGAGCGCGTATATGAAACCCCTTCAAACCGAACGCCTGCTGCTTCGCTCCTTTACGCAGGAAGACGCGGCGCGCGTTGCGGAAATCTGCAACGACGAAAATATCTGGCGCGGCACGCTGAACCTGCCGCATCCGTATCCGCAGAAATGTGCGGAGGAGTGGATCGCACGGCACGAGGAGCAGCTTGAAAACGAAACGCAGTTTGTGTTCGCCGTAACGGAAAAAGACGGCGGCGTGCTGTGCGGCTGCGTCAGCGTTTCGCACGACGGCGAAAACCATAACGGCGAGCTTGGCTACTGGATTGCGCACGAGAAATGGGGACGCGGCTACGCGGCCGAGGCCGCCCGCGCCGCGCAGCGGTACCATCGCGTTTACGCCCGCCATTACGCGTCTAACCCCGCTTCCGGCCGGGTGATGCAGAAGCTCGGCATGACGCGGGAGGGCGTGCAGAATGAGCATATCCTGAAGGACGGCCGCTATGAGGACGCCGCAGTCCGTCAAAAAACTACCGTTTTTTGACGGAGAAGACCCGCCTTCTGAAATTCTTCGGAATTTCCGGAGGGAGGAGCGAAGCGACGACTAGCCCTTGAGGACAGCACGAAGTGCTCCGCAAAGGGC
>SFFS01000074.1 GCA_004557805.1 Clostridiales bacterium | reverse complement strand
GCGCAAGCGCATGCCGCGCGTGGGCAAGGACGTGATTACGCCCGACGGCCGCGGTCATGTCATCGATATCAACGTCCTGCGCGAGACGGTGCGCGTGCGCTTCCAGGACGGCGATAACGTCGAGGTCAAGGAATACAGCGCCGCCGACGTGCAGCGCCTGGGCGCGGCGGAGCAGGAAAGAAAACCCGCGCAGAGCGCGGAAATGCCCGAAGATGACGATCTCCCGGCTGATGCGGAGCTGACCGGCGGCGAGGAAGAGACGATCGGCGAGGAGCTCAGAGCGCTCGAGGCTGTTGAAGAAGGCGAAACGCCCGCGCAGCCGAGGCCGCAGCGTCCCGCGCGCGCCGTGCAGCAGGGCGGACGGCAGCAGATAACGGGCCGCCGCACGCAGCGCAGGCCGCAGGGCGAAAAACCGCAGCAGGAAGGCGAAAAGCGCCGTCCGCCGCGCGGCGAGGGAAACCGCAGGCCGTGCTGCCAGCAGCGCCGCCAGCAGCAGGGAGAAGGCGCGAAAAACGCCGCGAACCCACAGCCGCAGCAGAACGCGCAGCCGGGAGAGAACAGCCAGAAGCCGAACAACCGCCCCCCGCGCCGCCGCAGGCCCAATAACGGCCCGCGCAGAGAGCGTCCGCAGGGCGGCGAGCAGCCGCCGAAGAAACCCGAATAACCCTTCCCGGAACGAGAGAGGAGAAACGGTATGTCGAAGGTGTTGTTTTCTTCCGTCGCCTATGCGCGCTACGACGAGGATCAGACGCTGCCGGCCAAGTTCGGCCGCATGCTGGAAAAAAGCGGACTGGCCGAACGGGTGAAGGGCAAGACGGTCGCCATCAAGATGCACGTGGGCGACGGCACCGGATATTCTACCATCCCGCCGGTGTTTATCGTCAAGCTCGTCGATTTTCTGAAGAAAAACGGCGCGAACTGTTTCTGCACCGATCATTACGTCTACAAGCGCAACCCCGAAATGCGCGGCTATACCGCTTCCACGCTCGGATGCCCCGTGCTGGACGACTGCGGTTATTTCGGCAAGTATTTCTATACAAAAGAAGTCGATTATAAGACGTTCCGTCACGTCGACGTGGCGGGACTGATTCACGACGCCGATTTCCTGATCGACTTTTCGCACTTCAAGGGCCACGGCAGCTGCGCGTTCGGCGGCGCGTGCAAGAACCTCGCCATGGGCGCGGTGACCGACCGCACGCGGCACGAGCTGCACGCCCTCGAGGGCGGAATCGAGTGGGACGAGGCGAAGTGCGTGCACTGCAACGCGTGCATCGACTCCTGTAACCACGAGGCCAACAGCTTTTCCGAGGACGGCAAATATCAGGTGGACGTTCATAACTGCACGTCCTGCACGCATTGCGTGAAGGTGTGCCCCACCGGCGCGCTGAAGATGACCAGCCGCGACAACGCGGCCTTCCAGCACGGCCTGGCGCTGTGCGCCAAGACGGTGCTGAGCACCTTCGCGCCGGAGAACGTGTATTTCATCAGCCTGGTGGCGAACGTGACGGCGCTGTGCGATTGCTGGGGGCTGACGACGCCTTCCCTGGTGCCGGACGTGGGCATGTTTGCAAGCGACGATATCGTCGCCATCGAGCGTGCGTGCCTCGATTCCGTCAAGGTGGAAAATCTGATTCCGGTGGGCGTGCCGCAGGGCATGGAGCTGGGAACGGAGGGCCATCTGTTCCAGCGGCTGCACGGCAAGGATCCCTACGTGCTCATCAATGCCATGGAGGTCCTCGGCATGGGCAGCCAGCAGGTGGAGCTGGAGACGGTACGGTAAAAAAAGGACGACGGAGGGCTTGCGATGCGCGAAGACATCATGCAGGTGGACACCGTAACCCTGGACGACGAGAAAAACGCGCTGGTCATCATCGACCAGACGCTGCTGCCCGGCGAGGTGCGGATGCTTTCGCTGACGCGGCAGGAGGATATTCGCGAGGCGATTTACATGCTGCGCGTGCGCGGCGCGCCGGCCATCGGCGTGGCGGCTGCGATCGGCATGTATCTGGCCGCGCTGAAAATCGAAGCGCAGACCTACGATGAATTTTACGCGAAGTTCATGCCCGCCAAGGCGTTTCTGGCTTCCGCGCGGCCGACGGCGGTAAACCTGTTCTGGGCGCTGGACAGGATGGAGCATGTTGTGCTTGTAAACCGCGGCAAAACGGTTGAGGAAATCAGGCGCCTGCTGCACGACGAGGCTGTCGCCATCCGCGAGGAGGATATCGACGTCTGCCGCCGTATCGGCGAAAACGGGCTGACGCTTCTGCACAGCGGCTGCGGAATTCTCACGCACTGCAACGCCGGACAGCTCGCTACGGCGCGCTACGGCACGGCACTTGCGCCGATTCACCTTGGCCGCGAGCGCGGCTGGAACTTCCGCGTTTTCTGCGACGAGACGCGCCCGCTTTTGCAGGGCGCGCGGCTGAGCGCCTACGAGCTTTCCGCCGACGGCGTGGATACGACGGTTATCTGCGATAACATGGCCTCGCAGGTGATGAAAAACGGCTGGATCGACGCGGTGCTCGTCGGAGCGGACCGCATCGCCGCAAACGGCGATACGTGCAACAAGATCGGAACCAGCGGCGTGGCCATTCTGGCGAAGCATTACGGCATTCCGTTCTATGTCTGCGCGCCGCTTTCCACCATCGATACCACGCTGCCCAGCGGCGCGGGCATTCCCATCGAGCAGCGGCCGGGCGAGGAAGTGACGGAGATGTGGTATCAGCGGCGCATGGCGCCGCAGAACGTAAAGACGTATAACCCTGCGTTCGATGTGACCGACGCGGAGCTGATTACCGGCATCGTTACCGAATACGGCGTGCTGCGGCCGGACTATACGCGATCCATTGCCGAAATTTTTGCGCGCAAAGCGTGATAACAGGAGGTTTTTGCGATGCTCAAAGGAATTTCCCCGCTGCTTTCTCCGGAACTGCTCAAGACCATCGCGGCCATGGGCCACGGCGACGAGCTGGTGATCGGCGACTGCAACTTCCCGGCCGATTCGATGAACCAGCGCTGCATCCGCTGCGACGGACTGCGCGCCACCGAGGTGCTCGACGCCATTTTGCAGCTGTTCCCGCTCGATACGTTTGTAGAGGCGCCCGTTACGCTGATGGCGACGCAGCCCGGCGTGCTCGACGGCGATCCGCCGATATGGAAGGAGTTCCGCGAAATCGTCGATAAATACGAGGGCGCGGACAAGAAGTTCCAGCAGATCGAGCGCTTCGAGTTTTACGATCGCGCGCGGAAAGCGTACGCGACCGTGGCGACGTCGGAACAGGCGTATTACGCCTGCATCATCATTAAAAAAGGAACGCTTGTATAAGGCAAGCTGAAAAATCGTTTTTTTGCGGTTCGCCGTTCGATTGAACGGCGAATCGCTTTTTTCGCCGGAATGAAGATCGCTTCCATTCCATCCGACAAGTTCCAGCGTATTTTGCGCGTTTCAAGGCAAAATACCCGTGAACACAGCGGAAGGAGGTGAAACGAAATGGCGAACAGCAACGGCAACCGCACCAATATCCCGGAAGCTCGCGGAGCGCTGGACAACATGAAGTTTGAAATCGCGCGCGAATTGGGCATCAACCTCAAGCAGGGCTACAACGGCGATCTGACCAGCCGCGAAAACGGCTACGTCGGCGGCTACATGGTCAAGCGCATGATTGAGCAGGCCGAGCAGCAGATGTCCGGCAAGTAAAAAAGCGGGAGGGGAACCACTTATGTTTACGCCCAACATCAACGCCCAGCAGGGCAATCAGCAGGCGCAGGGCGCCGGCACGAAGCAGTCCGGCAGCGGTAACCGCATCGAAGTGCCGCAGGCCAAGGACGCGCTGAACAACATGAAGCACGAGATCGCCGGCGAGCTTGGGATCAACCTCAAGCAGGGCTATAACGGCGACCTCACCAGCCGTCAGGCCGGCTACATCGGCGGTTACATGGTCAAGCGGCTCATCGAGCAGCAGGAAAAGGCCATGGCCGGAAAGTAACGGCGAAGCGGTAACGCAATAACGGCGAAATCAGGGGAAATCCTCCTTACAAAAAGGGGAGGTTTCTCCTGATCCTTTTTTGCCCGGGACGCTTTGCGCGCAAACGGGAAGGTTTTTCCTTTCCCATTCGTTATATTTCCGGCGGCGCTTGATTTTCGCGGCGTTCCGGGGTATGATGGACGCTGCAATTCTGCCGCGTTGGAAAGGAAAAATGCAATGAAGAAAAAGGAAAAGATCCGGCAGCATGGAAAACACCGCGTATCCGGGGCGGACAAGGGCGCGGGCGTGCTGCTCGTATTGATTATCTGCGCGATGATGCTCTTCGGCGCGGTTGCGCTGGCGGCTTCGGGCGTGTTCGAGCCCGTGGCGGAGCCGGACGCGCTGGCCGGGGCGGAACCGCTGGAATTCGCTACGAAGCCGCCGGTGCTCGGCCGGGTGCTGGAGATGCTGGTTCCCTCCGCACATGCGGAAGAAAGCGGCGAAGCCGCGCAGGAAATCACATCCGAAACCGACCTCGAAGCGCTGCTGGACGCGCTGGCGCAGCAGGAATCGGAAGCGGAAATCGACGAAAGCAAGCGCGTGACGGTGGCGGCGGACGATCTGGCGATCAACGAAAACCTGCCGGACGAATGGGTGAACGTGCTGCTCATGGCGACCGACAGCCGCGATATTGCCAAGAACAACGGCCGTACTGACGTGATGATCGTTGCGAGCGTGAACCCGTCGACGGGCGAAATCAAGCTCAGCTCGTTTGCGCGCGATATGTATCTGACCCTGCCCAACGGCGCAGGCGGCAACCGCATCAACGCGGCCTATTCCTTCGGCGGCCCGCTGCTTGCGCTCAAGACGGTAAACGAGACGTTTGAACTGAACTGCCAGTATTACGCTGTGGTCAACTTCAAAAGCATGGCGGCCATCGTCGACGCGCTCGGCGGCGTGGACATTGAGCTGCAGGGGCTGGAATACTATTACATCAACTATAACGTCGCTGTCAGCGAGGATTACGAGGGCTTCGCCAAATCGAAGGCCCGCCGTGTGCTGACTGCGGCCGACGACGGCGTGAGCGTGCATCTGGATGGCTTGCAGGCCGTCAGCTACGCGCGCATTCGCCATCTGGACAACGATTTGCAGCGCGGAAGCCGCCAGCGGATTCTGCTGCAGGCGCTTTTGAACAAGATGATGGAAAACATCACGCCCTCCACGCTGATGAGCCTGGCCGTGACGCTCGTGCCGAATACGTCTACGAACCTCGACGTGCCGACGATCCTCAAGCTGGGCACGCAGTTCCTTGCGGCGGGCGATTTCTCGCTCAGCGAGTTCTCGCTGCCGGTTGAGAACAGCTGGAAGTACGAGCGGATTAAGGACAGCGACGTGATTACTATCGACGTGGCGAAGAACGCCAAGGCGCTGCACGAATACATTTACGGCGAGTATATTCCCGCTGCGGCGGAAGAAACGAAATGATTGCGCTGATGAGCGCCGCGCTGTCGGCGATGCTGGCGTTTTCAGGCGCGGCGCCGAGTGTGCCGCCGCAGGAGCGGATCATCGCCAAAATGCTGCTGATCGAGGTGGCGCAGGACGGGGATCTGAACCGCGCCTCGGGCAATCAGTATCACGGCCAGTGCCGCCGCTTCCAGGCCGATTCCCTTTTGGAAGCGGCGCAAGGCTTTGCGCCGGAGGGGCAGCCGGGTGTGACGCTCGTGCTGCCGATCGACCATGTGCCGCAGGAGGAAAGCGGCCGGCCGGTCGGAGCGGTGTGGTCCGCCGCGGAGGAGGGCACAGCCTGCGCATACGAACAGGTGGCTGCGTTTGATTTTGACGGGTCGATGTCGGCGAAAATGAACCGCCAGGCGGCGCGGGAGTTTCTTTCGCAGGCGCGGGCGGGCGATATTCTGCAGATTATCGCCGTCTATTCCAGCGGCGAACGCGGGACGCATACGCTGATGATTACTCAGCCCTACGACCCGCGCGACGACGTGCTCTACTGGTGCGACAGCAACTTCGCCAATAAGCGCATCGACGGCGTGAAATACGGCTATGTGCGGGCAAGGCAGGCCTGGGCGATGAACGACGTGACCGGCTGGCTCGGCGTGAGCGCGAATACCGGCGCGACGCTGTATCGCCTGCGGACGGATCTTGTGGAAGCGCCCTGAGACAATCTGCAATAGAAGCAGAAAGAAACAAACTGCGCCGGATGGATTGAAACAGGCGGGAAAGCGATATGAGCGGGGCTGAAAATTCAGATTGCCGGTATCAGGAAGTGGGAAAGCTCTGCGAGGGAATGCGCCGGGTTTCAATTCTGAAACTGCGGCAGAAGGACTTGGCCTATTATTCCGACGCCAGCGAAATGGCGGGGGTATGGGGTTTCCTTAACCAAGATGGAAAGGAAATCGTTGCTCCAAAATATATCTATGCTTATGATTTTTCAGGTGGAATCGCAATCGTCGCAAGAGGAAAGTGGACGATTGATCCGAAATGGGATAACGCATACGCCAAGGGAAAATATTGGAGAGAATCGGAACGCTGGGGCGGGATTGATCGAAAAGGAAGGGAAGTTATCCCCTGCGTTTTTGATGAAATCAGGTTCGTTTTTGCAGAAGGCGTATATGCGGCGCATTACGGCGGCTGGGCAACCGGCCGCTGGGGTATCATTGACCAGCGAGGGGAATGGCTTGCCGCACCGATGTTTGAGGATATCGGCGTTGATTATCATGACGGCTTGTTTACCTTCTTTACGCAGGATCAATGCAGTGCGCCGGAAGATTTGCCGATGGGCATTTATGATATCAAAACGCAGCGCGTTTTGTTTGAGCCGCAGTTCTATTGCGTCAATTTCAGGATGGACGGCCGGATAGAGGTTGAAGTTTTTGATGCGGCGCAGGGAAAATGCGTCTGGAAAACCATCGACCGGAACGGCGATGAGGTATAGGCTTTCTGGCGGAACACGCAAAAGGCCGCCCTGCGGCCCTGAAAACAGAAATCGGAACGTCTGGACGATAGCATGCGTTCCGATTTTTTTATTCCACTGTAACCGTTTTGGAAACGCTGTACGGCTGCCCGCCGACGACGGCGGTGGCGTGGATGGAATATTCGCCTGCCGGCGCGGGCGCGCCGCTGCGCAGCGTGCCGTTCCAGTAGAACAGACTCCCCTCCGGCGTGAGGCTTTCGGGGCGCGTGGAAGCCGCGGCGCTTAGCGTTTTTACAGTTTTGCCGGAAGCGTCCTCGATCGTTACCGTCAGGCTCAACGGCAGGGTATGGCCGATGAAAATTTCCAGTTCCGGACGCACGGCGCGCTGCCAGTTCGACGAGGCGCGCAACGTCAGCTCCGGATCGCCCGTCACTTCGGCGCGCAGCACGCGGCCCGCGTAAACGGCCGAAGGCGCGGAGTTGTCGTCCACGCCGGACAGCGTGAGCACATGGATCATTGCATATTGCCAGCCTTCCGGCAGCACGTCGGTCAGATCAACCTCGGCGAGTCTTCGGCCCGGAAACACCTGGCCGGACGGGTTGGCCGCGTCGTCCCATTCCGTCGTGTCGGGGATGAGCGCCGCGTGCTCCCAGTCCCACTGGCCGTTGGCGTAGGGCGTAACGCTGTAGGCTACGCGCGTTTTCGCTGTGGCCGTGTAATACAGCGTGACGATGGGGTTCTCGGGATCCAGCGCCGTGCGCTGGAAAACGATGCCGGTCAGCTCGCCCAGCGTCGAATCGGTCGAAGCGGAGGGATCGTAGCACAGGAGCGGAAAATCGTCCTCCTGCGGATACGCCTGCGCGCTGGAGCTCGGCTGCCCCGTGCGCAGGTAGGTGTACATTTCGCGCAGGGTGATCACGCCGTCGCTGTTCTGATCGGCTGCGTAGGTGCCGTAAAGCCCCGCGCCCGCGACGAGCGCGGCGGTGAAATAGCTTGCGCCGGGCGGCGCTTCCTGCGTATCGGCCTGCCAGTACCATGAAAGCTCGTTCGCACCGGCGGAAACGAGGACGTGGAAATCATCGCTGCGGAAGGCCGCGCGAACGCGCGCCGAACCGACCGAAGGCGAAACGCCTTTGCCGATCAGCGCGCCCGAAGAACACGCGTCGACCAGCAGCACCTTTTGCCCCGGCACGCCGGCCAGCATCGATTCCAGCGCCTGCGCGCCGACCTCTTCTTCCATGGTGCCGTCGGAGAAGAGCAGCGTGCCCTCCGGCAGCGTGCGGCTGGATTCAAAAATGCCGTGCGTGCTGATATAGATGAGGGAAACGTCGTCCTCGTCCGCGCCGGCAAACGCCCAGTCGATCGCCGCCTTCAGCGAATCCGCGCCGGTCGCCACGCCGTCCAGGCGGCGCACGAGAAACCCGCGCGTATCGAGCTTCAGCATGGATTCCATCATTTGTATATTGTTATGAGCGATGGGTGTGGTTTCCGACTGCGAAAGAAACTGATCGCAGCCCACCAGTAGCGCACGGCAGGTCTGCACGCCGTCGCCCCCGCCGTCCGCAAACGATGCGGATGGAAGCGCGAAGCAGCATGCCAGCAGCAGCGCGAACCCCATTTTCAGCAGATTTTTTATCTTCATACTGTCATTATACTCGATCTGCATGCGTTTTGCCAGTGGCAAAACTGCCCTTTGCCGCATAATGTCAGCACAGGGGAGGGATTTGATGAAACGTTGGAAACGGATGCTTGCGGTGTTTGCCGCGACGCTGCTGTTTTTATGCGCGCAGGGCGCGCATGCGGAGTTCGGCCCCGCCGCGCTGCCCACGCAGCCGGGCATTGATGTGAGTCAGTGGCAGGGGGAAATCGATTTCGCGCGCGTGAAGGAAGCAGGCGTGTGGGGCGTGTATATTCGCTCTTCGCTTGGGGAGAGCTACCGCGACCCATACTTTGAGCGAAACGCCGAAGGAGCGCGCGGCGCGGGACTGGAATACGGCTTCTATCATTTCCTTACGGCGACGACCGTCGAGGAGGCCGACGTGCAGGCCGCGTTTTTCGCGCGGGAAATTTCACGTTACCGCTATACGCTGCGGCCTGCGATGGATTTCGGCGTGAGCGACCGCGTGCTGAACGACGACGAATTCAACCGAGTTGCCGCCGCGTTTCTCTCTCGCGTTGAGCAGCTGACCGGCGTGAAGCCGGTAATCTATTCCGACGCATACGGCGCGCGGGCGCGCTATTTCCGAAACCTTGCGCAATATCCGCTCTGGGTGGCCGATTATGCCGAAAGCGTCGAACCGAACGGAAAATGGACGGTATGGGCCGGCTGGCAGTATGCCGACGACGGCCGCGTGTGCGGCGTCGAGGGCAACGTCGATCTCGACTGGTTCACCGACGCGCTGCGGGTTGGCGGCGCAGTGCCGGAACCGTCGCCCAGTCCTGCGCCCTGCGTGGGAGAAGAATAAAAAAATAGCGGCGCTGCCGAAAGCAGCGCCGGTTTTGAAGAAACGGAAAAATGCGATCTTGCCGCCTTACAGTACGGTAATCGTGTGTTCGCGGATGTCGCGATCGCCGGGAACGAGATGGATGGAGCCGCGCTTATGCTCGATCTTGCCGTCGTGATCGACAAAATCGGGGGTGTTCGTCCAGGGTTCGATGCACAGGTACGGCGCGCCCGGCTTCGTCCAGAACATCAGGTTGGAATTGCCCGCGAAGTCTACGCGGATGGCGCGGCTGTGCGTTTTGCTGCGCAGCGTGACGCTCTTGGAGGTCAGATAGGGAAACACGAGCGCGTCCACGGCGAAATAGTCGTATTTGAGCGGCATCACGCCGTTGCGCGATTCGATGGGCGTTACGTCGTGCGAGAGCAGATTGCCCACGAGAATGTTCGAATTCAGCGGCTCGTCGTGCTCGAAGACGATCTCGTAATCTTCGATCCCCTCGGGCGTGCGGTAGGCTTCATGGCCGCCGACGCAGAACCAGAACGGAATGTCGCCGGTGTTGTCAGTGATGTAGGCAACGCGCAGGCTGTTTTCTACCAGCGTGTACCGCACGCGGAACGCGTAATCGAACGGGAAGCCGTCGAATTTTTTCGTGCAGACGAACGTGACGCTCGCCGCGCTCGCGTTTTCTATCTGCATTTCTTCGTAGCGCACTTTGCCGTGCTTGGGCATTTCGTAGGTTTTGCCGTCCATCTCGTAGCGGTCGTCCTTGAAGCCGCCGGCGACGGGGAACAGCACGGGCGCGCGGCTGCCCCAAAAGGGGGTGTCGCCCTGATAGAGACGCTGCACTCCGTTTTCATCCCGGATGCTTTGCAGTTCCGCGCCGCGCGGGCTGATTTCAACGGTAAGCCGGTCGTTTTTCAAAACGATGTTTTCCATAAAAATCTCCTTCCTTTCGCAAGGATTCTTCTGCGCATAGTGTACCACGCGCGGCGGGCGTTGGAAATAGCGTCTTTTGCGAAATTTCAGGAGGTTTCTGCTATTTTTTTCGCGCAGGGCGCGGAAAAGAAAAATCCCGGAACCTGTCCGGGATTACAAAGCTATTCTGCCCTCCAGCCTTCGATCATCGCGCGCTCCTTCGGCGTGAGCTGCGCGCTTGCCAGCATTTCCGGCCGGCGCTCGAACGTAACGCGCAGCGCCTGCGCGCGCCGCCATTTCAGAATTTCCGCATGATTGCCGTTGAGAAGCACCTCCGGCACTTCCAGCCCGCGATATTCCCGCGGCCGGGTGTATTGCGGATATTCCAGCAGACCGCTGGTGAAACTCTCGTCCTCGGGCGATTCGTCGTTGCCCAGCACGCCCGGCACCAGCCGCGATACCGCGTCCAGCACGACCATCGCCGCCGTTTCGCCGCCCGTGAGCACGTAGTCGCCGATGGACAGCTCTTCGTCCACACACAGGTCGATCGCGCGCTGGTCCAAGCCCTCGTAGTGACCGCACAGCAGGATCAGATGGTCCAGCCCGGCGTATTCCTCGGCCTTTTTCTGCGTGAACGTCTGCCCGCGCGGTGAAAGATATACCCGCCGGCAGCCCGGCGTGGCCAGCGCTTCCATTGCGTCGACGACCGGCTGCGCCAGCATCACCATGCCTGCGCCGCCGCCGAACGGATCGTCGTCGGTGTTCTTGTGCTTGCGGTCGGAATACGGCCGCAGATCGACCGCTTCAAACTCGATCAGCCCCTGCCTGCGCGCCCGGCCGATGATGCTCTCGTTTGCGAACGAATCGAAAATATGAGGGAAAATCGTTAGCGCCGTAATACGCATGGGCACCTCGTAAACGTATATTCTTGCAAGCGGGGCGCTTCTTTCGGAAGAAAGAAACACCCCGCTCGCGCTCTCTCCGAAGAAAGCCGATTGGGGCTAAATCATGCGTTTTCCGTATCTTCCGGTACAGATTCCCGCACGATTCTGGATATGAACGGGGCCGAAAAGCTCCTTGGAAAAGGAGACATGCTTTTCTATCCTCAGGGTTATACCAAACCGGCCAGAGTGCAGGGTGCTTTTGTTTCAGATAAGGAAGTCTCTGATGTAGTGGAATTTTTGAAGAATCAGAAGCTTGGCAATATATACAGCAACGATATCCAGGAAAAAATAGCCAATCTGGGGACTTCCTCCGGAGCGGGAGCCGGAGAGGGAGCTCCTGAAAGAGATGACTACTTCACAGATGCGGGCAAATTTATCATAGAAAAAGATAAAGCATCCATTGGAATG
>SFFS01000073.1 GCA_004557805.1 Clostridiales bacterium | reverse complement strand
CGGCGACGACAAATTTGCCGAGACTCCCGGCCTGGGCGCGCGCGCGCAGGAAGACGAGTTTAAGAACCAGTTCATCGGCAAATCCGGCAAGCTGGAGCTCGGTACGGATATTGATGCCATCGCGGGCGCGACGATCACGTCGCAGGCGGTTGTCGATGCGGTGAACGAAGCGTTAGCTTCGAAAAATTAAAAGCGTTTTGCAACATCTGGAAAGGTGGAATGGGCGTTGAAAAAGTATACCTTTAAGGGCGGTATCCATCCGCTGCATGACCGGCATGAGGGCAAAACGCCGACGGCGGATAAGCCTGTGCGGAAGTTCGTTTCCGATACGGTCTGCATTCCGATGGACATGCATCTGGGCGCGCCGAGCAAGCCGTGCGTTAAGAAGGGCGATCATGTGCTGATGGGCCAGCTCATCGGCGAACCCGTGGGCGGACTGGGCGTGCCGGTGCATGCCAGCGTCAGCGGCACGGTGCTCGAGGTTGCGCGCCGTCAGAACACGGGCGCGGGTCTGAGCGAATGCGTCACCATTCAGAACGATTTCAAGGACGAATGGGTTGAACTCAAAGGCCTTGGCAATGTGGAAACGGCTCCCGCCGATCAGATCATCCCGGCCATCGCGGCCGCCGGCATCTGCGGTATGGGCGGCGCGTGCTTCCCGACGGCGGCGAAGCTGCGCATCCCCGAGGGACAGTCGATTGATACCATCCTCGTCAACGGCGCGGAGTGCGAGACGTTCCTGACGGCGGATCACCGCCTGATGCTCGAAACGCCGATGCGCGTGGTGGACGGCCTGCGCGCGGCGATGCGCGCCACGGGCGTGAAGCGCGGCGTCATCTGCATCGAGGAGAACAAGATGGACGCGGTGGCGACGATCAAAAAGGCCGCAGGCGGCCGCGAAGGCGTCAGCGTCGCCGTGATGAAAACCAAATACCCCGAGGGCGGTGAAAAACAGCTCATCAAGGCCATTACCGGCCGCGAAGTTCCCTCCGGCGGGCTGCCGATGCACGCGCATGTCGTCGTGCTGAACGCGGCTACCTGCGCCGCCATCGCCGACGCGGTGATCGACGGCAAGCCGCTGGTTGAGCGCATCACAACCGTGACCGGCTGCGTGCGCGAACCGGCGAACCTGTCGCTGCGCATCGGCACCATCTTCATGGACGCCATCGGCGAATGCGGCGGATACAGCGAACCGGCCGGCAAGATCTTCACCGGCGGCAGCATGTGCGGCATCTGCGTGCCGGACGATACCGTGCCGGTTTCCAAGGGCAATAACGGCATCGTCGTGCTGAACGAGAAGGAAGCCACGCCTCCGGAGACGACGGCGTGCATCCGCTGCGGGCGCTGCGTGCGCGCGTGCCCGATGGGGCTGAATCCGTACAGGCTTCTGAACCTGTGCGAAGCCGGCGACAAGGCGCAGGCGGAGAAGGAGCATCTGCTTGACTGCATCTTCTGCGGCAGCTGCTCGTACGTTTGCCCGGCGCGCCGCTGGATGACCGCGGCGTTCAAGAATGCGAAAGATGAAATCATGGCGGCGAGGAGGGCGAAAAAATGAGACTGAGTCTTTCTTCCGGCCCGCATATTCGCGCAAAGAGCGACACCCGGCTGACGATGCTGGATGTGCTGATCGCGCTTCTGCCTACGACGGCGGCCGGTATCTATTTCTTCGGCACGCGCGCGGCTCTTTTGCTGGCCGTGTCCGTTGCCAGCTGCGTGCTGTTTGAGGCGCTCTGGTGCGCGCTTGGACACAGAAAATCGACGGTGGGCGACCTTTCGGCGGCCGTGACCGGCCTGCTGCTGGGCCTGAACCTGCCTTCCAGCGCGCCGTGGTGGCTGCCCGTGATCGGCGCCGCGTTCGCCATTCTGGTCATCAAGCAGCTTTTCGGCGGCCTGGGCGCGAACTTCCTCAACCCGGCGCTTGCCGCGCGCGCGGCGCTGCTTTCCAGCTGGCCGGCGCATATGACCACGTTCCTGCTTCCGCAGCGCACGCTTTTCGTGAACACCGCGGCGGTTGCGGACGCTGCGACGGCGGCTACGCCGCTGACGGCGAAATCCTCGTCGTATCTTGACCTGTTCCTTGGAAACATTCCGGGCTGCATCGGCGAGGTCTGCAAGGCCGCGCTGATCCTCGGCCTGCTGTATCTGCTCGTGCGCAAGGTGATCGGCTGGCAGATCCCGGTCGTAATGGTGGCCACGGTGGCGCTGCTGTCCTGGGCGCTGGGCGAAGACCCGCTGCAGGCGGTGCTCTCCGGCGGCCTGCTGCTGGGCGCGATTTTCATGGCGACTGACTATGTGACCAGCCCGATGCTGGCCGTCGGCGAATGTATTTACGCATTCGGCTGCGGCGTGATCCTCGTGCTGATCCGCAAGTTCGGCAACTATCCCGAGGGCTGCAGCTACGCCATTCTCATCATGAATATCATCACGCCTCTGATCGACAAATACTGCAAGCGTAAGGTGTATGGGGAGGTGAAGAAAAATGCCTAAGGACGAAAACAAACCGTCTCTGCGCGGCGTATTCCTCAACGGCATTCTCAACGAAAATCCGACGTTCCGTCTGGTGCTAGGTACCTGCCCCACCATCGCGGTTACGACCAGCGCCATCAACGGTCTGGGCATGGGCCTGGCCGCCACGTTCGTGCTGATCGGCTCGAACATGGTCATTTCGGCGCTGCGCAAGGTGATTCCGGATAAGGTGCGCATTCCCTGCTTCGTGCTGGTTATCTGCACGTTCGTTACCATCGTCCAGATGCTGCTGCACGCGTTCGTGCCGACGCTGTATGCGTCGCTGGGCCTGTTTATCCCGCTGATCGTCGTCAACTGCATCATCCTCGCCCGCGCTGAAGCGTTCGCTTCGAAAAACGGCGTGGTGGCCTCGGCTGTCGACGGTCTGGGCATGGGCCTCGGCTTCACGCTGGCCATGGTGCTGATGGGCTGCGTGCGCGAGCTGTTCGGCAACGGTACCGTGTTCGGCCTGACCGTGTTCGGCGGCGCGTTTGAGCCGATGCTGCTGTTCGTGCTGGCTCCCGGCGGATTCATCGTGTTCGGCCTGCTGCTGGGCATCATCAACGCCATCTCCGATAAGATCGCGGCCCGCAAGGCTGCGGAAGGAGGCACGAAAGCATGACTATGAACTTCTGGCTTTTCATGATCGACTGCATCCTGTGCCATAACTTCATCTTCTCCCGCTTCCTGGGCAACTGCCCGTTCCTGGGCGTTTCCAGCAAGGTAGAAACGGCGACCGGCATGGGCCTGGCGGTTGTGTTCGTAATGACGCTTGCGTCGTTCTTCACCTATCTCGGCTACTATTATATCCTCGTGCCGCTGAAGCTGACGTATCTGGACACGATTATGTTCATCCTCGTCATTGCGTCGCTGGTGCAGTTTGTCGAGATGTTCATGAAGAAATCCCTCAAATCGCTCTATAACTCGCTGGGCATCTATCTGCCCCTCATCACCACGAACTGCGCGGTGCTGGGCGTTGCGACGCTGAACATCACTTCCGGCTACGGCCTTCTGCAGAGCGTGCTCAACGGCGCGTTCGGCGCGGTGGGCTTCCTGCTGGCGATCGTGCTGATGGCCGGCGTGCGCGAGCGTCTGGAAAGCTCGAACATCCCGAAGTGCTTCAAGGGCTTTCCGATCTGTCTGATCACGGCCGGCCTGATGTCCATGGCGTTCATGGGCTTCTCGGGTCTTGTCGGCTGAAGGAGGGGCGAAAATGAACTGGACTGCGATTCTTTATGCCGTTCTCGCGCTGGGCGCGGTGGCGGTGGTGTTCGGCCTGATCCTCGCTTTTGCCGATAAGAAATTCTATGTGGAAACCGACGAGCGCGTGGCCAAGGTGCGCGAGTGCCTGGGCGGCGCGAACTGCGGCGCGTGCGGCTATGCGGGCTGCGACGCGTTTGCGCAGGCCGTCGTCGAAGGCAAGGCCAAGCCCAGCGGCTGCGCTCCTGCGGGCGCGAAGGGCGTGGAGAAAATCTCCGCCATTCTGGGCATCGCCGATACGGCGGAAGCCCCGAAGGTTGCCAAGGTGCTGTGCAACGGTGAAATCGGCATCTCGAAGGAAAAGTTCAACTATGTGGGCGTGAAGAGCTGCCGCGCAGCGGCTTCTATCGCCGGCGGCCCGAAGCTGTGCCCGTACGCCTGCGTCGGTCTGGGCGACTGTGAAGCGGCCTGCAAGTTCGGCGCGGTTTCGATCGTAAACGCGCTGGCGCGCGTCGACGAGTCGAAGTGCGTTGCCTGCGGCGCATGCGAAAAGGCGTGTCCGCGCAGCGTGATTAAGCTGATGCCCCTGGAAAGCACGGTGGTCGTCCGCTGCCAGAACAAGGAAACGGGCCGCATCGCACGCGAAATGTGCATGAAGGCGTGCATCGGCTGCAAGCTGTGCGAACGTCAGTGCGAATACGACGCGATTCACGTCACGAACGGCTTTGCCGTGATCGATCCTGATAAGTGCACCCGCTGCGGCAAATGCGCCGCCAAGTGCCCGGCCGGCTGCATCTCCATGCCGGTGCAGGCCGCGGAATAAATCCGGCGGACTTTCGAAGCCTTTCCCCAAACGGGAGAGGCTTCTTTTTTGTGCAAGTATAGCGCGCCGTTATAAGCAAACGAAAGGGCATAATAATATTTTATTATACCCATAGACGAAACGGAAAATTCATAATAAAATAGCGCTATTCGTGAGCTGGGCATGAACGCCCGGTTTCACTTTTTTACTGGAGGTAGATGGACTATGCGCGCACTTCTCGACCTGATGAACGAACAGCTTCCCCTGCAGCTGATGCTTGCATTTTGCGTGCGCATCATTGTGGCGGGAATTTGCGGCGCGGCGATCGGCTATGAACGATCTCTGCGCTTCAAGGAATCCGGCATCCGGACGCATTGCATTGTGGGCCTGAGCGCTGCGCTGATGATGGTCATTTCCAAATACGCCTTTGCGGATATGGGCGAGGGCAGCGGACTGTTTGCGGGCACGCGCGGCGCGGATACGGCGCGAATCGCCGCGCAGGTCGTCTCCGGCGTGAGCTTCCTGGGCGCTGGCGTGATTTTCAAGGAGGGCCGCTCGATCCACGGCCTGACGACCTCCGCGGTTATCTGGGTGACGGCCGGTATCGGCCTTGCCATCGGCGCGGGCATGTACCTGGTCGGCCTGTTTGTGACGGTGTTTGTGGTGCTGCTGATGATCGTGATGCATCGCTTCACGCTCGGCGGCGACGCGTTCCATTCGAGCTGGCTGCAAATTACCGTGCAGGATACGGTTACCTTCCAGGAACAGCTGACGAAGAAGTTTGAAGAGCTGGGCGTTACGGTGATGGAAAACGGCGTTGTCAAACGCGGCGAGGAAACGGATTTCGATCTCGAAATCAAAATCCCTCTCAAGAGCGACGGCTTTAACGAGCTGATCCGCTTCCTGAGCGAAAACGAGCATGTCAAGGCGTTCAACGCTTCGCATGAGCGCGAATAGAACGAAACCCGCTGATCGGGCCGGAAGGGCGACGCCTTTCCGGCCTTTGTCAATTTTTGCGCGCTTGCCGGGGGGCTTCCCTTTTGCAATGCTTTCTGATATACTGAGCGATGTAGAGAGTATCAGCAAGGAGTCAGAGGCTATTCAAAATGAATTACAGAATCATTTGCCGCACGCTCAGCCTTGTGCTTGGAATCGAGGCGGCTTTGATGTTTCTTCCCGCCGCCGTGGCGCTGATCTATCATGAAAACCTGACCGTCTGGGCGATTACCATTCTGGCGACCGCAAGCCTTGCGGGCGTTCTGGCGCTGTTCAAGCCCAGAAAGCGCGCGATTTACGCGCGGGAAGGCTTTGTCAGCGTCGCGATTTCGTGGGTGCTGATGTCCGCGTTCGGCGCGCTTCCTTTCCGAATTTCGAGGGAAATTCCCAATTTTATCGACGCGATGTTTGAAACCGTCTCCGGCTTTACGACGACGGGCGCGTCGATTCTGCTCGACGTGGAGAAAATGTCGCATGCGATGCTGTTCTGGCGCAGCCTGACGCACTGGATCGGCGGTCTGGGCGTGCTGGTGTTCGTGCTGGCGGTGCTGCCGCTGGCGAATAACAACGCCATGCACATCATGCGCGCGGAGGTGCCGGGGCCGACAGTCGGCAAGATTGTGCCGCGTGCGCGGCAGACGGCGCGCATCCTGTATACGATCTATCTGGCGCTGACGGCGCTGGAGACGGTGCTGCTGCTGCTCGGCGGAATGCCGCTGTTCGACGCGCTCATTCATGCGTTCGGCACCGCCGGAACTGGCGGCTTCAGCAACCGTGCGCTCAGCGTGGGCGCGTATAACAGCCCGTATATTGAATGGGTGGTCGGCATTTTTCTGGTGCTGTTTTCCATCAACTTTAATCTGTATTATTTCGCGCTGTGCGGCGCGTGGAAGGATGCGCTGAAGGATCAGGAGCTGCATCTGTTCGGCGCGATTGTGCTGGCGGCGACGGCGATTATCACGCTGGATGCGGGCCGCTTGTTTAACGGCTTCTTCGAGGCGGTGCGCTATGCGTTCTTCCAGGTGATGTCGGTGCTCAGCACGGCGGGCTTTGCGACGACGGATTTCAACCTCTGGCCTGAAATCTCGCGCTGGGTGCTTGTGATGCTGATGTTCTGCGGCGCATGCGCCGGCAGCACGGGCGGCGGCATGAAAATCGGCAGGGTCATGCTGATGGGCAAGGCCGCGCATTGCGAGATCCGCCGCTTGATCCGTCCGCGCACGGTCAATCGCGTGATGATTAACGGCAAGGCCGTGGACGATGATACCATCCGCGGTTCGCTCATTTTCTCGTTCCTGTACGTGCTGCTGCTGCTCGTATGCACGCTGGTGGTTTCCATCGACGGGTTCGATATGGTAACGAACTTTACGGCGTCGCTTTCGTGCCTGTCCAACGTTGGGCCGGGGCTGGGACTTGTTGGGCCGATGGGCAATTTTGCGATGTATTCGCCGCTTTCGAAAATTGTGCTGACGGTCGCCATGCTGATCGGCAGGCTTGAGGTATTCCCGATTCTCATTCTGTTTTCGCCTTCGCTGTGGAAATAACGGGCGCGTCAGCGCCCCTGAAACGAGGAGAAACGCATGACGAAACAGCGGCTGCGGCAGGAAATTGAAGCGTTCCGTCCCGGCTGCCCGCAGGAAGCGGCGGACCGCGCGGAGATGCTCCGCTGGCTCGATACGCATCCGCAGGCGCTTGAGCGCGAAGATGAACAAGGGCATTTCACCGCTTCGGCGTGGATTGTTAATCCTGCGCGGGATCAGGTGTTGATGGCGTATCACAACATTTATCAGGCGTGGACATGGCTGGGCGGGCACGCCGACGGCGAGTGCTGCCTGCACGCCGTGGCGCTGCGCGAGGCCGAGGAAGAAACGGGAGTGCGGGCGCGGCCGGTGCAGGCGGAGATATTCTCTGTGGAAATTCTGCCCGTGCCGGAGCATGTCAAGCGCGGAAAAACGGTGCGCGGGCACGTGCACCTGAACGTGACGTATCTGCTGGAAGCGCCGCAGGACGCGTTTCTCCGGGCGAAGCCCGATGAAAACAGCGGCGTGAAGTGGCGGCTGGCTTCCGAGGTGCGGGAGGATAATACGGAGCCGTGTATGCTGCCGGTGTACCGGAAACTGACGGATCGTGTGAGGAGGATGAGCATGGAAAAGGTGAATTGGGGCGTGCTGGGCACGGCGGAAATCGGCGTGAAGCAGACCTTTGCGGCGATGCGCCAGGCGGAAAACTGCCGCATGATGGCCATTGCAGGCCGCAGCGCCGAAAAGGCGGCGGAATTTGCCGCGCGGTTCGGATTTGAAAAATCGTACGGCAGCTACGACGCGCTGCTCGACGATCCGGAAATTGAAGCGGTGTATACCCGCTGCCGAATACGATGCATCTGCAATGGGTGAAGCGCGCGGCGGAGAAAGGCAAGCATATCCTCTGCGAAAAGCCGCTGGGCGTAAGCGAGGCGGAGGAGCAGGAGATGTTCGATTTCTGCCGCGAAAAGGGCGTAAAGCTGATGGAAGCGTTCGCTTACCTGCACAGCCCGGTCATCCGTGAGATCAAGCGCCGCGTCGATGCGGGCGAGATCGGGCAGACGCGCGTTGTTCAGGCGAACTTCTTCACGCGCGGCTATTACGATAAGCCGGAGAACATCCGCGCCCGGCGGGAAACGTGCGGCGGTTCGGTGTACGATATCGGCGTGTACAACATCAGCCTTGCGCAATATCTCTTCGGGGGCGAACCGCGGAGCGTGGGCGCGGCGGCGCATTTTACGCCGCTGAAAGTCGATGATTTCTGTACCGAGATGCTTGACTTTGGCGAGGGAAGGCTGGCCGCGCTGGCGAACGGCATGTGTACGCACTGTGCGCGGCTGAGCGATTTCCGCGTGATGGGCACGGAGGGCTGGATCGACGCGCCGGTCGGCTACAACGCCGACGGCGCGCAGACGTTCACAGTCTGCCGTCCGGACGGCGCGAAGCAGGCTGTTACGGTGGAATGCCCGAACAACTATCGGTTGGAGATTGAACAGTTCGGCCGTGTGATCCGTGAGAACGAAGCGCCGCTCGTTTCGGAGACGTTCTCGCTGGGGGTTGCCCGCACGGTGGACAAAATCATGGCGCAGATCGGTTATTGAGAGAAGGGACACAGATGAAGATTATTGCGGATACTCATACGCATACGGTTGCCTCGGGGCACGCCTATTCGACCATTACAGAAAATGCGCGCGCGGCGCGGGAGCGCGGCCTGCGCTTCCTCTGCATGACGGATCATGCGCCGAAGCTGCTCGGCGCGCCGACGGAGGTGTTCTTCGGGGCGATGATGAACATTCTGCCGCCGGAAATCGAAGGGGTGCACATTCTGCGCGGCGTGGAGGTGAATATCCTCGACCGCGAAGGCAATCTCGACCTGAAGCCGCGCATTCTGGCGGGACTGGAGTGGGTGATCGCATCGATGCACAATATCGTCTACGAGCCGGAGGACGTCGCCGCGCATACGCGCGCCTGGCTGGCTGTGGCCGAAAACCCGGACGTAGATGTAATGGGGCATATGGGCGACGGACAGTTTGCCTTTGAGCACGATGAGGTGATCCGCGCCTGCGCGCGCAATGGAAAAATTGTCGAGATCAACAACCATTCCTTTGAAGCGCGCAGGGGCAGCGCGGAGAACTGCCGCGATATTGCGCGGCTGTGCATGAAATACGGCGTGCCGGTTGTGGTTTCGACGGACGCGCATTTCACCAACGCCGTCGGCCGCTTTGAGCATTCGTTGGCGATGCTGGAGGAGATCGGCTTCCCGGAGGAAATGATCCTCAATGCGGATTTTGGACGGTTTGCGAAGGTCGCTGCGGAAAAATCGGGCCGGGTGTTTACGGAATAAGCCGCGAAAAGGGTTCGGAGGGGGTGCGTATGCGCTCCCTTTTCTGTCTGGAATGCGGCGGTCATGGCAGCGGCGAACGGCTTTGGCGGCCGAACTTTTCATGAAGGATATTAAGCGGTTGACGAAACAGGCTGCGGGAGCGGCTTCAGGGGCGCGTATGCGCCCTTTTTTCTATCCGCATCCATGAAAAAAGGCCCTGCCCGAAAGCGGGCAGAGCCGGGAAACCGGGAAAATCAATCGGGCAGGAACGTCAGATACGTGGTTAGCACATAGCCGGTATAGGAGCCCCAGTTCACGTATGTCCAGCGTTCGCCGCGGGAGAGGACGTTCACTTCCGTCCGCGCGGGGATGGTGCACAGCGCGCTGCTGGCCGTCGAAGCGCTGGTATACAGCTTGAGGCCGTTGCCGCTGGCCGAGACGATCGCGCGCGAAGAAGTGACGCTGGCCGTGCCGCCGCCGAAGTTGAGGAAGCCGGTCATCGCATAGCCGGTGACGCCGCCGTAGCTGATGCGGCTCCAGGTGGTGCCGCGCTCAAGCACGGAAACCGTCGCGCCCTTGGGCGCAACCTTGAGGATGCGGGAACCGACGTAAGTAGCCTCGCGGATGTTCAGGCCGCCCGACTGCGTGGCTACCGTGGCCCAGGAGCCGGCGGTAGGCGCGGCCGTCGGAGCGGGCGAGACGCCGCCGGTGGAGAGGTAGCGCGTCATGACATAGCCCGATACGCCCATGTAGCGCACCCAGGCCCAGGTGCTGCCGTAGGAGAGAATCTCCACGCGCGCATAGCGCGGAATGACCATCATCACGCGCGCGGCCGTGCTGGCATATTCGCGCATGTTCAGGCCGCCGCCGTTCGTGCTGACATAGGCGTAGCCCTGCACGGGCGGGAGCATGGGCTGCACGGGAGCGGGCGTCGCCGTGGGAGTGGGCGTGTAGGCGAAGCTGAGGTAGCTCGTCATCACGTAGCCGACAAATCCGTTGTAGCGGATATAGCACCACGAGTTGCCGTAGGAGTAGACCTCCACCTGTGCGTTGCGCGGCACAACGCCGAGGACGCGCGCGCCGGTTCCGGCGTATTCGCGGACGTTCAGGCCGCCGCCGTTGGTACGGACGTAGGCATAGCCCTGAAGAACGCCGGGGTTTGCGGTGGGATAGGGGTTATAGGTGGGCTGCGCGTTGTAATCGGTGAGGAACGAACGCAGCACCCAGCCGGTCACGCCGGAATAGCGGATGCGCGCCCAGCCGCCGTCGTATTCAAAGACGTCCACCACGGCATACTGCGGAATGTAGCCGATAATGCCCGCGCTGTAGCTGGGCAGCTGACGCAGATTCAGGCTGCCGGAAGCGGTGATAACCTGCGCCTTGCCAATCACCTTGTCGCCCGGCGCGGGGGTGATGAGCGTCACCAGCGGCGTGGGAGTGGGGACGGGCTGCGCCGTGGGAACGGGCGTAGGAGTGGGCGTGGGATCGGGGTTGAGCATCTTCCAATACGCCGCTTCCTCGTCCCTGGTCATGAAGGTGATCTTGCTGACCGGAACATAACCGGACGTACCCTTTGTAATGACGCGCACCCAGAGCGTGCCGTCGGCGGTGTTCGTGCCGGAAACGCCGTCGTAGAGCACCACGTCCTCATCGGAAATGGTGGTGACGACGGAGCCGCCGCCGGGCGCGCTGTAGAGCGTACCGCCGGAAAGCATGAAACCGTAGTTGCTCGAGTGCGACGGCATGGTTTCATTAACCGTTGTGCCGCCTCCGATGGGCGTGACTTCCGTTACGGTTGCGCCGCTTCCGATGGGTATGATTCCATCCACGGTTGCACCGTTTCCGATTACGCTTTCCGCCAGCACAGGCAGGCAGCCGGTCATCAAAGTGAGCGCAACAAGCGCCGCAAGTAGCTTTTTCATACTCCTCCTCCTGATTATGATTTGGTAATACATTTATAAGACGAACAAACTCTGCATTTTGCGTCATATTTTTGAAATATTTGCGCTGGAAATATCTGGAAGCCTTTGGGCGCGCATTGCGGTGCGGGCTTTGATGGGATTGGGGCGGCTTGCGCCGCCTTTTCAGCTTTCCCGCAAACGGCTAAAAAATGCCGGGCCGGTCTGCGCCTGCGGTTTGGAGGGAAAGCGCCGGCAGCAGGTTCGCGAAGTCAGGCGTCTTGCCGCGCCTTCTATTGAAAATGCGATAGCCCTTGCCGCGCTTTCAGCGCTCCACAATCCGAAGAAAAATACCAAGTCATTCTTGGAAGCACAACAGTGATTGCAACATCTTCAGCGCTCCGCAATCTGAAGGGAAAGGCCAATCTATTCTTTGTGTGTTCGCCCCTCAAGCGCTTTGGCTGCACTGCTAAGGCATACGTGGAGATTCGCACTTCCCGCAGTTGCCGCACCTTCTATTGGAAACACAACAGCGCTTGCCACACTTTCAACGCTCCGCAATCTGAAGGGAAGGCCAATCTATTCTTTGTGTGTTTGCCCCTCAAGCGCTTTGGCTGCACTGCTAAGGCATACGTGGAGATTCGCACTTCCCGCAGTTGCCGCACCTTCT
>SFFS01000072.1 GCA_004557805.1 Clostridiales bacterium | reverse complement strand
CGCGGCGGAATCATCATCGAGGACGATTTCGATTCCGAGTTCACCGTTTCAACAAAGGCGGAGGACACGATTTTTTCGCTCGCGCAGGGACAGCCGGTCGTCTATCTGAATACTTTTTCCAAGACGATCGCGCCGTCGGTGCGCGTGGGGTATATGGTGCTGCCGTCTGCGCTGGCGGAGCGCTTCGAAAGCAAAATCGGCTTTTATTCCTGTACGGTGCCGGTTTTCGAGCAATACGTGCTGGCGGAATTTATCGACAGCGGCGATTTCGAGCGTCACATCAACCGCGTGCGGCGCAGACGGCGCAGAGAGCTGGCCCGGCAGGCCGCGCGATAGCGCGCCGAACATGCAAAAAAGCCCCGCAGTTTTCGGCCAAAGGTTTTATTGCCGCCTGGCGGCGGGTATGATATAATTTTATCAATCTTGAGATCCGGAGGGAAACTATGAAAAACATCGTTGTCGCGGGCGGCGGCGTGCTCGGAAGCCAGATCGCCTTTCAGGCCGCTTACTGCGGATTTAACGTAACCATCTGGCTGCGCAGCGAGGGGAGCATCGCCCGCACGCAGCCCAAGCTCGACCGTCTGCGGGAAACCTACGCGCAGGCGATTCGCCTCATGGCCGCGCCCGAGGGCCAGACCCCCGCGAACTGGTGCCGCGGCCTGGCCGACTATGAAACCTTCGACATGGACGCATGCCTTGCGCAGGCGGAAAAAGCCTACGCCGGAATCCGGCTCGAGCTGGACATGGCCAAGGCCGTTCAGGACGCGGACCTGGTGATCGAATCGATGGCCGAAAACGCGGACGACAAGATCGCGTTCTATCAGAAGCTCGCGCCGCTGCTGCCGGAAAAGACGGTGCTCGTCACCAACTCCTCGACGCTGCTGCCCTCGAAGTTCGCCAAATACACCGGCCGCCCGGAGAAATACCTGTCGCTGCATTTCGCCAATTCCATCTGGAAGAACAACACGGCCGAAATCATGGCGCAGAGCAAAACCGACCCGAAGTATTTCGAGGAAATCATGGAATTTGCGCGGCAGATCCGCATGATTCCGCTGCCGGTGCGCAAAGAAAAATCGGGCTATCTGCTCAACTCCATGCTGGTGCCGCTGCTGTTCTCGGGCATGGACCTGTACGTCAACGGCATTTCCGATCCGGAGAGCATCGACAAGGCGTGGACGCTGGGTACCGGCGCGCCGAAGGGCCCGTTCCAGATTCTCGATACCGTCGGCCTGACGACAGCCTACAACATCGTGCAGATGTACGTGAAGATCCCGTCGTTCCTCGCGCCGTACAACTTCAAGGGTATGTCGAAAATGCTCAAGGAGTATATCGACGCAGGCAAGCTGGGCATGTCCTCGGGCGAAGGGTTCTACAAATACAAAAAGTAATAAACCGGCGGCGGGGAAGACAGGTTTCTTCCGCACATGCCGCCGGATCTGATTCGAATTCAGGGCCGCATTGCGGCCCTTTTTCTGTACGCCAATCCGCGCGGAACCCGTTCTCTCGTCTTTTTCCAAAAAAACGGAAAGAGCCGCGTCGCGGCCCTTCCTGCACATATTCGAATGTTTTCCGTCAGCCCTGAACGGCGGCCTGTTCCTTCGCCTTCTCGGCTTTCATAATGGGCCACCATTCCCGAAACGCTATCACGACCGGAACGCCCAGCCCGATAATCGACATGCACAGACAGTTGATAAATTCCTTTTTCGCTTCGAGATAAGCCTTGCTCGGCATGAAAAATCACTCCTGTTCCATGAAATGAATCGAACTTTCACTAACTACAGTATAGCGGTTTTCATGCTAAATCGGTGAAAAGAAGGCCCCTATGCGAATTAAGGTTCCGTTAGTGTGTATCGGGAAAAGGAAGAGACGGCAGCTCGAATGAATTTTTCCGATACGCCCTGAGGTGTATCGAAGGCGGCAGCGCGCAAAGAAGCTTTTTCGGATTAAAAGCGTTTGAACCATCCGGAGATCAAGGCATAAAGAGCAAACACTACGGCAATCGCAGCCAAGAATAAAAGCCAGCCTATCGTGTCAGAAAACTGCACGCCAAGACTGGCGAGCCCCAACCACATCAGCAGCATGATGACGATAATCAACATCGTTAATATGATCATTGGTTCACCCTCCTTTAATTTCATTATACCACATTCGTCGATATCAGGGTATATCCGAAAAAGGAAAGGGCGGCAGTTCAGATACGCCTCAGGACGTTTCCAGTTTCCTGCGGCATTCGGCGATATTTTCCTCATAGCCGCGCACGGTTTCGCCCTCGGTGAGTTTCCAGTCCTCGCGCAGAATCTCGAGCACGCGCCGGTATGCGTCTATCGCGCCCTGCCAGTCGCCCTGCATGCGGCACAGCTGCGCGATGCTGTCCTCATTGTCGGCCAGCCGCGGGGCGGTCTGTCGCTTCTCCGCCTCGCGGTACATCGCGGCGGCCTCTCCGTACATCGCGCGGTGGGCGTACGCGTCGCCGCGGCAGCTCCAGGCATACCAGTTATCGGCGTGCTTTTCGGTCATTTCCACCCAGACGCGCTCGGCCCCGGCAAAATCGCCCTCGCAATAGCGCAGCCAGCCTTCATAGTAGTCGGCCTGATAGCAGTCAAAGCGGGCGCGAAGCGCCGCCAGAACAGCGCGCGCCTCCTCCAGCCGCCGGTCGGGCAGCAGCGCGTCGAGCAGCCAGAGATAGCCCGGCCTGTAATCGGGGTGCGCATCGACGAACGCCCGGTAATACTCGGCCAGCCGCGCATGGTTGGAATAGCACCAGTCGGGCAGCACGCCGCGCATGGCCTTGAACAGCAGCGAGTGCGCGTCGAAGTTCTCCGGCTCAACCGCCAGCGCCCGGCGCGCGTATTCGGCCGCCCGCGAGGCGTACGCTTCGCTGCGGCCGAAATGCAGCTCGGCCAGCATCGTCAGGCACCGGCCCTGCATTTCGGGCTTGCGCATGCACTCCGTCAGCCGCGCCACGGCATAATCGAAATCGGCGCGGGAGAGCATCGGCTCGCGCTCGATCATCGCTTCGATGCGGCGCAGGTGCGTTTCCTCCGGGCTTTCAAACAGCTCGTCGATGCGTACGCCCAGCACGCTGGAAAGATCGGGCAGCAGCGCGATATCCGGCAGCGCCTGCCCCAGTTCCCATTTGCTCACGGCCTGCGGCGTGACGTGCACGGCCTCGGCCAGCTTTTCCTGCGTAAGATTGGCGCGCAGGCGGCAGCATTTGATCTGCTTTCCAATATCCATCGCGGTTCCCTCCGTTCGTTTCAATGCCGTCATTGTAGCCGCCGCGCGGACCGATGGCAAGCAACGGCTGAGGGAGCGCGGCTCAACCGCGTTCCTTTTCGGGGCGCTTCGCGCCGCCGGAAAACAGAGCGCGTCAGCCGGGCAGGCTTTCCGTCTGCGCGGGTCTGAGCCGCAGCACGGCTTCCTGAATCTGATGTTCCCGCACCCGGCTGACATGCACCGTCATGTTCGGCAGCTCCAGATCGATGGCCTGCTCGCCGTCGCACGGGACGGCGCCCAGCGCGTCGAACACAAGCCCTGTAAACGTATCGTATTCGTCCGATTCCAGCCTGAGCCCCGTCGCCTCCTCGATATCGCGCAGCTCCACGTTTCCGGTGAGCACCCATGTGTTTTCATCGGCGCGCGCGATGCGCGGCTCGCCGCTGTGCGCGCCCTCCGGCTCGTCGTCCAGATCGCCCACCAGTGCTTCGATCAGGTCGTTATACGTCGCGACGCCGACCATTCCGCCGTATTCGTCCAAAATGACGGCCATCCGGTTGCGCGTGCGCTTCATGTTGCGAAAAAGCACGTCCGCCTTGATCGTTTCCGGGACGAAATAGGCCGGATGCACAGCCTTTGCAAGAACTTCCTCTCGGCTCTTTTTCTCGAGGCGAAAATAATCCTTGGCGTTGAGAACGCCCGTCACCTGATCGGGCGAACCGTCGCATACGGGGAACAGCGTGTGACGGCTCTCGCGGATCGTTTTCGCCCAGACTTCCTCTCCGTCCTCCAGCCAGAGCGCCGCCACGTCGGTGCGGTGGGTCGCGATATCGCCGGCCGTAATATCGTTGAATTCAAAGACGTTCTGAATGAACTCCTTTTCCTGATGGCCGATGGTGCCCTTTTCGCTGCCCGCGTCCACCATCATGCGGATTTCTTCCTCGCCCACCTGCTCCTGCGTCTCCTCCGGCGCAATGCCCATCAGGCGCAGCACCGCGTTGGTGGAAAGCGAAAGAAACGAAACGACCGGCTTGAACAGCACGGAAATGCCGCCGATCACGCCGGATACGCCCAGCGCGATCTGCTCGGATTTTTTCATCGCGACGCGCTTGGGCACCAGTTCGCCGAAGATCAGCGTAAAATACGACAGGATCAGCGTAATGAGCACCACCGCAGCCGCATCGAGCGTCCTGCGCGGAACGCCCACGCCAAGGCCAATCACCCAGTTCACCAGCGGATCGGAAAAATTCTCCGCCGCAAACGCGCTTCCCAGAAAGCCGGAGAGCGTAATGGCCACCTGAATCGTGGCCAGAAAGCGCGCCGGTTCGCGCGTGAGCCGAAACAGCCGGCGGGCGCGGCGGTTTCCCTGCTGCGCCATGCGTTCGAGCTTCGTCTCGTTCAGAGAAAGCACGGCGATTTCAGCGCTGGCGAACACGGCGTTGAGCGCGATGAGCAGAATTTGCAGCAACAGCAGCAGGATAATGGAATCCCCCATGACAGAATACCTCTTTCTTTATCAGACGTTTCAGCGCATAAAAAATAAAAGACACACCCCGCGCGCCGGCCGGCGCGCGGGCTATGTCCCGTCTTTTTTATATAAACGTTTCGAATCGCTTCGTCTGGGTATCGCGTCTCCGTCGTCCATTTCGGCCGATCGCCTCCTTTTTCTGCATGATGGCAGAGATTATAAAGAATCATGAGGCCGCGCGTCAAGCCCCTCTGCAATAAATTATGCGTAAAGATTTTGCGCCGCATGGGCGCTCCGCGCCGTCCCAGCGCGGCGAAGCCGCCGTCAAAAGAGTCCGCGCGCCCGCATTTCTCATTGAAAAGCCGGCGGGTTTCTGATAGAATAAAGCATAATGACTTTACTATGCTTATTCGGGAGGAATCGTTATGGCAAAGCGGCTCCAGCTTCTGGGCTTCGACTACGGCGCTTCCAACGGCCGGGCCATTTTGGGCACCTTGGAAGACGGCAAACTGACCATTCAGGAAATGCACCGCTTCCCCAACGAGCCGGTACAGATGGGCGACCGGTTCTATTGGGACTTCCCGCGGCTGTACGCCGAAATGCGCCGCGGCCTGCTCAAATGCGCGCAGGCGGGCGTCGAGCCGGATTCCATCGGCATCGACACATGGGGCGTCGACTTCGGCCTGCTCGACGAAAACGGACGCCTGCTCGGCAACCCCATCCACTATCGCGACAAAATGACCGACAACGCGATGGAAAAAGCGTTCAGGATCATGCCCAAAGAGCAGATTTTCGAGCACACCGGCCTTGCGTTCATGAAGTTCAATACGCTCTATCAGCTGCTCGCCCTCAAAGAGCAGAACGACGCGGCGCTGAAGAACGCGAAGACGCTTCTGCACATTCCCGACCTGTTCATCTATTACCTCACCGGCGTGAAGGCGAGCGAATATTCCATCGTCTCCACCGGGCAGATGTCCGATCCGCGCACGCGCGGCTGGTCGCCCGAAATCCTTTCGGCGTTCGGCATTCCCAGGGAAATCTGCCAGCCCGTGCATGAGTCCGGAAAAGTTCGCGGGCCGCTGCTTCCCGCGCTGTGCGAGGAGTTCGGCTTCAAAAAAGCGCCGCTCGTCGTCGCGGGCGCGCAGCACGACACCGCGGCGGCCGTGGCCTCCGTGCCGGCGGCGAAGGGCAGCCGGTTCGCGTATATCAGCTCCGGCACCTGGTCGCTGCTGGGCGCGGAAACCGAAAAGCCCGTCGTCTCCAGGGGCGTAATGGACGCCAACTACACCAATGAGGGCGGCGTATGCGGCACCACGCGCGTGCTGAAGAACATCATGGGCATGTGGATCATCCAGGAATGCCGCCGCAACTGGCTCAAGCAGGGCGATTGCGAGGATTTCGCAGCGCTGGCCGCGCTGGCCGAGAAGGAAACGCCGTTCCGTTCGCTCTTCGATCCGGACGACGACCGCTTCATGCCGCAGGGCGACATGCCCGCGCGCATCGCGGAATACTGCCGCGAGACGGATCAGCCCGTGCCGGTAACGCGCCCGCAGTTCGCGCGCGCCATCTATGAAAGCCTCGCGCTGAAATACCGCTGGGCGATCAACCGCCTCGAGCGCGATATCCTCGGCGAGAAGATCGATTGCCTGCATATCGTGGGCGGCGGCAGCAACAACGTGCTGCTCAACCGCATGACGGCCTCCTCCATCGACCGGCCCGTGCTGGCCGGCCCCGGCGAGGGCACGGCTATCGGCAACCTGCTGATGCAGGCCATGGCGCTGGGCGCCATCCGCGATCTGGACGAGTTGCGCGAAGTCGTGCGCAATTCGTTCGAGGTGCGCGCGTTCCAGCCGGAAAAGGACGCCGACTGGGATGCGGCCTATGCGAAATTCCTGCGCGTCACGGGTTTGGAGGACTGATGGAGGAAGCTTTTTATCTGGATCACGCGCCGATGACGGAAAAAGAGGCGCGGCTTCTGAGCCCGCTGCGGCTGGCCTATGTGGGCGACGCGGTGCACGAGCTGTTCGTGCGCACGGGCCTGCTGTTCGCAGGCGGTAAGGCCGGCGCGATGCACAAGGCCGCCATCCACGCGGTGAACGCCGCGGGGCAGGCGCGCGCGCTGGAGCGCATCGAGCGGGCGCTGACGGACGACGAGCGCGATATCGTGCGCCGCGGGCGCAACGCGCACGCCCACCACGCCGCGCCCAGGCACGCCGACCCCGCCGACTACGCGCAGGCCACGGGGCTCGAAGCGCTGGCGGGCTATCTGTATCTGAGCGGTCAGATGGAACGCCTGCGCGAATTGTACTCGCTCATGAACGAAACAAACGAATAAGGGGAAAACAATGGCTGGTTTTGAAAGGAAATACGACAACCGCAAAAAGCCCGGCTTCGGCGAAGGAAACCCTTCCGGGGACAGGCGTTTCCAGGGCGGCAAGGCCGCCTCGGGCGACCGGCGCGGGCAGCGCTTCGACGACAAGCCGCGCGGAGCGCGGAAATTCGAGGGCGGCCCTTCCTACGGCGACAAGCCCTCTTTCGACCGCAAGCCTTACGGCGGCCGTCCGCAGCGTCCCGCGCCGCAGGAGCGTCCCGCGCGCGAAGAGCGCCCGCCGCGTCCGCAGCGTGAACTTTCGCCGCGCTCGGTACCGTTTACGGAGCCGCCGCGCGAGGCGATGCTTCCGCCGGAGAACATCATCGTCGGCCGCAACCCGATCCGCGAGGCCATCCGCTCCGGGCGCGATCTGGAGCATCTGCTCGTGGCCAAGGGAGAGCTGACCGGCTCCGCGCGCGAAATCGTGATGATGGCGCGTGAAAACAAGATCGTCGTGCAGACGGTGGACCGCGCGCGGCTGGACGCCATCGCGCCGAACCATCAGGGCATGATCGCCGTCTCCTCCGCATTCCGCTACAGCGAGGTAGAGGATATGTTCCGCCTGGCCGCCGAGCGCGGCGAGGATCCGTTCTTCGTTATTCTCGACGGCATCACCGATCCGCAGAACCTGGGCGCGATCATCCGCAGCGCCGAATGCGCGGGCGCGCACGGCGTGATCGTTCCGGAGCGCCGGGCGGTGGGGCTTACGCCCTCGGCCGTGAAGGCGTCGGCGGGCGCGGTGGAATACCTGCCCGTGGCGCGCGTGGGCAACCTCACGCGCACGCTGGAGACGCTCAAGGCGCGCGGCCTGTGGATCATCGCAGCCGAAGCGCGCGGCGAAGCCTACGACAAAATGAACCTTTCTGGCCCCATCGCGCTGGTGATCGGCAGCGAGGGCGAAGGCGTTTCCCGCCTTGTGCTCGAAAACTGCGACGGCTGCGCGGCGCTGCCGATGAAGGGCCGGATCAACTCGCTCAACGCGTCCGTGGCTGCGGGCGTGCTGATGTACGAAGTGAGAAGGCAGCGCGGATGAAACCGCTGCTGGTGGTGGACGGCTACAACGTGATCGGCGCATGGGAGCTGGCCGCGAAGAAGGGCTGGTCGTTCGAGGAATGCCGCGAACAGCTGACGGTTCGCCTGGAAGAATACGCCGCCTTTCATGGCTGCGAGGTGATCCTCGTTTTCGACGGCACGCGCTCGGAGCGCCTTCTGCGCAGCCACGAAACGCGCGGCGCCGTAGAGGTCGTGTTCACGCGGCACGGCGAAATCGCCGATCAGTACATCGAACGCCTGTGCGGCCAGCAGCCGCGCTGGCGCGAGGTGCGCGTGGCCACCAGCGACAACGTCGAGCAGACGGTCATTCTGGGAAGGGGCGCTACGCGCCTTCCCTCCCGCGAGCTGCTGCGCGAAATGGCGCAGGCGCACGCCGCGCAGCGCGCCCAGATCGAACGGCGCGCGCCCGCAAAGAGCAACATGCTCATCGCGCGGCTGCCCAAGCCCCAGCGCGACGCGCTGGAAAAAATGCGGCGCGGGGAATAAAACCCGCCGCATATACGTTTTTTGGTAAAACACACTGCAAAACCGGGGGACACGCTTTTGTCGGACGAAACGAATCTGAGCCAGATGGCGGACGAAGAGCTGTGCCTGCTTGCGCAGGGACAGGACGGCGGCGAGGCGCTCGAATGCCTGCTGAACCGCTATAAGAACTTTGTCCGCTCCCGCGCGAGGAGCTATTTCCTTATCGGCGCGGATCACGAGGATATCGTGCAGGAGGGGATGATCGGGCTGTATAAGGCCATCCGCGATTTCCGGCCCGAAAAGCTTGCCAGCTTCCGCGCGTTTGCGGAGCTGTGCGTGACGCGGCAGATCATCACCGCCATCAAGACGGCCACGCGGCAGAAGCATATCCCGCTCAACTCCTACGTTTCGCTCAACAAGCCCATCTTCGACGAGGAATCGGACAGAACGCTGCTGGACGTGATCAGCGAGGGCCGGATCACCAACCCGGAAGAGCTGCTCATCGGCCAGGAGGATCTTTCCACCATCGAAAGCCGGATCGGCAAGATGCTCTCGCCGCTGGAATGGGAGGTGCTGTTGGCCTATCTCGATGGGCGCAGCTACCAGGAAATCGCCGTCGATCTGGGGCGGCATGTCAAGTCGATCGACAACGCGCTCCAGCGCGTCAAAAGAAAAATGGAGAAGCTGCTGGAGCAGAAAAATTCCTGAATATCGGGCATCCCGGACAGGGCGAAAAAAATGGCGGCGCAGCGTCGAATTTGTATTGAAAAACTTGCAAAATTCCAAAAAACGCCTGCGTTTCCGTTTTTTACACTTGACAAAAAAAGGGATGTTGGATAGAATACACTTTGTGTGGCAAGCGGCCGCACTGTCCTTCGGGCGTGCGGGTGTAACTCAATGGTAGAGTGCCAGCTTCCCAAGCTGGTTACGTGGGTTCGATTCCCATCACCCGCTCCAAAAACCCGGCTGATGGCGCGGTTCAGCACCCCGAATCAAAAGGAGGAGAAACCCCCATGGCGAAGCAAAAGTTTGAACGTACTAAGCCGCATGTTAACATCGGTACCATCGGTCACGTTGACCATGGCAAGACGACCCTGACTGCTGCTATCACGATGGTTCTGGCCAAGGACGGCGGCGCTGAAGTCATGCGCTACGACCAGATCGATAAGGCGCCTGAAGAGAAAGCGCGCGGAATCACCATCAACACCGCTCACGTCGAATACCAGACCGCGACGCGGCACTATGCCCACGTCGACTGCCCCGGCCACGCTGACTATGTTAAGAACATGATCACCGGCGCCGCGCAGATGGACGGCGCGATCCTCGTCGTGTCCGCTCCCGACGGCCCCATGCCGCAGACCCGCGAGCACATCCTGCTCGCCCGTCAGGTTGGCGTTCCCTACATCGTTGTCTTCCTCAACAAGACGGATCAGATGGACGACCCCGAGCTCCTCGAGCTGGTCGAAATGGAAATCCGTGAACTGCTGAGCAGCTACGACTTCCCGGGCGACGACATCCCGATCATCCGCGGTTCCGCCCTCAAGGCGCTGGAATACATGACCAACGATGGTTCCGATCCGCACAACGCCCCCGAGTGCCAGTGCATCTATCAGCTGATGGAAGCTGTCGATACCTACATTCCGGCTCCGGAACGCGATACCGACAAGCCCTTCCTGATGCCTGTTGAAGACGTCTTCACCATCACCGGCCGCGGCACCGTGGCCACTGGCCGTGTCGAGCGCGGTCAGGTTCGTGTTGGCGACACCGTGGAAATCGTTGGTCTGACCGACGAAAGCCGCAAGGTCGTTGTTACCGGCGTTGAAATGTTCCGCAAGACCATGGATTACGCCGAAGCCGGCGACAACATCGGCGTCCTGCTCCGCGGCGTGCAGCGCACCGATATCGAGCGCGGCCAGGTTCTGGCCAAGCCCGGCACCATTCATCCTCACACCCACTTCATGGGTCGTGTGTACGTCCTGACCAAGGAAGAAGGCGGCCGTCATACCCCGTTCTTCAACGGCTATCGTCCGCAGTTCTACTTCCGCACCACTGACGTTACCGGCAACATCAAGCTGCCCGATGGCGTTGAAATGGTCATGCCTGGCGACCACATCGACATGGAATGCACGCTGATCACCCCCATCGCTATCGAAAAGGGTCTTCGCTTCGCTATCCGTGAAGGCGGCCGTACCGTTGGTTCCGGTGTCGTCGTCGACATCATGGAATAATTAAAAATCGCTGAGATTTTCAGCCCGGTCGAAAGACCGGGCTTTTTTTGTGCTGGGAAGGGACGTCAGGAGCCCCCTTCCTTTAGAAAAAGGGAGGGGCCACTGAAACCCCACCGAAGGAAATCTTTTTATGGCGAGATTCTTTTGTTAGCGAATGCGGCGCGCCATCATCCGAAGGCGCTTTGCGCCGTCTTACAGCAGCCGTAGTGTACAAAAAGCGCGGCCGCAAAGCTCACGCTGAATGGGGCTGCTTTTTCGATGTGATTATTTATTGTGCAAGTGCGGCGCGCCATCATCCGAAGGCGCTTTGCGCCCCTTTCATACTGATTCAACATATAAAAGCGCGGCCCTTCCTCTTTGCAAAGGAAGGGCCGCGTTTCATTGTACGTTCAGCTTATTCAGCCAGCTTCTTGTACATGGCCAGGCGCTTCTCGGCGTCGGTCTCGTTGGTTTCGAAGAGCTTCTCGGCTTCGCCCGGGAACTGCTGCGCGAGTACGCGATAACGGTTCTCGCCCTTCAGGAATTCCTGATAGTTGCCGGTCGGATCCTTGCTGTCGATGGTGAGCGGCTTCTCCGCAGCCGGATTGTACCGGTACAGCGGCCAGTAGCCGGCCTCGACGGCCTTCTTCTCTTCCATCTGGCTGTGGCTCATGTTGATGCCGTGGTTGATGCAGGGCGCGTAAGCGATGATCAGGGACGGTCCCGGATACGCTTCGGCCTCGTTGACGGCCTTCACGAGCTGCGCAGGATTGGCGCCCATGGCGACCGTGGCAACGTACACATAGCCGTACGCCATGGCCATCAGGCCCAGATCCTTCTTGCGGGTGCGCTTGCCGGCGGCGGCGAACTTCGCAACGGAGCCGGTAGGCGTGGACTTGGAGGACTGTCCGCCGGTGTTGGAGTACACTTCGGTGTCGACGACCAGAACGTTGATATCTTCGTTCTGCGCGAGCACATGATCCAGTCCGCCGTAGCCGATATCGTATGCCCAGCCGTCG
>SFFS01000071.1 GCA_004557805.1 Clostridiales bacterium | reverse complement strand
GCTGACCATTTTCGGCCCCTTCGGCATTCGCGAGGTGGTACGCTGCCTGCGCGTGATCGTGCCTGGGCTGCCGTTTGAGGTGAACTGCGTGGAAATGACGGCGCAGGAGGAGCGGTTTTCGCTTTCCGGGTTTGAAATCACCGCCTTTCCCGTGCAGCATCGTGTGCCGTGCTATGGGTTTTCGTTTGAAATCAGGCGGCAGGGCCGCTTTGATGCGGCGCGCGCACAGCAAGCGGGCGTTCCGCGCAACCTCTGGAACGCGCTGCAGCATGGCCGCACTGTCGAGGAGGGCGGGCGCATGTTCACGCCCGAGATGGTGCTCGGGCCCGCGCGCAGAGGGTTGAAGGTGACGTACAGCGTCGATACGCGGCCCATTCCGGCCATTGCTAGATACGCGCAGGGGGCCGACCTGTTCATTTGCGAGGGCATGTTCGGCGATGAGGAAAAGCATGAGCGCGCCGTGGAAACGCGGCATATGACCTTTCGCGAGGCGGCGAAGCTGGCCGCGTCGGCGCAGCCGGGCGAAATGTGGCTGACGCATTACAGCCCGTCGATGACCGATCCCGAGCCGTATCTCGCCGAGACGCGCAAGGTGTTCCCGCGCACTATCGCGGGGCACGACGGCATGAAAACGACGCTTAAATTTCAGGATGAATAAAATGAAAGAAGGGGCGGCGCGATGACGGATGAAAAAATTGTTTCCGAGTTCCGGCGCGTGATGCGTGAGGAAGCGCGGGCAGTGGAAAAGGCGGCGGAGTACGTCGATGAAGAGAACATTCTGCGCGTGGTGAAGCTGCTGGCAGAATGCCGTGGGCGCGCGGTGGTCGCGGGCTGCGGTACCTCCGGCGTGGCGGCGAAAAAGATCGTGCATGAGCTGTGCTGCGTGGGGTGCCCGGCGTCGTTCCTTTCGCCGGCGGATGCGGTGCATGGCGGAATGGGCGTGTTGCGCCCGGAAGACGTGCTCATTCTCGTATCCAAGGGCGGCGGCACGCGCGAACTGACGCCGCTTGCGGCGCAGGGAAAGGCGATCGGCGCGAAGCTCGTCGCCGTGACGGAAAACGCGCGGAGCGTCATCGGCCGCGCGGCCGACGCGGTTCTGCTGCTGCATACCGATTCCGAGCCCGATCCGTTTAACATGCTGGCCACGGCTTCGATTCTTTCCGCCATTGCGGCGTTCGACGCGGTGTGTATCTGCCTGATGCAGATAAAGGGCTACAAGAAGGAGCAGTTCGCTGTCATTCATCCCTCCGGCGCGGTGGGAGAACGGCTGCTTTCGGGAAAAGAATAATAAAAGGTTTTCCTATTGACAAATTCTGGTATATCGAGTAGAATAACAAGCGATGTATATCGCGTGTTTTAAGTTAAGAAAAGGTGAGAGAAATGCCTCCGAAGGTTAAGTTCACCAAGGACGAAATTGTGGCCGCAGCGCTGCGCGTGGCGCGGACGAAGGGCGCGGCGGCCGTGACGACGCGCGACATCGGCGCGGAACTGGGCGTATCGACCCGCCCGATTTTCACCTATTTCAACACAATGGACGAAGTGCGCGAGGAAATGTACCGGGCCGCCATGGCGGTCTATCGCGGCTATATCGCGGAGGGACTGAAGCAGGCGGTTCCGTTTTTCGGCGTGGGCGTGCAGTATCTGCGCTTTGTCAGGGAAGAGCCGCAGCTGTATCGTTTTCTGTTTCTGACGCCGCGGCCGGACGGAAGCAGCAGCGCGATGGCGGCGATGCGCGAATCGCAGGAGCAGGTGCAAGAATCGCTCATGCGGATCTACCGCATGACGGAGCAGGAGGCGAACCGGCTTTTCCGCGACGTGTGGATTGCCGCGCACGGCCTGGCCACGCTCATTGTGACCGGCGGGTGCACCTACACCGACCGGGAACTGGCCGAAATCCTTACTTCGTTTTCCGTGAGCGCCTGCAAGGCGATTAAGGAAGTTCCGGGCTTTACCGACGGCACGTTCGACCGGGACGAGGTTTTCCGGAAGATTATCGGGCCGTGAGCTTTACAGGGGAGATTCAGATCCCCCTGAAGGCGCTTTCGCGCCGAAAAAACAACCGCGCAACAGGAGAGGAGAAAGCAATGCTCAACATTGAACACCTGACGAAAACTTACGGGGACAAAAAGGCTGTCGACGATCTGAGCCTGCATATCGCGTCCGGCGAAATCTACGGGTTTATCGGCCATAACGGCGCGGGCAAGACGACCACGCTCAAATCGATCGCAGGGATTTTGCAGTTCGATTCGGGCGAAATCACCATCGGCGGCGTGTCCGTGCGCCGCGACCCGGTCGCCTGCAAAAAGCAGATGGCGTATATCCCCGATAACCCCGATCTGTATGAATTCATGACGGGCGCGAAATACCTGAACTTCATCGCCGATATTTTCGGCGTTTCCGCCGAAGACCGCAAGGCGCGCATTCACAAATACGCCGGCATGTTTGAACTGACGGACGACCTGGCGCAGCCCATCGCCGCGTATTCTCACGGCATGAAGCAGAAGCTGGCCATCATTTCGGCGTGGATGCACGATCCGAAGCTGATCCTGATGGACGAGCCGTTCGTCGGACTCGACCCGAAGGCGGCGCATCTGCTCAAAGAGATGATGCGCGAACTGTGCGACGCGGGCGGGGCGATTTTCTTCTCTACGCATGTGCTGGAGGTTGCCGAAAAGCTGTGCGACAAGGTTGCTATCATCAAGGGCGGCAAGCTCATCCGCTCCGGCACGATGGAAGAGGTGAAGGGAGACGACAGCCTGGAGGAGGTCTTCCTTGAACTGGAGGGTGAATCATGCTGAAGACGCTGCTGCATAAGCAAATGACGGAGATTTTTCGCAGCTATGTATACGATGCGAAAAAGAACAGAAAGCGTTCGAAGGCTGCGACGATCGGACTGATCGTGCTGTACGTGCTGCTGATGGTGGGCCTGATGGGCGGGATTTTCACGTTCCTGTCCCTCGTGCTGTGCGGACAGCTTGCGGAGCTGGGGCTGAGTTGGATGTATTTTGCGCTGATGGGGCTGATCGCCGTGTTCCTCGGCGCGTTTGGCAGCGTGTTCAACACGTATGCGGGGCTGTATCTTTCCAAGGATAACGATCTGCTGCTGTCGCTGCCCATTCCGGTGCGGTACATTATGCTCTCGCGGCTTTTGAGCGTATATCTGATGGGCCTGATGTATTCCGCCGTGGTGATCGTTCCGGCGGTGATCGTCTATTGGATTACCGTGCCGGTCACGGCTGCGGCGGTTGCGGGCGGCGTGCTGCTGACGCTGCTCATTTCGCTGATCGTGATGCTGCTTTCGTGCCTGCTGGGATGGCTCGTGGCAAAAATCAGCCTGAAGCTCAGGCACAAGAGCATTGTGACGGTGTTGGTGTCTCTCGTGTTCTTCGGAGCGTATTATTTTATCAGCTTCCGGGCGCAGGCGCTGATCGCCGATCTGCTGACCAACGCCGTTCTGTACGGCTCGAAGATCAAGGGCGCGGCGTATCCGCTGTATCTGTTCGGCCGCGTGGGCGAGGGCGACGGGCTGTCGATGCTTGTCTGGACGGCGGCCGTGCTGGTTCTGTTCGCGCTGATGTGGACGCTGATTTCGCGCAGCTTCCTCAAGATCGCCACCGCTTCCGGCAAGACGGCGAAGGCCGCCTATAAAGAGACGGCGTCGAAGGTGCGCGGCATTTCCGGCGCGCTGTTTGCAAAGGAGCTGGCGCGTTTCACCGGAAGCCCGAACTATATGCTCAACTGTGGCCTGGGCGTGCTGCTGCTGCCGGTGTGCGGCGTGGTGATACTGATTAAGGGCGCAGCGGTGACCGGGGCGCTGAACGCGGCCTTCGCGGGAAAACCGGGCTGCACGGCGGTGCTGATGTGCGCGGCGGTATGCATGCTCGCCAGCATGAACGATATGGCGGCGCCGTCCGTCTCGCTGGAAGGGAAAAACCTGTGGCTGGCGCAGTCGCTGCCGATTTTGCCCTGGCAGGCGCTTGCGGCCAAGCTGCGGCTTCAAATCGCGCTGACGAGCGTGCCCACGCTGATCTGTGCGATCTGCGTGGCGGCGGTGAGCGGCGGAACGGCGGTTGAGGCCGTGCTGTTCGTTGTGTGCGCGGTGCTGTTTACGGTGATGATGGCGGCGTTCGGCCTGTTTCTGGGCATAAAAATGCCGAACCTGAACTGGACGAACGAAATCATGCCCATCAAGCAGAGCGCAGGAGTGATGTTTGCGCTGCTGGGCGGCTGGACGTACAGCGCGGCGCTGGCGGGGCTGTTCCTGTGGATCGGCTGGCGCATGGGCGCGGCGGCGTATCTGGCCGCGGCCGCGGCGGTTACGGGGCTGCTCTTTGCGGCGCTGCTCGCGTGGCTCAAGCGGCGGGGCGCGCGGATCTTTGCGGCGCTGTAAGCGCCGAAAATAAAAACGACGCCTGGCGCGCCGGAACGAGGCTCTGCTCTTGCGGAACGTTCCGGCGCGCTTTTTATAATTATGAAACATAATCGTTGAACGGTGAATACAGGTCGCAGCGAGGTCTTGCGCTATTGACATGAATGGAGCGTCACTCTATAATGAGACAATGGGTTGAGCGGAAACTGAACCGATACGGCGCTGCGGGCGATGGACGCAGCGGAAGAAAAAAACAAAGGATGGAGAGAAAAGCGCATGCAGGAATTGAAAAAGACGGCTGTTCAGGATACGGGGCCTTCGGTCATGCGGTCAAACGAGATTGATCTGGTTGAACTGATGTATTGTTTGCTGGATAAAATTAAGTTTATGCTGATTGCCGGGCTGGTTCTGGCAGCGGTGATGGGTCTAATGAACCGGCCCAAGGCGGCGCCGGTTTATTATACGGCGACCAGCAAGCTGAACCTTATGGGCGAAGCGAAGCGGGGCGAAAAATTGAATGACCTGTCGATGTATTCGCAGCTGGTAAACGATTATCGCGAGGTGTTCCAGAACTGGCAGCTGCACGAGCAGGTGCGCGAGGAGCTGGGACTCGATTACAGTTATTCGCAGATGAACGGCATGGTTTCCGTAAGCAATCCGAGCAATACGCGCATTTTGTATATTACGGTGAAATCTGGAAGCGCGGAGGAGGCCGCCGCGATGGCGAACGCATATGCGGAGGCCGGAAGAAAATATATCTCCGAGGTGCTTGGACGCACCGAGCCGAGTATTTTCGCCGAGGCGCTTGTGCCGACGTCGCCCTCCAGCGCCGCGCCGGAGGATAAGACGGCGAGGATGGCGATACTCGGATTTATTCTGGGCGTTGTGTTGGTTGCAGGATTCTATACCGTGTGGTTTGTTACAAACGACCGGATTCTGTGCGCTGCGGATATTGAGCGCTATGCGGGTATGCCGGTGTTGGGAGAAATCCCGCAGGGAAATAAGGAGGGACGCAAATGAATCATGCTGAATTTGAACGCCTTCCGGAGCTCGATTGCGCGGGCCGTGAGGAAATGAACGCGCTTTGCACCAGGTTGGCGCTGGCGACGGGAACGGGAAAACGGATTCTGGTGACGAGCTGCCTTGCGGGCGAAGGAAAGACGTTCCTTGCGGCGAACATCGTGCGCACGCTGGCGCGGCTTGGACATACGGCGGTGCTTGTGGACGCCGATCTGCGGTGCACGCAGGGCACGGAGAAGGGGCTTTCCGATTATCTGACGGACAAGTGCGAGTTAGATGAAGCGATTGTGCAGACGGCAGTTGCGGGCGCGGCAACAGTGGATTCGGGTACAGTAGCGGAGAATCCGCTGACGCTGCTCAATTCGCCGCGGCTGGAGACGCTGCTGCAGGCGCTTGCACAGCGGTTTGAGTTCGTCATTGTGGATTCGCCTGCGGCGGGGCTGTATGCCGACGCGATGGAAATCGCGCGCTTCTGCGATGGGACGGTTTTTGCGGTGAAATACGCCGCCGCGCGCCGCAAGGCGCTCGTGCAGGCGCGACAGCAGATGGAACGCAGCGGGACCCCTGTGCTGGGGGCTGTTTTCAACGGCGTGACGTTTGAAACGCTCAGTAGCAGAAGGTTTTATAACAAGGCGCTTTACGCGCGCTGCCGGGCTTACGCGCATGCGAAAAACTGAACCGATACGGCGCGGACGCGCGGACGATGAGACGCTCGGGGCGGGCGCGACCATTCGGAAGCTTACGGAAAACGGGCACCGCGTGGCGGTGTGCATCATGGCGGCGAGCGCCGGCGCGCGCGCCAACCTTTCCGATACGCTGCAGGCGGATGAAGAGGCGGCGCTTGCGCTGCTCGGCGTGAGTCGGGTTTACCGCGCGGATTTTCCGAACATCAAAATGAACACCACGCCGCATCTGGAACTGGTGCAGTTTATAGAGAAGGCGATTGCGGATTTTTCCGCCGAGGCGATCATCACGCATCATCCGTCCGATACGAACAACGATCACGCGATGACCAGCCAGGCGGCGCAGGCCGCGGCGCGGCTTTTCCAGCGCCGGGAGGGCGTGCCGCCGCTGAGGCTGCTGCTGTATATGGAAGTACCGTCGTCGACCGAATGGTCGCTCGACGCGTCCGTGCGGCGGTTCGCTCCGAACTATTTCGTCGAGGTGGGGCAGGAAGGCGTGACGCGCAAGCTCGAAGCGCTTGCAAAATATAAGGGCGTGATGCGCCCGTATCCGCATCCGCGCTCGCGGGAGGCGATCGGCGGGCTGGCGGCGTTCCGCGGCGCGCAGGCGGGCTGTAACTATGCCGAGGCGTTCGAGTGCGTTTATCAGCGGGCCGATGTATAAGTTCGTCAGGGAGCAGCGGCGATGAATTTTTCCGACATGAAACCTGAAGCGGTGCGGAGGCTGCTGAAGGATGGCGAGGCTTTCCGGATTCCGGGGCCTCTTTTCTCCTATAAGGAGATGGCGGCGGACGACGGAACGCATATGCTGCCGGCGGAGGGAGAGCGGGAAAGGCTGCGGAAATTGTGCGGCGCAGCCGCATAAAAATTATCCTGCGCGGGAGTGGAAAAGACCATGTATGAGAGGTTTGGAAAGCGGCTGATCGATATTCTGCTCAGCGCGGCGCTGATCGTGCTGCTCTCGCCCGTGTACGCGGTGATCGCGCTGCTGGTGCGCGTGAAAATGGGCAGGCCGGTGCTCTTTTCACAGGAACGCATCGGGCGGGGAGAAAAGCCGTTTCGCATGTATAAATTCCGCACGATGACCGACGCGCGCGGCGCGGACGGCGCGCTGCTCGACGAACAGCAGCGGCTGACGAAGTTCGGCGTCGCGCTGCGCTCGTCCTCGCTGGACGAACTGCCGGAATTGTTTTCCATCCTGCGGGGAGATATGTCGTTCGTGGGGCCGCGGCCGCTGCCGACGTACTACGGGCCGTACTTCCTCCCGCAAGAACGCGCGCGGCATACGGTGCGCGGCGGGCTGATCCCGCCGGACGGGCTGTGCGGCGAAACGACGCCCTCCTGGGAGACGCAGTTCCGCTACGACGTCGATTATGCCCGGCACGTATCGTTCGCGCTCGACTGCCGGGTGATTCTGGCGACGGTGAAGATTCTTTTCAAGCGCGTCGAAAACAATTACGGCGCGGAGGACAGGCCGCATCTGAGCGAATACCGCGCGCAGATGAGAAAGGACGAACATGAACTGTAAGCTGACGGACAGGCAGGTAGACCGCATTGCGGGCGAATTCGGTTCGCCCGTGTATGTTTTCCATGAGGAGGCGTTTGCCGCCAATTACCGCGCGCTGCTCGAAGCGTTCCGCGCGATTTATCCGAAATACAACATCGCCTATTCCTACAAGACGAACTACACGCCCTGCATCTGCGCGAAGGTGAAGGAGCTGGGCGGCGCGGCGGAGGTCGTGTCCGATATGGAATACCGGCTTGCACGCAGGCTTGGCTACAACGCGGGCGGCATCGTCTATAACGGCCCGGTCAAGGGGCCGGGGCTGTACGAGCATCTGCTCGAAGGCGGCGCGGCGAATATCGATAACCTCGACGAGCTGCGCAGCGTGGCGCGCTTTGCGGGCGCGCATCCGGAGAAAACGTTCCGCCTTGCGTTCCGCGTGAACGTCGATATCGGGCAGGATTTCGTTTCGCGCTTTGGGCTGGATGCGTATGAATTCCCGCGCGAGGGCGCGGAAATAGACGAGGCCGTCGCGCTTGTGCGGGCGCAGCCGAACCTGCGCATCGCAGGCGTGCACTGCCATGTGGGGCGTTCGCGCAGTTTGGAAGCGTGGCGGAACCGCGTGCGCGTGCTGTTTGCGCTGATCGACCGGTACTTTTCCGACGACGAGCTGGAATTTGTCGATTTTGGAAGCGGTATGAACTCAGTCATGGAGCCCTCGCTCGCCGCGCAGTTTGGCGGGCATATCCCGGAATATGGCGAATATGCGGCGATTCTTGCCGGCGCGATGCGCGAAAAATACGGCGCGCTCCCGCCGGAAAAGCAGCCGGTTCTGTATACCGAGCCGGGGACGACCGTCGTATCGGGATATCTGAGCTTCCTCTCGACGGTGCAGAGCATAAAGACCGTTAAGGGAAAAACGTTCGTCACTTTTGATGGCAGCGGCGGCAATATGGGCGATATCTGCCGCCTCAAGCAGCTGCCGGTCAGCGTTTTCCGGCGCGGACAGGCGCCGCGCATGTGCAGGGACGCCGAGTTTGCGGGCTATACCTGCCTGGAGCACGACGAAATGTATCGCGGCTTCTGCGGCGAAATCGCCGTGGGGGATGTGGTGCAGTTCCGCAACGTGGGCAGCTACAGCAACGTTTTCAAGCCGCCGTTCATCTATCCCAACTGTGCGATGGTTCGGCTGAAGGCGGATGGAAGCGTCGATTGCATCAAGCGCGCGGAAACGTTCGAGGATGTGTTCTCCACCTATATTTTCTGATACGCGAGGGGAAACCGGCATGAGAGAAATCACGGTGCTGCTTACGGCCTGCGCGGCGCAGTTTGCGCCGGGAATCGTAAACTGTCTCAAGGAAAACGGCGAGAGGAACGTGCGGCTGATCGGCGTGGACATGCACGAGGATAAAACGCTCTGCGCGCTCTACGACGCGTTGTATCCCGTTCCCGCGGCGGCCGATCCGCGCTACGCCGAAACGCTGCTGTCCATCTGTAAAACGGAACGGGTGGACGTGCTGATGCCGTTCATGTCGGCCGAGCTGCTGCCGCTGATCGACCGTCAGGCTGATTTTGAGGCCGCAGGCACGCGGCTTTCCGTTTCGGACAGGCGGAGCGTTGAAATCTGCGCGAACAAGCTGCGGTTTTATGAGTTCATGCAGGCAAGCGGGCTGAAGGTTCCGAAGTTTCGCGCCGTACGCACGGCGGACGAACTGCTGCCTGCGTGCGAGGCGGCGGGGTATCCGGAAAAGGCCGTATGTGTGAAGGCGACGGAGCTGAGCGGCAGCCGCGGGATTCGGATTCTCGATCCGGCGAAATCGCGGTACGATCTGCTCTTTGGCGAAAAGCCGAACTCGATGTATACGACGATGGAGGAATTGCAGGCCGCCCTGCGCGAACGGCCGCAAATGCCTGAAATGATGGCGATGGAATGCCTGCCAGGTGCGGAGGGGTCGGTCGATTTGCTGGCCGATCACGGCAAAATCCTGTATATGGCCTATCGCGAATCAAACGTGAACCTGGCGAGCATTCCGCAGGAGGCCACGCTGGCCGATAACCCGGAAGCGTATGCGATTGCGCGCGGCGTCATCGCCGCGTTGGGGTTCGACGGCAGCGCCGACCTGGACTTCCGCTGCGACGCGGAAGGCCGTCCCGTGCTGATGGAAGTGAACCCGCGCATTGCGGCGACGATGCGCATTTTCAAGGAAGGCGGGATGAACCTGCCGTATCTGCGCGTCAAGCAGCTGCTGGGCGAGAGTCTGCCGCCTGCGAGCATCTGCTATGGGCTGAAGATGAAGCGGCGCTATCTGGAAATGTTCGCATGAGAGGCGGAGCGGAGAAATGAAAACGGTGATGATGCTCTCGCCGAAGGATAACAACTTCTATAATTTCCGGCGGGAACTGATCTGTGAAATGCTGCGGCGGGGCTGGCGCGTGGTGCTGGTGTGCCCGTATGGGAGCAAGATCGACGCGCTGAAGGACGACGGCTGCGAGTTTATCGACCTGCCGATCGACCGGCGCGGAACGAATCCGCTGCACGATCTGAAGCTGATCCTGCGCTATTGCAGGACGATTCGCGCCGTTCGGCCTGATATTGTGCTGACGTATACCAGCAAAAGCTCCATTTACGGCGGGATCGCCTGCCGCGCGGAGCGCGTGAAATATATCGTCAACAACGCGGGGCTGATGGAGTTCGAGCCGGAACAGAAATGGCTGCGGCGCATCGTATACGCGCTGAGCTACGTGGGATTCCGCGGGGCGGCGTGTATGATGTATCAGAACGCGCAGGAGCGCGATGTGCTCGGCCGCCTGCTGCGCGGCAGGGTGCCCGGGAGGCTGATTCCGGGCTCGGGCGTAAACCTGGAGGAGTTTGCGTTCTGCGAATATCCGCCGGAGGGGAAGATCATCTTCAATTACGTGGCGCGGATTGTGAAAATCAAGGGCATCGACGAGTTTTTGCAGTGCGCCGAGCGCGTGAAGGCGGCGCATCCGGACGTTGAATTCCGCGTTTACGGCGATTATGACGAGGACGAATACCGGGCGAAAATCGCCCGGATGCAGGAGCGCGGCGTGATCCGCTATTGCGGGGTGCGGCTGGATATGAAGCCCGCTATCGCCGAGTGCCACGCGGTGATTCATCCGAGTTATTACGAGGGAATGACGAACGTGGTGCTGGAGCACAGCGCGATGGGCCGCGCGTGCATCGGATCGGATATTCCCGGCGTGCGCGAGGGGATCGACGACGGCGCGACGGGCTTCCTTTTCCGCTCGCATGACGCGGACGCAATGACGCGGGCCGTGGAGAAATTCCTCGCGCTGCCCTATGCCGAAAAGGCGGCGATGGGCCGCGCGGCGCGCGCGAAGATGGAGCGCGAGTTTGATCGCCGGATCGTAACGGAAGCCTATTTGCAGCAGATTGAACGCCTGACCGGAGAGGAGGCCGCCGCGCGATGAAGATCATGATTTCCGTGGGGACGATGACGCAGGGCGGCGCGGAGCGCGTGGTGTGCCTGCTTGCGCAGGAGATGGTGAAAAGAGGCCACGAGGTCGAGCTGCTGCTGTATTACGACAGGCCGGTTTTTTATGCCGTCGATCCTCGCGTCAGGGTGACGGTGGACGAGCAGGTTATCGGGAGAAAGAACGTGCTCCGGCATATCCTCTGGCGCAGAAATTACATTCGGCGGCAGAGTCCGGACGTGGTAATTTCGTTTATAGCGCCGTTTAACATGGTGAACATCGTCGCGACGATGGGTTTGAAAACGCCGCTGATTGTCGGCGATGTAAGCGACCCGCGCCGCGCGGAGAGATTCGTATACCGGCATGTAAAGGACTTTTTATATCGTTTTGCCGATGCGATGGTGGTACAGAGCGAAAACAACAGGAATTATTTTTGCCGTACCATTCGCCGAAAGACCGATGTGATTTACAACCCCATCGATCTGGGCGAGTATCAGGGCTGCGCGCTGAAGCGGCGGAAGGAAAAGAAGATCGTGACCGTCGGGCGCGTAATCGGGCTGAAGCGGCCGCTGATGATCCTCGACGCGTTCCGGAACCTGTCCGAGGAGTTTCCGGAGCATCGGATCGCCTTCTACGGCGAGGGCGATATGCGCGAGGAAGTGCTCCGCGCTGCGGAGGCGTACGGCCTGCGGGAGCGCGTGGAGCTGCCGGGCGCGGTGACGGACGTATTTGAAAGAATCAGCACGGCGGAGCTGTTCGTGATGGCGTCCGATTACGAGGGGATGTCCAACGCGCTGCTGGAGGCGATGTGCATGGGGCTGCCCGTCGTTTCAACGAAGGTTTCGGGCGCGGTCGATGTGATTCGCGACGGCGAAAACGGGCTGCTCGTCGATTGCGGCAGCGAGAAAGGGCTGACGGACGCGATGCGCAGGATGCTGCGGGACGAAGCGCTGCGGGAAGGCTGCGCGCGGAAGGCTGCGGAGCTTGCAGGAGAACTGGAAATCGGCAGGATTACGGACGAATGGATGGCCTGCGTGGAAAAGACGCGCAGGAAGAAGGGGATGTAGGCTGCGGCCGGGCGTTTTTCAGGGCGTATGCCCTGAAAAATAAAATACGTATGATTATGGATAATCTACGGTCGTTGACATAATGTTTTGTTTCCATTATAATAGAAAATTGGGAAATGGGCGGTTTGCCCGCAAAACGTTAAAGGTGGCCAAGCTGTGAAGAAGTTTTACACGCCGATGGCGAAGGCAGTGAACGTGCTGCTGATGTTGACCCCGTTCCTGTGCTGCTGGTTTCTGTATTATGAACCGAGAACGATGACGGTGAACTCCCGGCAGGTTTCGGCGATTCTGATCGTGCTGTACGCGATAGCGTATTATCACATCGCGCGCAAGCTGGACGGGTTTCGCCTGCAAATCGCGCAGATTCGCGATATGGCGTTTGGACAGATTATCGCCGTGGGCGCAACGGATTGCGCCGCGTTTCTGGTGATCTGGATGCTGTCGATCCACTGCCCGAACATCTGGCCGGGCATGGCGGCGTTCGCGTGCCAGTGCGCGCTCGGCACGGCGTGGGCGCTTGTCGCGCACCGGATGTATTTTGCAGCGCATCCGCCGCTGAAATCGGCGATTGTCTACGACGTGCGGCAGGGCATGGAAAAGCTGATCTCCACCTATGGGCTGGAGGCGCGCTACGATGTGCGCAGGAGCTTCGCCGTGGAGGAAGTGACGCGCGATCTGACTGTGCTGGACGGCTACAGCGAGGTGTTCCTCAGCGGCGTTCACACGCACGAGCGCAACGTTATCCTGAAATATTGCCTGCTGCACAATATCCGTGTGCTGGTTATTCCGCGCATCGGCGACGTGCTGATGAGCGCGGCCGAGCCGCTGCATATGTTTCATCTCCCGATTGAATATTGCAGGCGCAGCGCGCCGCCGCTGGAATACCGCATTGCCAAGCGCGTAATGGATATCGTCGTCTCCGCGCTGGCGCTGGCGGCGCTTTCGCCGCTGATGCTGGCGACGGCTCTCGCCGTGAAAAGCGACGGCGGCCCCGCGCTTTACAAACAGGTGCGCCTGACGAAGGACGGAAAGCAGTTTAATATCCTGAAATTCCGCAGCATGTGCGTCGACGCGGAAAAATATAGCGGCGCGGTGCTGTCGGCTGGGGAACGCGACCCGCGCGTGACGAAGGTGGGCCGGGTGATCCGCGCCTGCCGCGAGGACGAGCTGCCGCAGCTGCTGAATCTTCTCAAGGGCGATATGAGCCTTGTGGGGCCGCGCCCCGAACGGCCGGAAATCGCGGCCGAATATGAAAAAACGCTGCCGGAATTCGCGCTGCGCTTGCAGGTGAGGGCAGGGCTGACCAGCTATGCGCAGGTGTACGGCAAATACAACACCATGCCCTACGACAAGCTGCTGATGGATCTGATGTATATCGCAAAGCCCGGCATTCTGGAGGATCTGTGCATTTTGCTGGCCACAGTGAAAATTCTGGCCAGCCGGGAAAGCACGGAAGGCGTCGGCGAAGAGAAGGCCGAACTGAAATACAGCGCCAGAGATAAGGCGGCCGGATAAAGCGCGCGGCGCGCACGGCGGAAGGAGAGAGGCTATGCAGCGCATGCTGTGCATTATGGGAGGGATGAGCGCCGGGGGTGCGGAAACCATCCTGATGAAAATATACCGGAATCTGGACAGGTCGCTGTATCAGATGGATTTCGCTGTGACGACGGACGAAAAGTGCTTCTACGATGATGAAATCGAGGCGCTGGGCGGGCGGATTTTTCATATTCACGCAAAGACCCAGAAGCCGCTGAAAAACTTCTGCGAGATCGCGTCTCTCGTGCGGAAGGAACAGTATAAGTGCGTTCTGCGCGCCTCATCGAACACGCCGGCCGCGTTGGATCTGCTGGCGGCGTGGATGGGCGGCGCGCGCAGGCGCGTGTACCGCTCGACAAACTCAAGAGCCGGAAACACGAAAAATGCGCTGCTCGTGCATAAGCTGTGCGCGTTTATGCCGCGGCTTTTCGCCAACGTGCGCATCGCGCCATCGACGGAGGCGGCGGAGCACGTGTTCGGAAAGGGCTGCATCGAGAAGGGGACGGCGGGACTGCTGCACAACGCGGTCGATCTGAGCGTATTCCGCTATGATGAAGAAGGCCGCGGGCGGGTTCGCGCGGAGCTTGGAATGGGCGACGGCGCGCTGCTCGTGGGCCATGTGGGCAGGTTTGCCAAGCAAAAAAACCATCCGTTCCTGCTCGAAGTATTCCGGGAAATTCACGCGCGGCGGCCGGATGCGAAGCTGCTGCTTGCCGGCGGCGGCGAAGGGGAAGAAGCCGTCCGGCGGCAGGCCGAAGCGCTCGGGCTAAAGGACGCGGTTGTGTTTGCGGGCGTGCGCGCGGATATTCCGGCGGTGCTGTCGGCGATGGATGTGTTCGCGTTCCCGTCGTTTTACGAAGGGCTGCCCAACACTGTGGTGGAGGCGCAGGCCTGCGGGCTTTCCTGCGTGATCGCCGATACGATCACGCGCGAGGCGGCGGTTACCGGGCTGGTGGAATTCCTGCCGCTGGGCGACGCGAAGCAATGGGCGGACGCATGTATAGCGCGCGCGTCGGAGCATGTCTGCACGGAGCGGGAGTTTATTGAAAAGAAGTACGACATACAATCGACGGTTGAAGCGTTCGTCGAATACGTTTTTGAATGACGGAAAGGGAGTCCATGGAGATTACAAGCGATAAGAGGCGCACAGGCTGGGTGGTGCAGGCGCAGGCGTGGCTGTTCGCGGCTTCGGTGGTTCTGAGCCTGTGGGGCCACGCGATGTCGGGCATTACGCAGCGGAAGGAGCTGCTGAACGCGATCCTGCGCTATTCGCAGTATGCCGCATGGGGCGTTATCATGCTGCCGATTCTGCGGGAGAGAAGGTTCAGCCTGAAAAAAGCGGCCATACCGCTCGCATCGTGCCTGATCGCGACGTTCCTGCCGGTGCTGGACAGCTATGGCCCGCGGCGCTTCCGCGGGCTGCTGATGCTGCTGCAGATGACGGCGTTCATCCTCAGCGGCGAGAAATGCCAGCGGCTGGCGTTCCGGTATTTACGAAAAATGTGGGTTTATGCGTCGGTGCTGGCGATCGTCTGCTATGTATCGTACCAGCTTTCGCTGCCGCTGCCGCATCAGGTTGTGCCGTACTATATTGAAAGGTACGTTGAAATGTACGGCTCGGAATACGTCAGCTACGGGATTGTATTCCTGTATAAGGGATCGCATATCCAGCTGTGCGGCTTCTGCAACGAGCCGGGCTATTGGGGAACGCTGGCCGCGCTGCTGCTGTGCGCGGACGGGCTGAACCTGCGGAAAAAATCGAACTGGATCATCCTTCTGGCAGGCATATTGACGATGTCGCTGGCTTTTTTTGTGATGATCGGGATCTATGTTCTCCTGCTCAGCACGAAAAAGCCCAAGGTATTCTGCGCGCTTGTCTGCGCGGCGATTATGGCTGTGCTCGTTCTGCCGCATGTGCAAACCGGAAACGCGGCGATCGATCACCTTTTTGCGCGGCTTGCGATTACGAAAGACGGCTGGGTGGGGGATAACCGCAGCAACGAAACGGTTGACGCATTATTTGCAAAGGCACTGGCCGAACGGCCGTTCTTTGGCTTCGGAAGCGGATATACCAGAGCGAATGCAATCGGAGGTTTGACGTACAAAATATATGTAATTGATTACGGCATCGCCGGTTTCCTTCTCATGTACGGTTCACTTTTGTGGGGCGCGATACAGAACAGCACGAAAACAAGGCGCAGTTTTTTCTATATCATCGTGTTCTTTGCGAGCGTCTATCAGCGGCCGAATGTCTTCAACCTTCAGTATTATTTGCTGCTCTTTGGCGGGCTGGCGCATATGGCGCCGGAAAAAATCAAAAGCGCGGGCGGAGCGCCCCGGCCGGTGCAGCTGGTGCATTTCATTCATGGCCTTTCCATGGGCGGCGCGGAAACGCTGGTGAAGGATTACGCGCTGATGCTCGATAAAACGCGCTTTGATCTGACCATTCTGTGCCTGAACCGGCTGAATACGCCGTATGAAAAGCTGCTGGAGGAGCAGGGAATTAAAATTATATATATTTCCGATCGGGTCAAGGGCAGATGGCGGAATCTGGCGGAAAAGGCATGGCTTAATCTGCGGGAGTATGCGTGCGTGCGCCGGCAGCTGCGCGCGCTGAACCCGGACGTGCTGCATTCGCATCTGATGATCAACAGCTATGTGTGGTTTGCAAACCTGGACGAACATACGCGGCTGATTCACACGATTCATAGCGAAATCACCCGCCTGTGGAATGGAAAATCGGCGAAGGCGCGGCTGAATTTTCTGGCCGCGAAGCAGCTGGCAAAATACCGTCATATGCGCTTCATTACGCTCCATGACAGAATGCGGCGCGAGGCCGACGAGGCCTTCCATGTGACCGATTCTATTGTGCTGAATAACGGGATTGATTTTTCGAAGTACGAGGCCTTCCGGCCGCGCGCGGAGGTGCGGGCGGAATTTGAAATTCCGGAAAACGCTTTCGTTGTGGGGCACGTCGGGCGATTTGCCGCGCAGAAGAACCATTCGTTCCTGATCGACGTTTTCAGCGAGATTCTGCGCCTGCGCCCCGACGCGTATCTGCTGATGGTGGGCGCGGGCGACGGGCGGGCGCAGACGCAGGCGAAAATCGAGGCGCTTGGTCTGCAGGAGCGGTGCAGAATCACCGAAAACCGCAGCGACGTGCCCGACCTGCTGCACGCGATGGACGCGTTTGTGTTCCCGTCGACATCCGAGGGGCTTGGCATTGCGGTGATTGAAGCGCAGAAGGCGGGCGTGCTCTGCTTCGCAAGCGATGCGACGCCGCGGGCGGCGGCGATTTCAAACTATTTTATCCAGATTCCGCTGGCGGCCGGCGCCGCGCAGTGGGCCGCGCAGATTGCGGCGCAGCCGCGCGGCGAGATACGCTACAACGAAGGCGTGGACGAGTGGGATATGCGGAACGTCGTTGGGAAGCTGGAACGCATTTATCTGGGAGAGATTTGAGCGGGCGCATTCCCCGAAATACGCTTTTGCAAAGGAACATACGAAATGGCGGACAGCAGAACCAGAAACACGGCGCGGAACATCGCGGCGGGAATCGTCAACCGAATCGTTTCCATCATTTTTCCGTTTCTGAACCGGACGGTGATCCTCTGGGTTATGGGCGCGGAATATACGGGCCTTTCCGGCCTGTTTTCCGCGATCCTCGAGGTGCTGAGCCTTGCGGAGCTTGGGTTTAATACCGCAATCGTCTATTGCATGTATAAGCCCATGGCGGAGGGCGACAGGGAAAAGGTTCGCTGCTACCTGACGCTTATACGCAAAATATACGCGATCGTCGGAGCGGTGATTCTGGCCGCCGGCCTGTGCGTGACGCCGTTCCTCACGCGGCTGATCCATGGAACGTATCCGGAAACGATCAACCTGTACGCGCTGTATCTGCTGTATCTGCTCAATACGGTCGTCAGCTATTTCCTTTTTGCCTACAAAGAAACCGTTCTGCTGGCCGATCAGCGGCAGGATCTGACCAGCAACATCCGTACAGCCGTAAACGTGATCCGCTATATCGCGCAGTTTGCGGCGCTGCTCATTACGCGCAATTTCTATGTTTATGTGCTGCTGCTGGTCGCAGGGACGGTCGTGTCGAACGTGCTGATTCAGCGCTGTGCGCTGAAGCGGTATCCCGACCTGATTTGCAGGAAAAAACAGCGATTGCAGATGCCGGCGGAATTGAAGCGTCAGGTCGGCGCGCTGCTGCTGGGCCGGATGGGCGATAAGTTCCGCAACTCGTTCGACAGCATTATCGTTTCCACGCTGTTCGGGCTGGTTGCAACGACGGTTTATGGGAATTATTTTTACATTTATTCGGCGGTATACGGGATTATGCTTGCCATATGCAACGCGATGAGCGGGAGCATCGGCAACAGCATCGTTACGGAGAGCGTCCGAAAAAACTACGACGACATGCGCAATTTCCAGTTCTTGTTCGCGTGGATTTCCTGCATGTGTACGGCGTGCATGGCGGCGGCGTATCA
>SFFS01000070.1 GCA_004557805.1 Clostridiales bacterium | reverse complement strand
GCCCGGGGATCGACGCGGGCGACGCGGCGGAGGATCTGCGCCTGCTGGTCAAGCAGGGAGCGCCCGCGAGCGGCGTGCGCGAGGCGCTGGCTTCGATGCTGTGCGTGATGCCCGGACCGGAGCTGGACGCGCTCGTGGGCGAACTGTGCCGGACGACGCCCGGCTGGCTGCCGCCTTTCGGCGCAGCAATGCAGGGCGCGGGCGGCATGGCCGCGGGGGTGGTGCATTGATCCGCTATGAAGCAGCCGTGCCGGAGGAGCTGGACAGAACGTCTGCCGCCGAAGCTGCTGCGGAGCTCTTCCCGGAGCTTTCGCCCAGACAGCTGCGTGAAGCTTTTCGCGCGCGCGATGTAAAGCTGAACGGAAAGCGCGTTCCACCTGAAACGCAGACGGCCGCGCAGGATGCGCTCGTCGTTTTTTCCGGAGAAGCGGAACGACCCGCAGAAATTCTTTTCGAGGATAAAGAATTTCTTATTCTTGTCAAGCGGCAGGGGATGCCCACGCAGGGGCCTGGTTCCGCCGAGACGCTCTGCGCCCGCCGCTGCGGCGCGCCGGTATTCGCCTGTCACCGGCTCGACGCGCAGACGGGCGGCCTGCTGCTGCTGGCGAAAACCGAGGCGGCGCGCGACGAGGCGATCGAGGCGTTTGCGCAGCGGCGGGTGCATAAGACGTATCGCTGTCTGGTGCGCGGAACGCCCGAACCCGCCGAAAAAACGCTGCGCGCCTGGCTTTTGAAGGACGCGCAGGCGGCGCATGTGCGCGTGCTGGACGCGCCGCAGAAGGGCGCGCTGCCCATCGAGACGCGCTATCGCGTGCTTTCCGAGGAAGGCGGGCTTTCGCGGCTGGAGGTGGAAATCCCCACGGGCCGCACGCATCAGATTCGCGCACAGCTGGCGCACATCGGGCACCCCATTCTGGGCGACGACAAATACGGCGACCGCGCGCTCAACCGGAAATACGGCGTGCGTGCGCAGCGGCTGTGGGCCGTGAGGCTTACGCTTTGGGACGGCCGCGCGTTTGAAACGAAGGAACCCTTCTGAAAAGGAGCGTTTTACGAATGATAAAGCTGATCGCATCGGATCTGGACGGCACCATTCTGCGCGACGCGGAACATGTGGATGAAAGAGCCGTCGCGCTTTTGAAGAAATATACCGCGCAGGGCGCGGTGTTTGTACCGGCGAGCGGCCGCGCGCCTTCGTCGATCCGGACGCTGTTCGAGCGCGCAGGGCTGCCCACGGCATATTGCATCGGCGTTAACGGAGCGCAGGTGGAGGATTACGCCGGCGGGGTCACGCACTTTATGCGCCCGCTGCCCGAAGCGACGGCGCGGCGCGCGATGGAAATCATGCGTGCGGAGGGGCTGCACGTCTGCGCCTACGGCCGCGGAATGATCGCCTATTCGTGGGAGAAGGCGCTGGAGGAATCGCGCGAACGCAGCCTTTTTGCGGCGATGCGCGCATACGGTACGGAAACCATCGCCGGGCCTGGCGCGATGGAGCGCGTTTTCCAGGGCCCCATTCTGAAGATATTCGCCGAATTCACCGGAGCGGACGATCATGCGGCGTTCGTGCGCGCGCGGGAGGCCTGCCGTGCGCTTGAAGACGTGACGATCACGACCTCGTGGATCAATAACTTCGAGGTGATGCCCGTGGGCGTGGATAAAGGCGCGGCGCTTTGCTATCTGGCGCAGCGGCTGGGCGTGCGCCGCGAAGAAATCGCGGCCTTCGGCGACGGCGACAACGACGTGACCATGCTGCGTGCGGCCGGATGGGGCGTGGCGATGGAAGGCGGCAGCGTCGGCGCGAAAGCCGCCGCACGGGATACGGCGCCGAGCGTGGCCGCATGGCTGGAGAAAAACGAAGCGCTGTTCCGCTGAACAAAATCCGCGGTTGACAAAACCGCAGCTTCGTGGTATGGTATCGCCGATCGAAAACTTCATATGCAACTCATCCAGAGAGGCGGAGGGATTGGGCCCGATGAAACCCGGCAACCGGCGCAAGGCGTGCGGTGCCAATTCCCACAGCGCGCGAGCGCTGGCAGATGAGGCCAAGATCGTTGCTTCCCTCTCTGCCCTTCGCAGAGAGGTTCTTTTTTGCCGAAGAAGAAAGGAGAAACAAAATGCGCAGCTATTTCACTTCCGAATCCGTCACCGAGGGACATCCCGATAAAATGTGCGACCAGATTTCCGACGCGGTGCTGGACGCGATTCTTGCCAAGGATCCCATGGCGCGCGTGGCCTGCGAGACGGCGACCACGACGGGCCTTGTGCTGGTGATGGGCGAAATTACGACGAGCGCGTATGTGCCGATCGACGATATTGCCCGCGGCGTTATCACTGATATTGGATATAACCGCGCCAAGTACGGCTTCGACGGCAGCACCTGCTCGGTGCTTACCGCCGTGCACGGCCAGAGCCCCGACATCGCGCAGGGCGTGGACGAGGCGCTTGAAACCCGCGAAGGCCAGACGAGCGACGATCTGGGCGCGGGCGATCAGGGTATCATGTTCGGCTACGCTACCGACGAAACGCCCGAAATGATGCCAACGTCCATCGCGCTGGCGCATCGCCTCAGCCGCCGCCTCGCGGCCGTGCGCAAGGACGGCACGCTGCCCTGGCTGCGCCCCGACGGCAAGAGCCAGGTGACGGTTGAATTCGAGGACGGCCGTCCCGTTCGCGTCGATTCCGTGCTCATCGCCGCGCAGCATGATCCCGAGGCCACCGAAGCGCAGATTCGCGAGGAAATCATCGAAAACGTTATTAAGCCGTCCATCGATGAAAACCTGCTCGACGCCAACACCCGCTACCTCGTCAACGCCACCGGCCGCTTCGTCATCGGCGGCCCCATGGGCGATTCCGGCCTGACCGGCCGCAAGATCATCGTCGACACCTACGGCGGCGTGGCGCATCACGGCGGCGGCGCGTTCTCCGGCAAGGATCCGACAAAGGTTGACCGCAGCGCGGCTTACGCCGCCCGCTATGTCGCCAAGAACATCGTTGCGGCGGGGCTCGCCAGAAAGTGCGAGCTGGCGCTGTCGTACGCCATCGGCGTGGCGCGTCCGCTGTCGCTGCGCGTGGATACGTTCGGCACCGGCGAAATCGCTGAGGACAAGCTGGAGAAGATCGTGAACGAAACGTTCGATCTGCGGCCCAACGCCATCATCCGCACGCTCGACCTGCGCCGTCCGATCTATCGCCAGGTTGCCGCGTACGGACACTTCGGCCGCACCGACCTCGATCTGCCGTGGGAAAAGACCGACAAGGCGGAAACCCTGCGCAAGCTGGCAGGCTGCTGAGCAAAAGAAATCTTATCAAAAAAACGATCCGCCGGACAGGAAAACCGGCGGATCGTTTTTTCTGCGTTGTTTACATGCGGAGGATTATTCGACCTTCTTTTCCGGCACCATCAGCGTGATGGCGCTGCGGATATTTTCAACGGTGATTTCGCGCGCGCCCTCGGCATATTCGCCGTCGAGCGTCCAGGGCATGTTCGGATCCGCCTGAAAGACGAGCTTCGAAGCGCGGACGAAGGTGAGCATGGGGGTGTCGTATTTGCGCGCGGTAAGCGCGGTCAGGATCGATTGCAGCTCGATGGCGTTTCCGGGGTTGCGGATGAGCAGCGTTTCGAAAAGGCCGTCGTTCATATCGACCATGCTGGGCGCGAGCTTGAGCACGCCGCCGAGCGAGGTGGAATTGCATACCGCGCCGAAGAGGTATTCGCCCTCGTAGGACTGGCCGTCGGCTTCAAGGCAGACGTTCTGCGGGCGGATGTTGGGCAGATCCTTGATGCCTTCCAGCACATACGCCGCATGGCCGAGCACGTTTTTGACGTTCTGCGGCGTGGAATACGACGTGGACGTGAACGCGCCGAACGAGGCGGTGTAGCTGAAATAGCGGTTCCGGAAGCGGCCTATGTCGAGCGGCTGCGGGCAGCCCTCCATAATATCGCGCGCAGCGCGGAGAATATCGGACGAAAGCCCGAGGCTGGAAGCGAAATCGTTCGTGCTGCCCGCCGGAATATAGCCCAGCGGCACGGCGTGCCCGCCGCGCATCAGGCCGGTGATCGTCTCGTTGAGCGTGCCGTCTCCGCCGGAGGCGACGACGAGATCATGCTCTCCGGCGAGATCCTGCGCAAATTCCGTGCCGTCGCCGCGCTTGGCGGTGACGCAGACGGTGGACAGATAGCCGTATTTGGCAAAAATGGCCACCGTGTCCGCCAGCAGCTTGCGCGCCTTTTGCAATCCCGCGTTGGGGTTGAGAATCAGCAGCAGCTTTTTCATAGCCCGTAAATCTCCGTGAATTTCGTCTCGAGATAGTCGAGGTAATACTTCGGATCGAACGGCGTTTCAAACACGCGCTCAAGCAGCTCCGCGGGCTTGTACAGGCAGCCGTACTGCCAGATGTGCTCGCAGAGCCATGCGTTGATGGGCGCGAGGTCGCCGTTTTTCTCGCAGGCGTCCACGTCCACCGTCTCGCGCATGCGGGCGAGCATCTGCGCGCCGTAGGCCGAGCCGAGCGCGTAGGACGGGAAATAGCCGAAGCTGCCGTCGGACCAGTGGGAATCCTGCAGGCAGCCGTCGCGGTCGCACGAGGGCGTGACGCCGAGATATTCCTGATAGAGCCGGTTCCATTCCTGCGGAATTTCGGCGACGGAGATCTCGTCCGCGAAGAGTTTCTTTTCGATTTCATAGCGCACCATGATGTGCAGCGAATAGGTCAGCTCGTCCGCTTCGGTGCGCACGAGGCTGGCTTCGCAGCGGTTCACCGCGCGATAGAGCGCGTCGTCGGACACGCCGCCGAGCTGCTGCAGGAACAGCGCGCGCAGGCGCGGCGCGAGGAACGTCACAAACCCGCGGCTGCGGCCGACGAGGTTTTCATAGAAGCGCGACTGGCTCTCGTGGAGGCCCATCGAAACGCCGGAGCCGAGACCGTTATACATATCCTCGTCGGCGGTGTGCAGCTCATAGAGCGCGTGCCCGCCCTCGTGGATGACGCTGTACATCGAGGAGACGGCGTTGTCGGGGTAGTAATGCGTAGTGATGCGCACGTCGCGCTTGGTGAAGTTGGTGGTGAAGGGGTGCTCCGTTTCGCCGATGGAGCAGAAGCTGCGGTCGATACGCATGATTTCCATCAGCTCGTCGGACAGCTTCCGCTGGGCTTCCAGCGGGAAATCGCCGGTCAGGAACGACGCGTCGACCTGCCGGGCCGCCTGTACGCGCTTGAGCAGCGGCACGACGCGCGCGCGCAGCGCGGCGAAGAATTCGTCGCACTTGCGGCGGGTCAGGCCGGGCTCGTAGGTGTCGAGGTAGTATTCATAGGGGTCTATGTCCGGCTTGACGTAATGCGCGAAGCGCTTTTTGGTTTCAATCACCTTTTCCAGATACGGCGCGAAGATCGAAAAATCGCTCCTGGGCTTGGCTTCGTGCCATGCGGCGGTCGATTCGGCCATCAGCTTCGAGGCGGCGGCGTATTCCTCCTGCGGAATGCAGCGCAGCTCGGCCAGATCCTTGCGCAGCATTTCCACGATGCGGCGCTGCTTCTGCGTCAGCTCGTCGTTGTGCGCGTAGAGAAAATCGAGCAGATCGATCATTTCCGGGCCGGTCGCCATGAGATATTCCGCCTCGGAAAGAACGGCCATGGTTTCGCCGCGGTTCGCGGCGCTGCCGGCGGGCGCGGCCGTCGCGCCGTCGTAATAAAGAACGCCCATCGCATGGTTATACGCAAACATTTTCCGCTGAAGCGCGTCCAGCTTCGTAATTGCCTGTGCAAGTTCCATCTGACAAAGCCCCCCGTTTTTTAACAAGTTCATTGCGCTTCCTATTATACGGGAAGGCGCGGTTTTTGCAAGCCTGAATGCGCTTTTTCCGCGCGGAGCGCGGAATGACGAAACCGCTTCCTGCGCAAACTGACCGCAAACGCGAAAAGGAGGGGAACCGATGGATACGTATCCCGATCTGTACGAGCTTTTGCGCCGCGACGAAGAAGCGCGGGCGTATTTCGCATCGCTGCCGGAATATGCGCGCACGTCGATCAACGACCGGCCGGGCAAAATCAACTCGCTGTAATCGCTGAAGGCGTATGCGGAAAACTTTCTGCGCGGGTGCTGAAAGGGCGAGGCGCAAAAAAGAGACCCGGTTGACGGCCGCGGCGGTTCGCTTTGCCGCGGCTGTTCTTGTCCTTTTTTTTCGCTCGGTGATAACATAAGGCCGGACGGCGCTGCAAATCGGGAGCGGGAGGCGAATGCATGCTGACGCAGAAAGAGAAAAGGACATGCCGGGTGCTGATATCCGAATATAAAATGAAATTGAAAAAATATGCGGCGAACCATACCGCATTGCCTGCCGGCGATATTGCCGCAGAGTATGAGGACAGATTTTATCGCTATATGAATGAAGCGGATATGGGCAGCGAAAGAGGCAGGTTCACTTCATATCTGAATATTTTTTCCGGCCTGGCGGCATATGAGATTCTGCGCGAGAAGGGTCTGACGCAGGAGGAAGGAATCAAGGCGTATGATTCCATGTGCGCCTTTTTCCGAAAGCTTTCATCCGTTTTATATGAGGGCGCGGATCTGCTTCCGAACGGATATGAAATCGTAAGGCGGTCGCTGCTGGATGATCTGGAGGGCGAAAAGAAAATCTGCTGGGATATCGAAATCCTGCAGGATGACGACAGAGGATTTACTTATGAGATCAGCAGGTGTCTGTATTTCGATACCTGTAAGGAACATGGGTATCCGGAATTCTGCAAGGTGTTTTGCACGCATGACTGGTATGCGTTCGGCGTATTGAAACGCCATTCAAAATTCATCAGGAAGTTTACGATCGCCGAGAATGGTACGGTGTGTCATGATACCATAGAAAAGGTAAAATAACGCGATTCTGCCGGCTCGAATTCGAACGGGAAATAGAACCTGGCTGCTTGGAGATGAAAGTATGGAATTCGACTGTTCTATCCGGGAAATTCCGAAGGAAGAAACAGAAGAAGCGCTGAGTCTGGTCTGGTGGGCGTTTCAGGAGTACGAAGCTCCCGGCTGCGCCGAAGAGGGGATAGACGAATTTTATAAAGCATCCATGAGGATGGGTATCTGTCCAGGCTTTGCTGGTATGGGGCGTTTGTTCAGGAAAAACTGGTCGGGGTTATTGCGGTAAGGAACGAGGGGACGCATATCGCCTAGTTTTTTGTCGAGGGATAATATCACGGACGGGGGATTGGGAAACGGCTGTTTCAGGCTGTCCGGAAGGCGAACCGTTCTGATAAAAATGACGGTAAACTCGTCGCCGTATGCCGTTCCTATATATCGCAAACTTGGGCTTCAGAGATACGGGCGCGGAACAGGTTGTAAACGGGCTGCGGTTTACGCCGATGGTATACGAGATGCGATAAACCCGGCAAAACCGAACGGCGCGACCGCAAAAAAGTCACGCCGTTTTCAGACTGAACCGTTCCGCGAGAACGCGCCGCTCGCGTTATTCGATTTTCGCATCCTCCATTTCGGCGGGGGATTTTGTCTCCAGCCGGCTGACGCTGACCTCATAGGCGATTTTTTCCAGCACGGTGCCGTCGGAGAGCTGTTTCTGATACGGCCTGCTTTGCAGCCGGCCTTCCACGGCGATGTGGTCGCCTACCGAAAGCCGCGCGGCGAAGCGCGCGTTGCGTCCCCAGGCGATGCAGGGTATATAGTCGCTCTTGCCGAACGCGCGGTTGACGGCGAGCATCATATCCGCGATTTCGCGGCCGAAGGGCGTAGTGCGATAGGCCGGCGGCTTGCACAGCGCGCCCGAAAGCTGCACGACGTTGGGGTTTTCGTCCGTTTCGGATGCGGAAAGCCGCTGGGCGAACGCCGTAATGAGCAGCCTGCCCACGCCGTCCACCATCTTATTATAGGAGCGCACCTGTCCTTCCAGATGCAGAAGCATATCCGGCTGCGGGCTGACCAGCTCCAGCAGCCGTTCGCTGGCCGTCACCGGCAGCATGTCGTTTACGCCCGAAAGGCGCGGCACCGCCAGGGTCAGCTGATAGAACGCTTCTCCGAACACGTCGTGACTGAAGGCCGGCATTTCCGCGATGCGGCCGGTAAGGCTGAGTGTATTGATTGGCTTATCCATTGCAAATCCTCTCAAATTGTGTTTGTCGCAGGTTCTTTCTGGTGCTGCCTGCCCGTATGGTCGATGGTGGTTTCGCCCTGTAAAAGCAGCTCGCTCACCGGCACGACCTCGAACCCTTCGGCCTGGTATTTTGCCAGGATGACGGGCAGCGCCTGCACGATATACTTGGAATCGTTGTGGAACAGCACGATGTCTCCCGCCGCGTTGTTCTTTGTCGCTCGCGCAATCAGATCGTCGACGCCGCGGTTTTTCCAGTCCAGCGAGTCGACGTTCCATTGTACGCATTCGTATCCCTGCGCCCGGCTGACGCGGACGACGGAATCGTTGTAATCGCCGTAGGGCGGACGGAACAGCGTGGGCCGCTTTCCGGTAATCTGCTCGATACGGTCGGCGTTCACGCGCAGCTCTTCGATGATCTTCGCCTCTGAAAGTTTGGACATCTGCGGATGCGTGGTGGAATGATTTTCCACCTCGTGCCCGCGCGCTGCGATTTCCTTGACCATTTCCGGATATTTTTCCGTCCAGGTGCCGACCAGGAAAAAGGTCGTCTTTACGCCGTATTCGTCCAGAATATCCAGCAGCGCCGGCGTGTTTTCGGCGCCCCATGCCGCGTCGAAGCTGATTGCGATTTTCCCGTCGTTTCGGTCTACCGAATAAACGGGAAGCTCTCTCGTACGCGTCTGCGCCATCAGGTCGCCGCCCGGCTGCATGCCCAGATAGCACGCCGTCACGGCCAGCAGACATACGATGCACGCCGCACGCTCAACGCCAAGCCGCTTCAGCGGCTTTTCCAGCGCCCGCAGCAATTTCATTGCCCCCCTCCTTTCCGTGTATTGATATGTATGAGCGCGGGAACGGTTTTATGCCGCATTTTGTTTTTCAGGGCGGCTTCGCCGCGCGGGAGCCGTTCCCTGGAGCGCGTCTGCGCGCGAAAAATATAAAACCCGCGGCGCATTTGCCCTTTGTCTTTGCCTTGACGAAATTTCAGGCGGATGCTACTATTTCATCAGAAATATATTGCTTAATATAGGAGGGTTTTCCATGCAGAACTTTGGTCTGATCGGCGCCGCCGTCATGGGCAGCAACCTCGCACTGAACATGGCCAGCCATGGTTATTCTGTGGCCGTCTATTCCCGCACTGCGGAGCACGTCCGCGCCTTCGTCGAAGGCCCCGCCAAGGGCAAGGACATTATCGGCTGCTATTCTCTGGAAGAACTGCTGGCCAACATCGAAAAGCCGCGCCGTATTCTGATGATGATCAAGGCCGGCGCGCCCGTCGATATGATGATCGACAAGCTCCTGCCGATGCTCGATCCGGGCGATATCCTCATCGACGGCGGCAACAGCCACTTCCCGGACACCATCCGCCGCTGCAAGAAGGTGGAGAATGCGGGCTTCCTGTATATCGGCATGGGCGTTTCCGGCGGCGAAGAAGGCGCGCTGACCGGCCCGTCGCTGATGCCCGGCGGTTCTCCCGCCGCGTGGCCGTATGTGAAGGATATTCTTCAGACCATCGCCGCGCATACCGCCAGCGGCGAACCCTGCTGCGACTGGATCGGCGAGGGCGGCGCGGGCCACTTCGTCAAGATGGTGCACAACGGCATCGAATACGGCGATATGGAGCTGATCTGCGAAGCCTATCAGCTGATGCGATTCATGCTCGGCATGACGCCGGATGAAATCAGCGCTACGCTGACCGAATGGAACAAGGGCGAGCTGGACAGCTACCTCATCGAGATCACGCGCGACATTCTCGCCGTCAAGGATGAGGACGGCCAGCCGCTGGTCGATAAGATTCTCGATACCGCGGGCCAGAAGGGCACCGGCAAATGGACGGCCATCGCCGCGCTGGACGAGGGCGTGCCGCTCACGCTGATCGGCGAAGCCGTGTTCGCCCGCTGCCTGTCCGCCATCAAGGAAGAGCGCGTGGCCGCCTCCAAGGTGCTGCACGGTCCGGCAGTGAAGTTCACCGGCGACCGCGAAGCGTTCCTCAACGCCATCCGTCAGGCGCTGTACGCCTCCAAGATCGTCTCCTATGCGCAGGGCTACGCTCTCATGCGCCAGGCCGCCAAGGATTACGGCTGGAACCTCAACTACGGCGGCATTGCGCTGATGTGGCGCGGCGGCTGCATCATCCGCAGCGTGTTCCTGGGCAAGATCAAGGATGCGTTCACCGTGAACCCGGAACTGACGAACCTGCTGCTTGACCCGTATTTCCACGAGGCTGTGGAAAGCCGTCAGGACGGCTGGCGCAAGGTCTGCGCGGAAGCCATCATGAACGGAATCCCGGTGCCGGCGTTCGCTTCGGCGCTGAGCTACTTCGACGGCTATCGCTCCGAGCGCCTGCCCGCCAACGTCCTGCAGGCCCAGCGCGACTATTTCGGCGCGCACACCTACGAGCGCGTGGACAAGCCGCGCGGAGAGTTCTTCCACACCAACTGGACCGGCAAGGGCGGCAACATCGTCGCTTCCACCTACAACGCCTGATTTGCGGAGGAATCTCCCTATGAAGCGTATGTCGCTGTATTCCGAGCGCCCCGAGGGGCTGCTCGATTCCGAACTGTATGCGGCGCTTGACCTGGCGATCCTTTCTCAAAAGGATCGCCTGCGCAAGGTGCTGCTGCTTCCGCCGGATTTTACGCGCTTCCATTCCGGTGCGGGCAAGATTGCCAATCACCTCTATCACGTCCTGAAGGATACCTGCCAGGTGGACGTTATGCCTACGCTCGGCACGCACGTGCCCATGACGGACGAAGAGATCCGCCAGATGTACGGCGATATCCCGCTCGAGCGGTTTATCGTGCATAACTGGCGCGAGGACGTCGTCAAGCTGGGCGAGGTGCCGCAGGAATACGTCACGGAGGTTTCCGAAGGGCTGGTCAACGAGGCCATTCCGGTTGAGGTGAACCGTCTCGTCGTCGATCCGTCGTATGATCTGGTGCTGTCCATCGGGCAGGTTGTGCCGCACGAAGTGGTGGGCATGGCCAACTATGGCAAGAACCTTTTCGTCGGCTGCGGCGGCAGGGATATGATTAACATCGTGCACATGCTCGGCGCGTTCTATGGGCTGGAGCGGCTTATGGGCCGCGATTTCTCGCCCGTGCGCAAGGTGTTCGATTATGCGGAGGAGCACTTCCTGCAGAAGGTGCCGCTGTGCTATATCCTCACCGTGACCACCGCGCCCAAGGGCGAAATCCAGATGCACGGGCTGTTTATCGGGCGCGAAAGACGCGCCTTTGAAGAGGCCGTGGCCCTCGCGCAGCAGACGAACATGATTTTCGTCGATAAGCCGATGAAAAAGTGCGTCGTTCTGCTCGACGAGCATGAGTTCAAAACCACATGGGTGGGCAACAAGGCCGTCTATCGCACGCGCATGGCCATCGCCGACGGCGGCGAACTGGTCATTCTGGCGCCCGGCGTGGAGCGCTTCGGCGAGGATATGGGCATCGACGCGATCATTCGCAAATACGGCTACTGCGGCCGTGAAAACGTGCTGCGCCTTGTAAAGGAAAACCGCGATCTGCAGGAGAATCTGGGCGCGGCGGCGCACCTCATTCACGGTTCGTCCGACGGCCGCTTCTCCATCACCTACTGCACGCAGAAGGTGCCGGAGGAGGAAATCCGCCAGGTGCATTTCAACTGGGCGCCTTACGCCGAAACCGTAAAGCGCTACAATCCTGAAACGCTCAGCGACGGCTGGAACACGCTGCCCGACGGCGAGGAAATCTATTTCGTCCGCAACCCTGCGCTGGGTCTGTGGGCGAGCCGAGACAGGTTTGAGTGAGAGGATACGTAGGGGACGTTATGGGGAAACTTTCCTTTAGAAAAAGGAAAGTTTCCCCATGCCCCTTCAAAGGAAACCTTTTTTGCGCTAGACAGTGTCTACCTGAGATCAAGTCAAAACAGCCAGCCAAATAGCGATGCATCTGATGTGAACAGCAGAAAGGAAAGAGGAAGAGTTTTTCGCATAG
>SFFS01000069.1 GCA_004557805.1 Clostridiales bacterium | reverse complement strand
ACGGCGGCGATTTTGTCGATGTCCGCCAGCTCGACGGCGTGATCGCGTATATCGGCGGCTCGCCGGTAACGGAGATGGAACTGCCCGACGGGGCCGTCTGGCAGGCGGACAACGGCGTGATGCGCCGCGACGCGTTTTCGGCGTATGCCGCCGACGTGCGCAATATCTATTATCCGCTGGCCGACGGTTCGGGCCTGGAGGCCGTTGAGCGGCCTGTCGCGCAGCGGTTCCGCACCTCGCCGCGCCAGCTTCTGCGCGAGATGATGCGCGCTCCGGAGGATACGGCGCTCTGCGCCGCAATGCCCGAAGGCGTGACCGACGCGGATGTGATCGGCGTGAAGATCGAGGGCGACAGCGCGCTGATCAACCTCACGCAGAGCTTTGCCGACGCCTGCGCCGGAATGGACGAAAGGCAGGAGCGAAACCTGATTTATGCAATCGTCAACACGATGACGGAATTTGAGGGCGTGGCGCGCGTGCGGTTCTATGTCGACGGCGCGCAGACGCAGCTGGCGGGCCATCTTTTTGTGCCCGGCGAATTTTTGCGGAACAGCGGTCTCATTGCGGAATAGGATGAAGGAGCGGGAATGCAGCGATTGATTCAGTCTGTCGCGCCTGTGCGCGACATGTTCTATAAGCGCGCCGTGAGCAGGTTTCTCGAGCAGCAGAAGGGCCTGGGCGTGGAAATCGACGACGCGGAGACCGTGGAGGCGCTCGGCACGGCGCGGACGATTGCGCTCGATGCGGAAATGCTGCTGGAGGGAAACGAGCATGTGCGCGGCGCGTGCGCGCCGTTTGCGCTGTGCCCCGTAGAGCGGCTCAAGCGCCAGCCTTCGTGGATGATGCTGACGGCCGGCGTAGCGCTGGGCTGCGCCGATTATGCGCCGCTGGAGCGGTTCGCCGAAGCGCTCAGCTTTGCGCCGGAGCGTATGGCGCGGCAGTATCCGCTCGTGGAGCGTATCGCCTATGACGACGCGCGCGGCATTGAAACGACCATCCACCGCGAGGGAAGCGGCCTGCGTGCCTACGCGAAGGGCGCGCCCGAGGCCGTGCTGCGCAGATGCCTGAAGGTGCAGGAGGGCAAGGAGCGTCCGCTGCTCGATTTTGAACGCGCCAAGGTGATGGATTCGACGCGGCGCATCGAGCGCGAAGGCCTGCAGGCGCTGGCGTTTGCCACCAAGCAGCTGGATGGGGAGGCGCGCGAGCCGGAGACGGAAATGACGTTCCTGGGGCTTGTAGCCGTGGGCGACGCGCCGAACGGCGATGCGCCGCGCTATGCGCACAGCTTCGCCCCGCTGCTGCGGCCGGTGCTGATGAGCGAAAAACGGCTGCCGGAGGGCGTTCTGCGCGCGACGGGGCTGGTGCGTCCGCAGGCGGGCGTGCTGACCGGCGAGAAGGTGATGACGATGGACGGCGCGGAGCTTGCATCGGCGTGCGACGCGTGCGATGCGTTCGTCGGCATGGATGAAGTGCAGCGCGCGCGCGTGGCGGCGGCGCTGCGAGCGGGCGGTCGCGGCGACGTGCTTGCGCTCGGAAGCGCCGCTTTCGGCGACGTGCGGGTCGCGCTGGATGGCGGAGAGGGAGAAGTGCGGTTACATGGAGGGCCGGAAATGCTGGCCAGCCTGATCCGCGGATGCCGGGCTTTTTTGGAGGCGAACGGAAAAATCAGCGAATAAACGCGCAAAAAAGAAGAAAAAATCGGGATTTAGTTACGCGAAATACTTGAAATAAAACTTCAAATGTAATATAATGTGACCGAACGCGGAATTCGTGGGAGGCTATTTCATGCGTAAACTTAAATCCGTTCGGTGTGCGGCCGCTGTGACACTGCTCATAATTTTGACAGTGTCCATAGCGGTTTTTTGCATTGCCGCGGGCGGAGGAACTTCCGGAAAAACGTCGCGTTCCGATGGGAAGCTGACGCTGGACGTCAGTCACATTTCCGAAGGATATCTCCGCGCGCAGGCGAAAGCGTCGAAAAAGCGGATGAAGCTGCGCGTTTCGAAGGATGAGAATATGGTCACATACGATCTCAATTCCGACGGCGAATATGAAACCATCCCGCTGCAATACGGAAACGGATCGTACGTCTGCACGCTCTATCAGAACACGTCCGGCTCGAAATATTCGCAGGAGGGCCGCATCCGCTTGAAGGTGGAAATGGAAGACGAAAACGCGCCGTTTCTCTGCCCGAATCAGTATGTCAATTACGACCCGGAGGATGCGGAGCTGCTTGCGGCGGCCGCGTCCGCCTGCGGAGACGCGGCGAGCGCGCTGGAGAAATACGACGCGATCTGCGCGTTCATGCGCGCCGATTTTGTCTACGATTACGTGCGCGCGCTGTCGCTCCCGGCGGGTACGCTGCCGGAAATTGACGAATGCCTGCAAACGCACATGGGCACCTGCCAGGACCTTGCGGCGCTGATGGTGAGCCTGCTGCGCATTGAAGGCGTTCCGGCGAAGCTGCTGATCGGCTACGCGGACGCGAACTACCACGCGTGGGTGAGCGCGACGGTCGACGGACACGAGGAGCAGTTCGACCCGACGGCCGAAGTGCATGGTCTGCCCAAACCGGCAAGCTACACCGTAGAGCGGTATTATTGAGGAGGAAGCATGCTAAAGAGGAAAAAGCGGCTGCCCGCGTCGGAACTGAGCGGGCTGTGCATGCAGCTTGCGCTGCTGTATGAGGCCGGAATGATGCTGGACGACGGGCTGGAGACGCTTGCGGAAGAGAACGGCGCGGAGGATTCGGTTTATGCGGCGCTGTGCGCCGCTGTTTCCCAAAGCGGATCGCTGCCGGAGGCGCTGCGGCGGACGCCGGGAATCCCCGGCTATTTGGCGGAGATGGCCGCCATCGGCGAGGCAAGCGGCCGAATGGAAGAGGTAATGCGCGGCCTGAGCGAATATTATGACAGAGAAGCGCGCGTGCGCGCGGCGCTGGTGGACGCGGCGGCGTATCCGTTGACGCTGGGCACGATGCTGGTTCTGATCGTGCTGGTTATGCTGTGGAAGGTGCTGCCGGTGTTCCGGCGGGTGCTCGAAAGCATGGGCGTTGGAAAGGAGAGTGCGGGCAGCGCGCTGATGCGCCTGGGCGCGGCGGCGGGATGGACGATCGTCGCGCTGGTGGGCGCGGCGCTGCTGTTTGCGGCGGCGTGCCTGATCCTGATGAAAACGAAGGCGCGCGGGCGCGTGAAAGCTATGCTGCGCAGGCTTTTCCCCGGCCTGCGCAGGCTGCGCGCGCAGCTGTCGGCCGCACGGACGGCTTCGGTGCTTTCGATGCTGCTCTCGGGTGGGTTCCCGCTCGACGATACGTTGCGCATGGCTCCGGCCGCGCTGGAGGATGAAGAGGCTGCGGCGCAGCTGGAAGCGGTGCGCGCGGCGATGGACGGCGGCGCGCCCTTCGCCGAGGCGCTGGCCGCGTGCGGGCTGTTCGAGCCGCTGCATGCGGGTATGATCCGCATGGGCGCGCTGTCAGGACGCGACGCGCAGGTCATGGAGCGCATCGCGCAGGATTGCCAGCAGCGCGTGGAGGACGGCGTTTCGCGTGCCGTATCGCTGGTGGAGCCGGTGATGATTGCGCTGCTGGCTGTTGCGGTGGGGGCGATTCTGCTTTCGGTGATGCTGCCGATGGCGGGAATCCTCACGAGCATGGCGTGAGAAAGGGGTCTTGAAAGTGGCGAAACGCAGGAACGCGGCGGCGGCCGCGGGTTTTGCACTGACGCTTGCAGCGTGCGCGGCGCTTGCCGCCGGGATTTCGCATATGGGGCGAAGCGCGGAGGCCGGGCTGGTGCGCGACGCGGTGAAGAACGCCGCGCTGACGTGCTACGCCGTAGAGGGCGCGTACCCGCCCGATTTGCAGTATCTGCGCGAGCATTACGGCCTGCGCTATAATCAGAACCGCTATGCGGTCTTTTACGATGCGTTCGCCTCGAACCTGATGCCGGAAATTCAGGTTGTGGCAAGGAGCGGCAGATGAAGAGAGAAAGAAGCGGGGCGGCGCAGGCGCTGCCGGGAATTGCCGTGCTGGCGCTGCTGACGCTGTTCGCGGTGGTATCGACGATGCTGGCGGTGTTCGGCGCGCAGGCGTATTGCGGCACGACGGCGCGCACGGAGCGCCATGGAAGCGACCGGGTGATCTCGGCTTTCCTCCGGAACGCGGCGCGCGCGGACGACCGCGCGGGGGCGATCGCCGTCGAACAGATCGACGGAATGGACGTGCTGTGCATTGCCAGCGAGGAGGACGGAGAGCGCTATATCAAGCGTATCTACGTCAGCGACGGTTCGCTGCGGGAACTGTATACGTCGCGGGAGCGGCCGTTCGACCCGGAGGGCGGCGAGACGATATGCCCGGCGCGCGGCATGCGCGCGGAGGAGGACGGCGGGCTGCTCCGAATCTGCGTGACGGATGCGGGCGGCAGGGAGATTACGGTTTACGCCGCGCTTCGCGCGCGGAACGAATCGACGCCGCGTGAGGGAGAAGCATGAAAAAGAGCAACCGGGCGAATGTACTGCTGATGGAGCTGATGGCGGCCGTGCTGCTGTTCGCGCTGTCGGCGACGGTGATGATTCGCATATACGCCCAGGCATATGAAAAGAGTGCGCGCGCGGGCGTAATGGACGACGCGCTGTGCGAGGCGCAGAACCTGGCCGAGCGGCTGTATGCGGCAGGTGGAACGGAAGGAATGCAGGCGCTGCTTTCGGGCGAAGGTTTCGCGCAGGAGGACGGCCTGTGGCGGCGCGAGGCGGAGCGCTTTGCGCTGGAGGTTTTGCTCTCGCAGGAAAAGACGGGAGCCGGCGTGCTGTCGGAAGCCGAGGTGCGCGCCGAAAGCGGCGGCGAGGCGCTCTTTGCGCTGCCCCTGGCGCGCTATACAGGCGGGGAGGCGGAGCGGTGAACGAACGGCGGATGAAAATGGCTCCCGGCGCGGCGATGCTGATCCTGATTCTCGTCGTGCTGACGGTGAGCATGCTGGGCGTGCTGACGCTGATGAGCGCGCGCGGCGATCTGACGCTGTCCGAGCGCAGCGCGCGGCTGACGGAGGCGACTTGCCGCCTGAATGCGCAGGCCGAGCGGACGCTTGCGCAGCTCGACGCGCTGAACGCAGCCTGCGGCGGAGACGAGACGGCGCTGCGGGCGGCGCTGCCAGAAGGAGTGACGCTGGACGCGCAGGGCACGTTCGTATGGAGAGAAGAGGTAAACGGGCGGGCGCTGGAATGCGCCGCGGTTCGGACGCCGCAGGGCGTTCGCTGGACGGAGCATCGCCTGCTTGCGCAGACGGAGGATGAATGGAACGACTGATTGATTTTTTACGGCAGGCCGTGCAGATGGACGGATCGGACGTGTTCATCATTCCTGGCTCGCCGGTTGAGACGAAGCGCAACGGACAGCTGACGCCGCTGTCGGAGGAGAAGCTGACCCCTGCGGCGGCGGAGGAACTGATTGGCGCGGCCTATGAGCTGGCCGGACGCAGAACCGACGCGCTGGAGGAAAACGGCGACGACGATTTTTCCTTTGCAATCAAGGATCTGAGCCGGTTCCGCTGCAACGCGTACCGGCAGAGGGGCACGCTGGCGGCCATCTGCCGCATTGTGGCGTTCGGACTGCCCGACCCGGTGAAGATGCAGATACCGGAAAACGTGATGCGGCTTGCGGACGAGCGGAGCGGAATGATTCTCATTACCGGCCCTGCCGGAAGCGGGAAGAGCACTACGCTTGCCTGCCTGATCGACCGGATTAACCGCACGCGGCCGGGCCACATCATCACCATCGAGGATCCGATCGAGTTCCTGCACCCGCACCAGAAATCGCTGGTCAGCCAGCGCGAGGTGCCTAACGACGCGCCGACGTTCGCCCGCGCGCTGCGCGCCGCGATGCGCCAGGCGCCGGACGTGCTGATGCTCGGAGAAATGCGCGATGCGGAGACGATTCGCACGGCCATTACGGCGGCGGAAACGGGGCATCTTGTGCTTTCGTCGATGCACACCATCGGCGCGGCGCGCACGATCGACCGCATTGTGGACGCGTTCCCCGCCGAGCAGCAGCAACAGATTCGCCTGCAGCTTTCGATGGCGCTTTGCGCCGTCGTTTCGCAGCGGCTCGTTCCCGGCGAGGATAACCGCCCCGTGCCGGTCTTTGAGGCAATGCGTGCGACGACGGCGATCCGCACGCTGATCCGTGACGGCTATACCTACCGGCTGGACAACGCCATCTCCGCCGCTGCCGGCGGAGAAATGAACACGATGGACGCCGAACTGGTGCGCCTGGCGGAGCGGGGAAAGATCAACGCGGAAACGGCGCAGCGATATGCAGAATTTCCGGAAAATGTGAAGAAACGGTTGTTTAAACGTTGAACGCATGTTGCACGCGGGGAGGTAATATGGTAAAATGTATCATGAACCATATAATGAAGCGGACGACAGGGGAGCAGAGATGAGCAATCGGTTTCATATCCAGCTGATGGACAACTTTGCGATTTATATCGACGAGCAGCATGTGGAGTATCTTGCGGCGAAATCACGCAAGGGCGCCAATCTGATCGAATATCTGATCTTAAACCGCGGGCAGCCCGTGCCGAACTACCGGCTGCTGGCCACCCTCTGGGCGGACGATCGCAGCGCCAACCCCGAAAGCGCGCTGAAAACGCTCGTCAGCCGCCTGCGCGCGCTGCTGAACCAGATTCATCCGCGGCTGGGCGGCTGCATTGTGGCCGACCGCGGCGCGTACCATTGGGAAATGCTGCCGGGGATGACGGTGGACGTGTATGAAATCGAGGATATCCTCGATAAGCTCTCCGCCGGAAAGCCGGACAGGGCCGTCCGGCATGCGCTGTATAAGCGGATGATGGAGCTGTATTCCGGCGATCTGCTGCAAAACGCCGAGCAGAACGAATGGGCGCTTTCGCGCGCGACGACGCTGCACAACCGCTACATGGCCGCCGTTTACTCCTACATTGAGCTGCTCAAGGAGGAGAAGGACTACGAGCTGATTATCTGCGTGTGCCGTCAGGCGCTTGCGGTGGACAACTTCGACGACCGGCTGCACATGGAGCTGATGAGCGCGCTCATCAGCACGAACCGCACCAGCGAGGCGCTCGTCCAGTACAAGCACGTGATGCACCTGAACTACCGCTATCTCGGCGTTCGTCCGAGCGACGACATGCAGGAGTTTTACAAGCAGATCGTGCGTGCCGGCAAAACGCTGGATCTGAACCTGGAGTCCATCCGCAACGAGCTGCGCGAAAGCGGCGAGCAGCGCGGCGCGTTCGTCTGCGAATACGCCGTGTTCAAGGAGATTTACAACCTCCAGATGCGCAACCTCGAACGGCTCGGTTCCACGATGTTCCTCGCCGTTATCATGGTCGGCGATCCGGACGACCCGAACATGGACAGCATCAAGCAGGACAACATCATGAACGGCCTGCTCGAGATCCTGCGCACGAACCTGCGTAAAGGCGATACCATCACGCACTTTTCCCCGACGATCTTCGCCCTGCTCCTGCCCACGGTAAACTACACGACCGGCAACATGGTTATGGAGCGGGTTCGCAAGCTCTTCTATAAGAAATACGCGAATTCGAACATCCCGTTCAACTATCGCGTAGGCCCGCTGAGCAGCGATATGAAGCCGCCGGAAAAAGAATAAAAAAACTGCGAAAAAAGAGAATTTTTTCTTGAAAAGTGACCGACTACGTAACTTGCAAATGGTAAAATCTAACTGTAAACACGATGAAAGCAGATTTTTACCAAGCAATTTGCAAGGAGGCTGTCGCTGATGAAGAAAATGATTCGCAACATGCTGGTTCTGGTGCTGACCATTGCAATGATGGCAAGCCTGGCCGTGCCTGGTTTCGCAGCAGAAATTCCGATGGAAGAACCCATCGTCGAAGTAGAGATGATGGAAGAAAGCTTCGGAGAAGAGCCGGTCGGAGAGGAAGAACCCATCGAGGAAGACCCCACCGAAGAGCCGGTTGAAGAAGAACCGGCCGAGGAACCCGCTGAGGAACCCGCTGAGGAACCGACGGAAGAGCCGACGGAAGAGCCCACCGAGGAACCGACGGAAGAACCCACTGAGGAACCCACCGAGGAACCGACGGAGCAGCCCACGGAAGAACCCACCGAGGAACCGACCGAGGCCCCCACGGAGGAACCCACCGCCGAGCCGACCGAGGAACCCACGGAAGAACCCGTCCTCCCCGTTGAGGAGGAAGAAGACCCCGATTCCGAAGAAGAGGAAGAGGAGTTCGACGCGGAGCTGGACGTGGTCCTCGCCAACGAAGGCGAAGAGCTGTTCTACGGCGACGCCGTGACCCTGCAGGCGATTATCGCCTACGCCACGGGCAGCTACACCATCCGCTGGGAAGCCAGCGCGGACGGCGGAAGCAGCTGGTTCGTCGTGGACGCCAGCAACAGCACGACCTACACCTTCGAGCTGACCGAAGAGAACGCCGCCTGGCAGTATCGCGCCACGCTGGTGGCTCTCGAAGAGGAAGCCTGATCGCAGCAGGCGGCGCGCAGATCGCGGCGCAGCCGCACTGAGAAAAGCCGAGAATTCGGCGGCGAACCTTGAAAGCAAAAACCGGAACGCGAGTTCCGGTTTCGCTGTCTCTGCGAAAAATGGGAATTCCTTCCTATTATATATACCACATCGTCATTCGTAAGGAGGATGGAAAACATGAAAAAGGGAACGAAGAAAGCTCTCGCAATGCTGATGCTGCTGGTGCTGGCGATTGGCCTCGCCTGCAGCGCCGCGGCGGAAAAGACGGTCAGCTCGCCTGTCTTCACGCTGCCGCAGGTGTTCCACCGCCCCACGCCGGAGCCGACGGCCACGCCGGAACCGACCGCGGAGCCCACTGCCGAGCCGACGACCACGCCGGAACCGACCGCGGAGCCCACTGCCGAGCCGACGGAAGCCCCGACGGCCGAACCCACTGCCGAGCTTTCCGCTGACCGCAGCGTGTCCTTCACCTTCACGTGGGACGGCGAAGAGCTCAAATATGGCGATACGATCACCCTTCTTTCCGAGCTGACCGGCTATGACGGCTTCGCCTGCGAAATCGTCTGGCAGTACAGCCTTGACAATACCGAATGGGCGGACTACTCCGTCGGCGAAACCGCGCAGTATGTCCTCTCCGAAGAGAACGTGAACTGGTATTGGCGCGTGGTTGTGAATGTTCTCGGCGCTGACGCGCCTGAAGCGCAGCCTGCGGCCTGACGGTAAAGGCAAGGTTCCTTCTCGCGCAGCGCGGGGAGGAACTGGGCATATCCCCCGGAAATGACGGGAACGCAAAACAAAATGCGGAGGGACGAGCACATGAATAAGTTCAGAAAACTGATTGCGCTGCTGCTGACGGTGATCATGTTTGTCGGCGTGCTGCCAATGAACGCGCTGGCTGCCGTGATTGTCGCTACGGACACGAGCGAAAGCAAGCAGATTAGCGTGCGGGCGATTAAACCTGATCCGGAAAACCCGAAGGTTTACTACAAGACTTTCGTTTTCCATATTGGCGATAACGAGGTAGATAAGCAGATCGTCAAAAATGGCGAAACGCTGTATGCGCCGGCGAACCCGGCGGAAGATGGCAAGAAGTTTATCGGCTGGTTTACGCAGGCGGAAACGGAGTTCACGGCCTTCGGCCCGCAGACGGTAGGAGAACAGGATGAAACGGTTGACCTGTATGCGAAGTTCGAGCAGGTTTATTACGTGTTCTTCCATGATGACGGCGGACGCATTGTCGCCACGAAGGAAACGACGGGCGAATCGGTGAGCACGGACGACGTCAGCTTCGCTGTGGACAGCCAGCATTCGATTACCGGATGGTATACGGATTCCGAATGCACGGGCGAACCGGTGGGCGATTTGATCACGGTGGATGGAGCGAACGTCGATCTGTATGCCAAGGTGGAAGAGGGAAACTGGGTTACCTTCGAGGCGAACGGCGGAAGCTATACCGCGCCTGTGTTCGTGCACAAAAACCGTGCAGTGACCGAACCGGCGAACCCGACGCGCGCGGGCTATACGTTTGACGGCTGGTATATCGATGAAACAACGAAATATGACTTCACCCAGATTGTGGAGAATCGGCTGACGCTGAAGGCTCATTGGACCGCGCAGCAGGTGAATTACACCGTAATTTACTGGAAGGAAAACGCGGATGATGATAACTATTCCTTTGCTGAAAGTGAAACCCAAAAGGGAACTGCGGGGACGCAGACGACTGTGACTGCTGCGAAGAGCTATCCGGGATTTACCGCACCGGATACGATTGAACAGCAGACCATTAATGGCGATGGGTCTACGATTGTAAACGTGTATTATAAGCGGAATGTTTATGAAGTGAAGTTCTTCAAATACTACAAAAGAGAATGGCGGGAAGATACCTCATTGCGCATTACCGCTAAATACGGCGCGAACATCCGCAAGCAGTGGCCGGGCGGTGGCTGGTATGTTAACACGTGGGATTATACGGCGCAATCTAATATTGATACCATGCCGCTTGGCGGGAAAAATTTCTATGGGCAGCAAAACGAGGGATGGGATCAAACGGCCGAATATTATTTAGAGTCTCTGGATGGGGGAGATACGCTTGACCATAAGGATACGGCTAGGGCGGATGGTTGGCTGAAGGTTACTAAGGAAGACCGGTATCCGATAACAGGATTTACGTGTAATGAGATAAGGAGTGCGAAAAACGGTGCTTACTATGATGGCGCCAAGTTCTACTACACGCGTAATAGCTATGACCTCATATTCATGAACGGTTCTACCGAGATTGGTAGACGGTCTGCAAAATTTGAGGCCCCCATTCCTGCGGCTATTGCGGATCCTGTCAAGGAGAAGTTTACGTTTGCAGGCTGGTACGATAATGAGCAGTGCGCCGGCGCCCCGTTTGACTTTAACGGAACCATGCCCGCGCATAACGTTACCGTTTACGCTAAATGGGTTCCGAAAACCTATAAAGTTACCATCGTGTATGTAAACGCGGTAGGCGAAACGGTGACGAAGACGGTAAATAGCGGTTCGCTTCTCGGCGACGCTGGGCTGCCGAGCGAGATTACGCCTGCGGAAGGCTATGAGTGGACTGGAAGCTGGCTGATCGTGGAAGGCACCACGGAAAAGCCCGCGAACCTTTCCATGCTCGTCATGAAGGATATTACGCTGCGCCCGCAGATGGTCAGCAAGGCGACGTACAAGGTTACCTATGATCTGACCGATGGCACAGGCAGTGTTACGGACGACAATTCCTACGCCAAAGGCGCGTATGCGGAAGTGCGCTCCGCCGATGGCGCGACAGCGCCGGGAGGCAAAAAGTTCCTCTACTGGGAGGACGCGGCGGGAAATCGCTATTATCCGGGGAAGAAAGTTGAGATAACCGGCAATGTTACGCTTTTCGCTGTGTGGGGCGATTCTGCCCAGAAGGTGCAGGTGACCTACCACAGCAACTTTGAAACGGATTCTACATTGACGGACAAAGAGCAGCCGAACAACGGCCTCATTACGATCCTTAGCTACGGCGAGACCGGACTGCCCACGCGCGAAGGCTATGAATTTGCGGGCTGGAAGGATGGTGAGGGGAACTCGTTTGCAGCTGGCACTGCCGCACGCCTTGTCGGTGCAGATGATAACAACCTGTACGCGCAGTGGAGTCGGTGCAAATATGAGTACACGGTAGAGTACTACTACGATGGCGTGAAGGATGAAAGCGCGACGGTAAGGGAGAGCGCGGAGTTCGAAAGCCAGATCACGGATTATACGGACAAAGCGAAGACGGGCTATAAGCTCAGCGAGGTTAAGAACCTGCCGCTGACGATTGGTACCGATGAGAGCAAGAACGTCATCAAAGTGTACTACGTGAAGGACGATGGCCAGACGCAGCCGACGGCGTACACGGTGAAGTACACGATCGAAGGCGCGGAGCAGACTGCGGACGGCTTTACCGTAAGCGGCAAGGCGTGGGTGAATGACAATCCTGCGCAGATTGCGATTGCGGAAGGCGGAATTCCCACGCCTGCGGATAAGTACACGGGCTACAAGCTGGATCCTGCGAATCCGAAGTATCCGACGGCCGGAACGCTGGTAAACAGTGGCAGCGTGTACGTCGTGAACTACGTGAAGGATGACAAACAGACGCAGGATACGCAGTACACGGTGAAGTACACGATCGAAGGCGCGGAGCAGAAAGATGACGGCTTTACCGTAAGCGGCACGGCGTGGATCAACGATGATCCTGCGAAGATTGC
>SFFS01000068.1 GCA_004557805.1 Clostridiales bacterium | reverse complement strand
GTTGCGCCTGGACAGCAGGTCCGCTGCTTCTACGCCAGGAAGGAGGAGCGTCATGCAAAAATCGGTAAGTGAGCGCAAACCCCTGCTTCGCATCAGCAATCTGAAGCAGTATTTCCCGCTGAAGAAAAAGGGCCTGTACGTAAAGGCGAACGACGGCATCACGCTGGATATCTATCAGGGTGAAACGCTGGGCCTGGTCGGCGAATCCGGCTGCGGCAAGTCCACGCTGGGCCGCACGCTCTTGCAGCTGTACCGCCAGACCGACGGCCGCACGATGTATTACGGCCGCACGCTGGACGATATGGCGCCCAAATATATGGGCAAGACCATCAGCTCGCTCAGCAATCGCCGCGAAAAGCTCAAGCAGCTGGAATCCAAGCGCGAAGCGCTGGAAAAAGAATACGACGCCATGCCCGACGGCAAGGCGAAATACGCCAAGTTCAACGAAGTCGAGCATGCGCGCAAGGAAGCGAACGATGCGTTCCTCGATATGGCGAACCTGGTGGGCGGCTTTATGATGGTGGACGATCTCGCGCCCGTGACCGAGAAGTTCATGAAGCTGTATAACCTCTCCCGCAAGCGCGTGGCCGCGGAGGAACGCGAGGCGGACAGGAAGCTCGATCTGGAAGACGCGCGCTTCGCGCTGGAAAAGACCCAGAAGGCCGGAGAATCCACCGCTTCCTACGAGAAAAAGGTGGAGCACTGCAAGGCCGAGGACGACAAGGTCAAGGCGGAAATCGCCGCGATCGTCGCCGAAATCAAGGGCGTGGAAAAGCAGATCGAAGAGATGCGCAAGCCCTATGCCGATAACGCGGAGTTCCAGCGCCTGGAAGCCTACCGCGACGACGGCATCGACTTGGCGCGCCTGGAATACAACGAAATCCGCCGCCTGCGCAGCGATTTGCAGATGATCTTCCAGGATCCGTATTCTTCGCTGAACCCGCGCATGACCGTCGGCCAGATCATCTCCGAGGGCATGATGGCGCACAAGCAGTTCAAAAAGAACGACGAGCGCATGCAGGAAGCCGTTCTGAAGGTGATGGACGACGCAGGCCTGGCGGCGTACTTCGTGCATCGCTATCCGCATCAGTTCTCCGGCGGCCAGCGTCAGCGCATCGGCATCGCCCGTTCTCTGGCGGTTAAGCCGAAGTTCGTCGTGTGCGACGAAGCCGTCTCCGCGCTGGACGTGTCAATCCAGTCGCAGATCATCAACCTGCTGAAAGACCTGAAGGACCAGCAGAATCTGACGTATCTGTTCATCACGCACGATCTGTCGGTCGTCAAATATATCTCCGACCGCATCGGCGTTATGTATCTGGGCAATATCGTCGAGCTGGCCGACGCGCAGGAGCTGTTCAACAATCCCAAGCACCCCTACACTGAGGCGCTGATGAACGCCATTCCGACGACGGACTTTGACACCAATCGCGAGATCCAGATTCTCGAGGGCGATATTCCCAGCCCCGTCAATCCGCCGTCCGGCTGCAAGTTCCATACGCGCTGCAAATACTGCACGGAAATCTGCCAGCATCAGATTCCGCAGTGGCGCGAGGTTTCGCCGAATCACTTCGTCGCCTGCCATCATATTCTGGGCGAGACGGAGGAAAATCAGTGATCTTCCGCGGCCGCTACGACCGCGCCCGCAAATTGCAGCAGGAAAAAATGCAGGGGCGCGAGCGCGCGTATGACGACGATCAGCTGGGTTCGAAGCTCGAAAAGGGCGATACTGCCGCGCTGATTATCTCCGCGATGATTACCATCCTGCCTGTCGCGCTGATTGCGCTGGGCGTGCTGGCGCTGGTGGGATACCTGTTTGTGGTTCGCTGAAAAACAGAAAAGAAGGGCTGTCCGCGAATGAACGGGCGGCCCTTTTTGTGCGGCATTTTTCCTGCGCTGAAGTTTTGGTTTTTACTCTTTTGGCGCTCCGCGCCGTTTTTGCGCCAGGCGTTTCATGGAGGAAGGAAGCAAATTGAGGAAGCAGCGATTTCGGAAAGCGGATAAAATTTTGTACAGAAGGATGCGGGCCGCCGCTTTGGGGCGGGAAAACACAAACCAACCGGAAAAAGAAAAGAATTAGGGAGCATCTGAAAAATCCCCTGCCATTTCAGCATCGGAAAATCCCCGGGCAATCCCGCACAATACCTGCCGATTTGCTAACGTACCGTAAGCAACGCCTGCGAAATCAGCAATTCGCATCCGACGCCAAATCATCTCGTCATTTTTCACGCGAATGATGCGGTACAGCCCTCGATTCAGCCCAGCGAAACCATGATACACCCTGGCAGATTCGAGCCGCGTCCGGCGGGAAAATTCATGCCCTGGTTCAAAATTTCTTTGGCAAACAGAAGGGCTGCCCTTGCGGACAGCCCTCCGTTTTTAGCCGACGAAACGGCGCAGCCCCGTTTCAAGGCGCTTCTGCGCCGTTATGCTACAATATTCTGAATCCATACGCCCTTGCGGATGAGGATGAAGCCGAAGATGCACTTGAGGATGCTCGTGGCCAGCACGGCGGCATAGATGAGCGAGATCGACGCGCTCGTCCAATAGATCAGCGCGGCCGCGACCGGCACGCACACGGCCCAGCTGAAGCCGCTGTCAAACAGGAAGGTGATGAGCGTCTTGCCGCCCGAGCGCAGCGCGAAATAGGACGAGTTTGCAAACGCGTTCACGCCCATGAACGCCGCGCTGATGCGCAGGAACCGGCCGGCCAGCGCGCGCACATCGACGGTGGTGTTGTACAGGCGCGGGATGATGTTGGAAAATATCGCCAGCAGGCTGCCCATGATAACGCAGCAGCCTACGCTCAGCGCAATCAGCTGCCAGACCTCGCGCTTGGCGCGTTCGTATTCGTTGGCGCCCAGCGCCTGGCCGATCATGATCGCCACGGCGTTGCCCATCGAGAGGAACACAACGTTGAACAGGTCGGCTACGGTATTGGAGATGTTGAACGCCGCGATGACCGACAGGCCGCGCATCGAATATAGCTGCGACAGCTTCGCCTGGCCGATTGCCCAGAGACACTCGTTGAGAAGCAGCGGCATGCCGCGCAGCATGATGGCCTTTGTCAGCGCGCCGGGAACGGCCATGGTACGCCATGCGCCCTCGAGGAAGCGGAAGCGCAGCTTGTTGCGGTGCGTGACGAACACGAGGATGAACAGCTCTACAAAGCGCGAGAGCACCGTGGCGATGGCCGCGCCGCGCACGCCCATGGCTTCAAAGCCCAGATGGCCGTAGATGAGGATATAGTTGCCGCACAGGTTCGTCAGCACGGCGGCGAGGCTGGCCTTCATGGGCAGCATGGTTTCGCCGGTTTCGCGCAGCGTGCCCGCGTAGCAGCAGGAGATGGAATACGGCAGCAGCCCCCAGAGGATGATCCGGATGTATTCCAGGCTGTAACCGAGCGTGGCCTCGACGGCGGCGGGGTCGGAGGTATCGGTCAGATAGCGGGAAACGAGGTTCCCGCCCCAGCAGAGGAACACGACGAGCGCGACGGCCAGCAGCGCGACGACGGTGACGATTTTGAAGCGGAACGTGTTGCGCACGCCTTCATCGTCGCCCGCGCCGTAGAACTGCGCGGTGAAGATACCCGCGCCGGAGATGCCGCCGAACACGCACAGATAGAACACGAAGAACAGCTGGTTGGCGATGGCGACGCCGCTCATCTGCAGCGTGCCCACCTGGCCGACCATGACGTTGTCGAGCAGGCTGACGAAGTTGGTGATGGCGTTCTGAATGATGACCGGCACGACAAGCGTGGCGACGGTTCTGTAGAACGCGCGGTCGCCGATGAGCGTTTTGCGGATTTTTTCCATGGGGATACTCCTTTGAAATGGGTCGAGATGGGTTTTGAGGCGCGGCGCGCCGCGGGGAACGTCGGCTTCGGGTTAAATGAACAACGCAGCGAGATAGGCCGCGGCGCACGCGGCGGCCGCGACGACGAGCAGGGACTGCTTCTTCAGTGCGAGCAGCACCGCTGCGGCTACGCCCGCGACGGCGGAGCCGAGGCTTGCGGTCGAGGAAAAAACGGAAGGAATCGTCATCGCAGAGAGCACGGCGTAGGGCGCGTAGGAAAGGAAGCTGCGCGCAAAGCGCGAGGTGATCTTTTTGCGGCAGATTACAAACGGCAGCATGCGGATCAGGTAGGTCGTCAGCGCCATGGCGGCCATCAGCAGCAGGGTGTGTTTCATGTGTGCGTCTCTCCTTCCGGCTCTTCGGCGATGGGGTGCAGCCACGCGGCCAGCGCCGCCGCGGCGCATGCGCAGATGACCACCGAGAACCCCTGCGAAATCGCCGAAAGCGCAGGGATATACGTCAGGCAGCAGCTGAGAACAGCCGCGCAGAGCGCGGCGAGAAAAGCGCCGCGGTCCGTCATGGCAGGCGGCACGATAATGGCCAGGAACATTCCGTAAATGGCGATGCCCAGCGCCGCCTTGATCGCCTCCGGCAGGATGTTGCCCGCCGCCGCGCCGAGGAACGTGCCGCCCGTCCAGCCGAGGAACGGCATGACGATCAGCCCGTAAAGATATTTCGCGCCGAACGTGCCGTCCTGCGAGGCGGCGACGGCGAAGATTTCGTCGGTGATGCCGAAGGCGGCCGTCATGCGGCGCAGCGTGGTGAAGCTCGCGTCGGTCTTCTGCGAGAGCGATACGGCCATGAGCGCATAGCGCATATTGATGACGAACTGCGTGACGATCATCTCGATCAGCGCGCCGCCTGCGGCGATGATGGACAGGCCCGCAACCTGTCCGGCGCTGGTGAGGTTGGAAGCGGAAATGAGCACGGCCGTCCATACCGGCAGCCCGGCGCGCACGGCCATCAGGCCGAAGCTGAACGAAACCGACAGATAGCCAAGACCGATGGGCACGCCGTCACGCACGCCCTGGGCGAAATTGAGTTCCTTCTTCATATGCATGCCATACCTTTTCAGCAAGTTTCCCTATCATACAGGAAAGCAGAATAATCGTCAAGCGGTATTGATTTAATTTGGTTAGATGTGTTATACTACCTTCGCGCTGGGTTTTCATTCCCGCGCGGAGAAACAATAAGGAGGACGGATTGATGAGCAAGACCGTTACTTTGAAGATTGAGGGCATGCGCTGCAAGGGCTGCGCGATGGGAACGCAGGGTGCGCTGGAAAAGGTTGCGGGCGTGGAGAGCGCCAAGGTCAGCTTCCCCGATAAGCAGGCCGTCGTGGTCTGCGCCGACGCGGTAGACGAGGGCGCGCTGCGCGCGGCTGTGGAAAGCGCGGGGTTCAAGGTGGTAGGCTGAAATGAGCGTAAAAACGGAAAGCTTCCCCATCGGCGGAATGCACTGCGCGGCGTGCGCGGCGGGCGTGGAATACGCGCTCTCGCACACGGCGGGCGTTTCGAGCGCGCAGGTGAACTTTGCGGCGGAAAAGGCGGCCGTTACCTATGACGACGCCGTCGTTACGCGCGAGGGGCTGGCCGCCGCCGTGGAGGATGCGGGGTTTTATATCGACAGCGAGGCCGAGCGGCGCGAAACCCGGGAGCGCGAAGCGCGCCTGGAAAAGCGCAGGCTGATCGCATGCGCGGCGCTGGCGATTCCGCTGTTCATTCTGGCCATGGCGCCTATGATGTTCAATTTCACCTGGCCCATTCCGCATAAAATCGAAGCGCTGATGGAATTCGCGCTGGCGACGGCCGTTATGGCCGTGTGCCATGAGTTCTATACGGACGGCGCGAAATCGCTCCTGCGCAGGCGGCCCAACATGAACGCGCTGGTTGCGATGGGCACGCTGGCCAGCTGGGCGTATTCCGTCGGCAGCATGATCGCGATGTTCACGGCCGGAAGCGGCATGCATTCGCATATGGATTATCCGCTCTATTTCGATTCCTGCGCGATGATCCCCACGCTGGTGCTGCTGGGCCGCACGATGGAGGGCCGCGCGCGCAGACGCAGCGGCGGTGCGATCGAGCGGCTGATGGGCCTCAAGCCCAAGACGGGCTTCGTTCTGCGCGACGGCGCGGAAGAGGAAGTGCCGCTGAGCGACATCAGCGCGGGCGATATTGTCTGCGTGAGGCCGGGCGCGCGCATTCCCGTCGACGGCGTGGTGACCGAAGGCGAATCGGCTGTGGATGAGAGCATGCTCACGGGCGAAAGCATGCCGGTCGATAAAGCGCCGGGGGCGAGCGTTTCCGGCGGCACCATCAACGGGCATGGATATTTCCGTTTCCGCGCCGAGCGCGTGGGGCGCGATACCGCGCTTTCGCAGATCATCAAGCTGGTGGAGGATGCGCAGGGCAGCAAGGCGCCCATCGCCAAGCTGGCCGACCGCATTGCGGCCGTGTTTGTGCCGGTCGTGTTCTCCATTGCGGCGATTACGCTGATCGGCTGGCTGCTGGCGGGCGCGGGCTTCGCCGAGGCGCTCAAGAGCGCGGTTGCGGTGCTGGTCATCGCATGCCCCTGCTCGCTGGGGCTGGCTACGCCTACGGCCATCATGGTCGGTACGGGCCGCGCGGCGGAGCTGGGCGTGCTGTTCAAGGACGCTGAAGCGCTGGAGATGACCGAGAAGCTCGGCACGGTGATCCTCGATAAGACAGGCACGCTGACCGAGGGCCATCCGGCGGTTTCGGATATGGTTTCCGCGCAGGGCGCGGATGAAAACGCGCTGCTGCGATGCGCCGCATGCGTGGAGCAGGGCAGCGAACATCCGCTGGCGAAGGCCGTGCTGGCCGCCGCGGAAGCGAAGGGCATGGAGGTTCCCGAAGCGACGGGGTTCAAGGCCGTCAGCGGGCGCGGCGTTTTCGCCGTGTGCGAGGGCGAAGAGGTTCGCCTGGGCAACGCCGCCATGATGCAGGAAGCGGGCGTGGAAACCGCCGCGCTGCGCGAAAAGGCCGACGCGCTTTCGCGCGAGGGCAAAACCGTTTCGTATGTCGCGCGCGAAAAGACGCTGCTGGGGCTGATCGCCATGGCCGATACGCTGCGCAAGACGAGCAAGGCCGCCGTGGCCGAAATAAAGGCGCTGGGCATGCATGTGGAAATGCTGACCGGCGATAACGCGCTTGCGGCGGAAGCCATTGCGCACGAGGCGGGCGTGGACGGATTCACCGCCAACGTGCTGCCCGGCGACAAGGCGGAAGCCGTGAAGAAGCATATGGCCGGCGGCAGGCGCGTGGCCATGGTGGGCGACGGCATCAACGACGCGCCCGCGCTGGAAACGGCCGACGTGGGCATCGCGATTGGCAGCGGCACCGACGTGGCCATGGAAAGCGCCGACGTGGTGCTGATGCGTTCCGACGTGGAGGACGTGCCGCTGGCCGTGAAGGTCAGCCGCGCCACGATGCGCATCATCCGCCAGAACCTGTTCTGGGCATTCGGCTACAACGTGATCGGGATCCCGATTGCGGCGGGCGTGCTGAAGATTTTCGGCGGCCCGGCGCTTTCGCCGATGATCGCGGCGGCGGCGATGAGCCTGAGTTCCGTGACGGTGGTATCCAATGCGCTGCGGCTGAAATTCTTCAAGAGGAAATAAAGACAGACGGGAATTTTTGGGGCGCGTTCGCGCCCCCTTTTTTGATGCGGCGAAACCCGGCGATTGCGGAGAGAAAACCGAAAGCGGCGCATACGGAAGGAGAACGGGAGAGGGGAGGCGCGGAAAATACGGCTATCCGATTTGTTTGACGGATTAAAAATTGGCGTCAGGCGAGGAGGAGCAAAAGACCGGCAAGGAGTGCACCGGTTGTTTTTTTGTAAAATGCCTTTGCGTTGAACAGGCTTAGGGGCAAGTTTCAATGTGGAAGCGGCGGCTTGGATGGGCGGCGTGAAATCCGGAAATTCAAAACGCGCGGTACTGCCGAAAAAGGTTGGAGCACCGTTGCGTTCAATGGCTATGATAAAGCGAGTCGTTGAATGACAAAGCTGCGAATTCATTTATCAATCGCCATTTCAATTCAGAAACAGCCACCCGGACAACCGGCGCAAAATCTGAGGGAGTTGGGCGGCATAGGTACTGCCGAAAAACATTGGAGCACCGTCACGTTCAACGGCCATGATAAAAAAGCGAATCTCCGCTTGGCCGAGGTGAGGGTTTCAATCAATGAATCCATCAACTTACATCTGCAATATAGAAGCGGTAGTTCGGATGGGCGACGGAAGTCTGGGAAATTCGAGAGGTACGGGCGCTGCTGAAAAACGTTGGAACACTGCTGCATTCAACGGTTATGATAAAAAAGCAAATCTCCGCTTGGCCGAGGTGAAGTTTTCAAGCAGCGAATCCATCAACCTCCATCCGCAATATGGAAGCGGCAGCCCGGAAAGACGGCGTGGGATATGGGGAGAAAGGCACGGCGCTGTCGAAAAAACGTTGGAGTACCGTCACGTTCAACGGTCATGATAAAAAGCGAATGACCGCTTGGCAAAGGTGAAGTTTTCAAGCAATGAACCCATCAACTTATATCCCTAATATAGAAGCGACAGCCCGGACAACTGGCGCAAAATCTGGGAAATTCGTAAGGTGCGGGTGCTGCTGAAAAACGTTGGAGCACCGTCACGTTCAATGGTCCTGATAAAGCAAATCCCTGTTTTAAGCGAGTTGTTGAATGGCAAAGCAACGAATTCATTTATCAATTAGAAATAGCCGCCCGGACGAGCGGCGCGAAATCCGAAGATCCAGCGTACACGGGAGACGCTTTGTCATTCCCTGCCGGCGGCGCATAGGATGAAGAGGGCGGCCTATGCCGCCCTGCAATAAAAAAGCGTTTCGATTCCTGATCGGAGGAATGTTTATGAGAAATAGCTGCTGCCGCCCGCCTGCGCCGCCCTGTCCGCGGCCTTGCTGGCTGCTGCCGCGCGTCGTCGGCGCGTCGCGCGATACGTTCCGCTGCATGGCGGTGTGCATCGCCGTCGAGGGGCTGCCGTGCGGATTGCGCGGGCCGTTCGCCGTGCTGTCCATAGAACCCGCGGGCGAGCCGCGAATCGCGCCGCCCTGCAGCTGCCGCTCCGCTTCGCGCTGCACCGATGCGGTGATCCCTCTCGCCGTCTGGATCTGCGACGGCTGCGGAGGCCGTTTCTGCGGCACCGCCGAGCTGCACATCCGCGTTCGCGTGCCGTCCTGTCCGCCCGGCGCGAACCTGATCGCGCAGGCGGATGTGCGCTTTATCGGCGGAGATACCGCTCCCTGCCGTCCCGTGTTCGACGTGCGTCTCGAGGTCTGCGTGGACGTATACGCCGTGCGCATGGAACCGTGCGGCCGCGGAGAAAGACGGGAACGCCCGGAGTGGAATTCCTGCTTCTGAAAAACAGAAAAAACGAGAGGGCCGCGGCTCTCTCGTTTTTGTTCTGTCCGGCTTCAGCCCTTCTGGCCGTAATAGGCGTTCGGGCCGTGCTTGCGCATGAAGTGCTTTTCCAGCACGTATGCCTGCATGGGGCCGCGCGGCGCGGTCTGCGGCAGCGCTTCGGTGTGCCAGGCCATCATGGCCACTTCTTCCAGCACGGCGGCGTTTTCTACGGCCTTTTTCGCGTCCTTACCCCAGCTGAAGGGGCCGTGGGAGTTGACCAGCACGCCCGGCACATGCGCGGGAACGATGCCGTTATCTTCGAAATGGCTGGCGATTACCCTGCCCGTTTCCAGCTCGTAGGCGCGGTTGACTTCTTCCTCGGTGAGCGGGCGGGTGCAGGGTACCGGGCCGTGGAAATAGTCGGCGTGCGTGGTGCCGTATGCGGGAATTTCACGGCCCGCCTGCGCCCAGATGGTCGCCCAGCGGCTGTGCGTATGCACGATGCCGCCCACATCGGCGAAGCGGCGATACAGTTCCGCATGCGTCGGCGTGTCGGACGACGGGTTCAGCGCGCCCTCGACCTTTTTGCCTTCCAGGTCGACCACGACCATATCCTCCGCGCGCAGCTTCTCATACGGCACGCCGGAAGGCTTGATGACGAACAGACCCTTCTCGCGATCGATGCCGGAGACGTTGCCCCACGTAAACACAACCAGCCCGTATTGGGGCAGGAGCATATTGGCTTCATAAACTTGCTGCTTCAGGGTTTCAAGCATTTTTTCAGTTTCCTCCCGTTGTTTTTGCTGAACGGGAACAGTATAGCATAAACGCGCGCTCGAAAAAAGCGGCGGCGGAGAAAAAACGGCGCGCCGGCGCGCGCAGAAAAATACGCCCGCGCCGCTTCCTTTATGCGTTCTTGGCAAAACTGTTACTTGCAACCGCCCGGCGGTTTCTATATAATAGATTTCGTATATATCATGGCGGCAAAGGCCGCGGGCGTCAGACCGGAAAGCGAAGATCCAGCGATGATTGAATTAGTGATTAACCCCACCGCGGGCACGGGCCACGCGGAAAGCGTCGGCAAACAGATGATCGACCTGCTCGAGAAGAAGCAGGCTGAGTTCCACGTCTCCTTCACCACGAGAGCGGGCGAAGGCGAACCGCTTGCGCGCGACGCCGCGTCGCACGGCGCGGAGACGGTGTTCGCGGTCGGCGGCGACGGCACGGTGCTGGAGGTCGCGCGCGGGCTGCGGGATACGGGCGCGGCGCTGGGCATTATCCCCGCGGGCACAGGCAACGACGTAATCAAAACCCTGGGCATTCCCAAGGATCCGGTTGAGGCGCTGGAATATCAGCTGGCGCGCCCTGCGCGTCCGCTCGACGCGATGACCGTCAACGGCAAGCTTTCTCTGAACATTGCGGGGACGGGCTTCGATGTGTGCGTGCTTGATTACGCCGAAAAGGCGAAGAAGTTCGTGCGCGGGTTGCTGCCGTATCTGTGGGGCGTGATCTGCACCATTTTCAAGTATCGCGCGCGAACCATCCGCGTCAACCTTGACGGCGACGAAATTGAAAAGAAAATGCTCGTCATCTGTATGGCAAACGGCCGCTTTCTGGGCGGCGGGATTCCCATCGCGCCGATGGCGCAGCCGGACGACGGTCTGCTGACCGTCGTGACGATTGATGATCTGCCGAACTGGAGGATGCCGTTCCAGCTGGGCAAGCTCCTTGCGGGCAAGGTGATGAAAATTCCCGGCGCGGTTGAGCGCGCCTGCCGCCGGGTGGAAATCGCCTGCGCGGGCATGCGCGTGAACGTAGACGGCGAAATTCTGCCGATGGACAGCGCCGTGGTGGAGATTCTGCCAGGCGCGCTGACGGCAAGGTGGTAAAAACGAAAAACGGGACGCTTCTGTGGATGCAGGGTATCAACGTGTTGAAGAGTCTGAGAGGGCGGCGGCCTTCCCGGACTCTTGTCATTTTGGGGGCGGTGTGATCCTTCACGCCTGCGCGGCGGTTTTCAGCGGCACGAAAAAAGGGGCGCTCAGCGCCCCTGATGTCCTTTATCCCGCAATTCCGGACGAATATCCGAACCAGCCCCATGCATGCCAGAACTCGAACGCCCGCGCCTGAATGCACGCGGCGGTTATGCCGAGCACGAACAGCACGGCGACGGCCGTCAGCGCCGCCCAGAATATCCCGCGCAGGCGGCGGTTGCGGCGCACGCTCATCTGCGGCCGCCGCTGCAAGCGCTGCGCCGAACGCCGCCAGCACCGCAAACAGCTGCGCCAGAAATTCATTCGTCATCATCTTTCTCCTCCAACAGATTTTGAACTGTCTGCGCGAATTTCAGATATTCCGCGCGGTCGGCTTCGTAGGTTTCATGACCGAGCGCCGTCAGCTTGTAATACTTGCGCGGCGGGCCGCCGCTTTCTTCCTGAAGGTAGGTCGTCAGCAGGCCGTCGGTCCGCAGTTTGCGCAGGATCGGATAGACGGTTCCATCGGAAATTGGAATGTGCCCGGCGAGATATTCGGAGATTTCGTAGCCGTAGCGATCCCGCTTTTTCAGCAGCGAGAGCACGCAAAGCTCCAGCACCCCCTTTTTGTATTGCGCGTTCATGATTTCCCGTCCTTTCTTTTGAACACTACTACATTATATTTAGTAGTGGAGAATTTGCCAATACCTTTTGACATAAAAATACGGTTTTCAAACCGACGGATATAAAAAAAGGGGGCGCTCAAGGCGTGTGCCGATAAGACAGTAATCTGAGAAAACTACAAAATCGGCATCTGCCAAGCAGGATTGGACAACAAAACAGGCGGCACTCAGCTTCGGTTGGGTGTCGCCTGTTTTTACATCTAAGGGTTGAGAATCACCTGTTTTTTGCGCTGAAAAGCAAGGACAGTGAAAAGGGTGAAATAGTTATCGCCTCTGTGCGGTTCTTTTGTGAAACAGCGAATCGCTGCATAGCGGATACCGTTCGCTGGGAAGTGCGTATATTTGCGGTCAAGCAAAATACCCCTCAAAACCGTAAAGTCGATAGATAGGTATTTCGATGCAGAGTATGATTGACACTGTTAGAATCGAATAATCAGATTTTAGCACAAAATAATATTGCTAAATGGCGATAACTTCCGTCGCGCCTATTGAAAATAGAATGATTGCTGTGTTATACTGTGTGTACACAC
>SFFS01000067.1 GCA_004557805.1 Clostridiales bacterium | reverse complement strand
CTTTTTCGATTTGCAGTGCAGACAGCGCTCGGGCAGCAGCGCGGAGCGCGCAATGCGCACGTCGCCGTCGAACAGCGTATGCGCGATCACATCATCGCCGTCAAAACTGACGGAGGAAACGCCGTCGACCGCTTCTTTGAGCTTTTTGCCGTCGATCATTCCTTCGCACGGCACGCCCACAACGTAGACCTTTTCGCGGTCGAATCGATGCTCCGTGAGCAGCTGATTGAAGCTGTATGTGTCGCACGGCTTGAGGAACGCAAGCACTTTGCGCTGCGTTTTGCCGGTTTCGGCCACAAGATATTTCGAAAAGTTCGCGCCGCAGAAATCGTTCCAGACGAACTCCGCCCACATTTCCTCCGCGGATGCAAACACGCCCGGGGTCACATCGTAGACGAACTCGCCGTTTTTCCAGCCCAGCACACGGTCGACTGTTCCGCTGCCCAGCAATTCGGAGGCTTTTTCAATGAGCGCTTCGCGCTTTATTTCCTGCATCTCAAATCCTCCAATCTCTTATTCTCGCCCAGCGCGGCGACGGTCTGAACGAAATCGTTCATCGTCGCGGCAAACTTTGCGCCCTCGGCGGCGCTGACCCACTCCACACGCGTGCGTTCACGCTCGATCCCCAGATAATCCAGCATGGAGAACAACAGCGCCATACGACGGCGGGTGTAGTAGTTACCGGAGGTGTAATGGCAGTCGCCCGGATGGCATCCGCAGAGAATTACGCCGTCCGCGCCGCGCTGAAACGCGCGCAGCACGAACATCGGGTTCACGCGGCAGGAGCACGGCACGCGGATGATCTTTACATCCGCAGGATAGTTCAAGCGGTTGTTCCCAGCCAGGTCGGCGCCCGCATAGGAACACCAGTTGCAGCAGAACGCCACAATCAGCGGCTTATATCCGTTCACTTGCATATTGCGTCAACCTCCGCCATGATTTGCTTGTTCAGGAAGCCCCGCAGATCCATCGCTCCGGACGGGCACGCCACCGTACACGCGCCGCATCCCTGGCAGACCGCCTCGTTGACGGAAGCCACGCGGCGCGTTTTCGTCGTGCGGTCGGGCATGCGGAATTCCTTCTCGATATACGTAATCGCGCCGTAAGGGCAGACGCGCTCGCACGTAGAGCAGCCGTTGCACATCCATTCGTCGGAATGCGCGATGCACGGGTTGCCGATCAGCTTATCCTTGCAAAGCAGGCCGATCACCTTCGAGGCTGCCGCGCCCGCCTGCGCGACGGTTTCGGGGATGTCCTTCGGCCCCTGACACGCGCCGGAAAGGAATACGCCCGCCGTCGGGCTTTCCACCGGGCGCAGCTTCGGATGCGCTTCAGTAAAGAAATCGTTCGTATCCATGCTGGCGGTGAGCATCGTCGCCAGCGGGCGCGCGGACTTATCCGGCTCGATCGCAGCGGCGAGCACCACCATGTCGGCGGCAATGTGCAGCTGCTTGCCCGCCAGAAGATCGGACGCCTGCACCATCAGCTTTTTGCCCTCGGGCGAAACCTTGCCCACCATGCCTTTGACGTAATGCACGCCATATTCCTCTACCGCCCTGCGGTAGAATTCATCGAAATTCTTGCCGGGCGTACGCACGTCGATATAAAAAACATATACGTCGGTATCTGGATATTTATCGCGCGTGAGCATGGCGTGCTTGGCGGTATACATGCAGCAGATTTTCGAGCAGTATTCCTTGCCCTTTTCCGCGCACGCGGCGCACCGTGAGCCAACACACTGCACGAAAACGATCGTGTGCGGATGCTCTCCGTCGGACGGACGCAGCAGTACGCCGCCGGTCGGACCGGCCGCGTTCATCAGCCGTTCGAATTCCAGCGAAGTCACGACGTCCTTCGACTGGGAATATGCGAATTCGTCAAACTTCTCCATCGAGATGGGGTTAAATCCCGTCGCCGCGACAATCGCGCCGTATTTCTCCTCGATAAACTCGTCTTTGGCCTTATAATCGATCGCGCCTGCGGCGCAGACTTTGGCGCATACGCCGCACTTGCCGTTTTTCAGCATCATGCAGGCGTTCGGGTCGATTGTGGCGACCTTCGGCACGGCCTGCGCGAAGGGAATATAAATCGCATGGCGGTTGTCCATGCCGAGGTTGAATTCGTTGGGAATCTTTTTCTGCGGGCATTTTTCGGTGCAGAGACCGCAGCCGGTGCAGACGTCCTCTTTGACGTAGCGCGCTTTGCGCTTAATGGTCACGTCAAAATTGCCCACAAACCCCTTAACCTGCGTCACCTCGGAATAGGAAAAAATGCGAATCTTCTCGTTCTGCGCCACATCCACCATCTTCGGCGTGAGGATACACGCTGCGCAGTCGAGCGTCGGGAAGGTCTTGTCCAGCTGCGCCATCTTGCCGCCGATGGTCGGCTTGGTTTCTACAACATCAACCGGAAAACCCGCATCGGCGATATCAAGCGCCGTCTGAATGCCGGCGATGCCGCCGCCGATCACGAGCGCGCGCTTGGTGACCGGGCTTTCGCCGGGTGTGAGCGGCGTATTGAGGTTGACCTTCGCCACCGCGGCCTTGCCGAGAATAATCGCCTTGGCCGTGCCGGTGGGCATGTCCTTATGCACCCACGAGCACTGCTCGCGGATATTTGCAATTTCCACCATATAGGGGTTAATTCCGGCGGAAGCCGCCGTCTTGCGGAAGGTCGCCTCGTGCATGCGCGGCGAGCAGGAACAGACGACAACGCCCGTCAGCCTGTGCTCTGCGATTGCGTCCTTGATCAGATTCTGTCCCGCCTGGGAGCACATATATTGATAGTCTGCCGAACAGACAACGCCCGGCTCGTTTTTCAGAGCCTCCGCCACGGCCTTTACATCGACCGTGCCGGCAATGTTGCTGCCGCACCAACAGACAAAAACACCGATTCTCCGCATCGTTCCGCTTCCCCCTTCACTTCGCGTATTTGCGCAGCGCGCTGACGACGGCCTGCTGCGGCATTTCGTCGTCGAGCAGCGCGGGAATGTCGTCCGGCGTCAGGCGGTTCATTCCCTTCTGACGGATTACCGCCAGCCGAAGGGCCTCCACAAGGCGCGCGGGCTCCACGCCGCGCGGGCAGCGGTCGACGCACGCAAAGCAGGAGAGGCACTGATAGATCGACTTCGACCGCATCAGCGCTTCAATATCGCCCTGCTCCACCATATAAACAAATTGATGCGGATGATACTCCATCTCGTCATAGGCCGGACATGTGCCGCTGCATTTACCGCAGCGCATGCACTTGCGCGGGTTCACGCCGCTCGAGCGCAGCACCTGCTCCCGGATGAGCTCGTTTCTGTTCATTCCGCATCCTCCTTCACGCCCAGCGCCCGCGCCAGCAGCTCGGTGAAATACAATACAGGCATCCCTTCGCTGTGCTTCGCCAGGTTGTAGCGGCATAGCGGGCACGCCGTCGCCAGCAGCTCTGCGCCGTGGTTTCGCGCGCTTTCGAGCACACTGCGGCTCCTCTTGCACGCCGCTTCCGGATTCTCCAGCGCGATATAGCCGCCGCAGCACTCGTTGCGCTCGGGCCACGCGACCGGCTCCGCGCCCAGCGCGCGGAGAAGATCTTCCATAATACGCGGATTCTCGGGATCGTCCATACGCATCACGCCTGCGGGCCGCAGCAGCATGCAGCCGTAATAGGCGGCGATTTTTCTGCCGCCGAGGGAATGAACGACTGCTTCCTTTACCTTCTCAAAGCCCACTTCATCGCGCAGCAGTTCAAGATAATGCATCACCCCGGCTTCGCCGTGGTATTCTCCGGAAAAATCCTTATCCTGCGCCATGTAGCGGTTCACCTTCGCGGCAAACTCCGCGTCGCTCTGCATGGCTGCGTTCGTCTGCTTGACGACGTTATGGCACGCCGCGCACACCGTCACCAGCGGCCTGCCCGCGTCCGCAGCCGCCTTCAGCGCGCGCACGCTCGAGAGCTTCGTGGCAATTTCGTCCCTGGCTGTAACGAACACGCCGCCGCAGCACTGCCAATTCTCGATCTCGCACAGCTCCACGCCCAGCTTTTCCGCGCAGGCGCGCGCCTGAACGTCCAGTTCCTTTGCTTTCGTGCGGAGGGTGCAGCCCGGGAAATAACTTACTTTCATGAAAACCTCCGTATGTTCCGCGCCTGTTCAGACCATCTGCTCCGGATGGAACACCTCGTCGAACTTTTCTTCCGTCAGGAAACCCAGCTCCACGCATGCCTGCCGAAGCGAAATATTATCGTGAAAAGCCTTCTTCGCCGTCTTCGCCGCGTTTTCATATCCGATATACGGATTGAGCGCGGTCACGAGCATGAGCGAATTGTGCAGATTATGATTCATCTTTTCTTTGTTCGCAGTGATGCCCGCAGCGCAATTCCTGTTGAACGAGACGATCGCCTCAGCCAACAGCCGCGCCGATTGCAGGAAATTATACGCCGCGACCGGCATGAACACATTCAATTCAAAGTTACCCTGCGACGCGGCGATTCCCACGGCCACGTCGTTGCCCATCACCTGCACGGCCACCATCGTCACCGCCTCGCACTGCGTGGGGTTGACCTTGCCCGGCATGATCGACGATCCGGGCTCGTTTTCCGGAATATGGATTTCGCCCAGACCGTCGCGCGGTCCGGAAGCCAGCCAGCGCACGTCGTTGGCAATTTTCATCATGTCGCACGCCGCCGCCTTGATCGCGCCGTGCGCGAAAACGAATTCGTCCTTCGAAGTAAGCGCGTGGAATTTGTTTTCCGCCGTCACAAACGGTTTGCCGGTCAGTTCGGCCACCTTGCGCGCGACCACTTCGCCGAACATTTTCGGCGCGTTCAGGCCGGTGCCCACGGCGGTTCCGCCCAGCGCCAGGCCGTACAGCGGCCCGACCGCCATGCGCAGCAGCTCCGCGTCGCGCTCCAGGCTCGACCGCCAGCCGCTGATTTCCTGGCTGAACTTGATGGGCGTAGCGTCCTGCAAATGCGTGCGGCCGGATTTGACGATCCCCTCGTTTTCAGCCTCGAGGCGCTTAAAAGTTTCGATCAGTCCCTCGACGGCGGGCAGGAGCTTATCTTCAATGGCCAGTACGGCGGATATATGCATCGCCGTGGGAAACGTATCGTTGGAGGACTGGCTCATGTTCACGTCGTCGTTGGGATGCGCCAGTTTCTTTCCCGCCAGCTGATTGGCGCGGTTGGCGACGACCTCGTTCGCATTCATGTTCGATTGCGTGCCGGATCCTGTCTGCCAGACGACGAGCGGGAAATGGCCGTTGAGCTTTCCGGAAATGACCTCGTCGCACGCAGCGATGATGGCGGCGGTCTTTTCGTCCGTCATCTTCTCGGGCCTGAGCTCATGATTCGCCAGTGCGGCGGCCTTTTTCAGCACGCCGAAGGCGTGAATGATTTCGGCCGGCATCGTTTCAATTCCCATGCCGATTTCAAAGTTTTCATGGCTGCGCTGCGTCTGCGCGCCCCAAAGCCGGTCCGCGGGCACCTTCATTTCGCCCATGGAATCATGTTCAATGCGGTATTCCATCCCTTTATCCCCCTCAGCTTAAATCTCGAGGTTCTTAATGACGTCCTTGAGCATGTTGGCGCTGCGGCGCAGCAATGCGATTTCCGCATCCGTCAACGGCGCAAGCAGTTTGGAATGCGCGCCCTCTGAACCGACAACGTTCAAAACGCTCAGGCACACGTCGTCTACGCCGTATTCGCCGTGCATCATCGTCGATACGGTCATCGTGGTGTCCATGCCGTTGAGAAGGCATTTGCAGATATGGCACACAGAAACGGCGACGGCGTAAAACGTCGCGCCCTTACGCGCGATCACGCGCGCGCCCGATTTGCGAACGTACTGTTCCACTTCGTTCAGATCAAGCTCCGGATAATCGTCCGTTTCGTTGGTCATCATGCTGTGATATTCCGACACAGGAACGTTTGAAATATTCGCAAGCGACCACGGAATGAACGACGAATCGCCATGCTCTCCGAACACATATGCGTGTACGTTATTCTGACTGATATTATAATACTGCGACAGCCTCGATTTCAAGCGCGCCGTATCAAGAATCGTGCCGGAACCGATAATTCTGTTCTCCGGCAGCCCTGCTCGTTTGCAGAACTGATAGGTCAGAATATCGACGGGATTGGCAACGATAATGTAAATCGCCTCAGGCGCGTATTTCGTAATCTGCGGAATGATGGTATTGGTGATATTCACGTTCGTCTGCGCAAGCTCCAGGCGGGACTGGCCGGGCTTTCTGGCCACGCCGGAAGTGAGGATAACGATATTGGAGTCCTTCGCGTCCTCGTAGCTGCCCGCCCAGATGGTGCAGTTGCTGGAGAACGGCGTGCCCTGGCGGATATCGAGCGCTTCACCCAGCGCCAGATCATTGTTGATGTCGATCAGTACGATGTCCTTGGCAAGGCCCATGATGGACAGCGTATACGCAATGGTGGATCCGACGTTGCCCGCGCCGATGATGGTAATCTTATTCATGCTGTTACCCCCTTCTTCTTTACGTTAATTTATTATCTATCAATCGTAGCTTATTTGCAAGTGCTGTTTTTACATGCATGCATTATCAATTCTGATATAGCATATATATTCTATGTTTCCGCATGTATTTTTTATATTTCGCCATAATATGTTCTTTGCGGCGCGCCGCGCCGCCGAAAATTGGCCTCCGCCGCGCCCTTTACATATGCGCGTGTTTCCTGTAAAATGATGTCATGAACATTCAGCATTTAAAATACGCCGTAGAAGTGGCGAAAACCGGCTCCATCAGCAAAGCCGCCGAAACGCTTTATATCAATCAGCCCAATCTCAGCCGCGCCATTCGCGAGCTCGAGGGCAGCCTGGGCATAACGCTTTTCGAGCGTTCCGCAAAGGGCATGACCACCACGCGCGAGGGCCGTGAATTTCTGCGCAACGCCGAAAAGGTTCTGGCTGAGCTGGACGAAATTGAAAACTATTACAAAAAAGGCGCGGCCGCACGCCAGCGCTTCTCTCTTGCCGCGCCGCGCGCAAGCTATATCGGCGAAGCGTTCGTGCGGTTTTCGCGCGTGATCGGCCGCGCGCCTGCGGAGGTGTTCTATCAGGAAACCGGCGCGACGGACGCCATTCAGCTGCTTCTCAGCGCCGATTACCAGCTGGGCGTCATACGCTATGCAGCGCGGTATGATCGCTATTTCCGGGAGCTTCTCGACGAAAAGGGCCTCGCGCATGAACTCATCGCCGCATTCGGCTACCGGCTGGCCATGAGCGAAAAGCATCCTCTGGCAAAAAAATCGGATATCCGCTTTGCCGACCTTGCGCCGTTTATGGAAATCGTCCACGCCAATTCTCCCATTCCCGCGCCGCCGCTTGCGGCCGCGCAAAAGGAAGAACGCCCCGATAACGTCAGCCGCCGCATTTTTGTGTTCGATCGCGCCAGCCAATTCCGCCTGCTTTGTGAAAACACAGAAACGTTCATGTGGGTTTCTCCCGTGCCGGCGTCCATTCTGAGTCGCTATGCGCTGGTTCAAAAGGACTGCTCCGAAAACCAGAAACAGTATAAAGACGTGCTCATTTACCGCAAAGAACACAGGCTTTCCGAGCTGGATCGCGCTTTCATCACGGAGCTGTGCGCCGTCAAGCGGGAATGCTTCCAGCCTGGCGAACGCTTATAGCTTACAGAAAACTATGTATCAAAAAAGCAGGCAAACCTATCATTCGCCTACTTTTTGCTTTTCACAGGGCGCTGCGCGCCCCTGACCTGAACCGCCTTGTTACAGGAATTCCCTGATCTGCTTTGAAAACGTTTCGCTGAGATACCGCGGAACCTTTTTCCAGCCCAGCTCGCTCGAAACGGCCGGATGGGAAATTTCAAGCCGCTTCAGCCGCTCGGCGCCGGGTACATCCATCAGCATCGCATCGCCTGCCAGCGCGAAATACCGGCCGGTTTTCAGCAGCCGAAGATATTGCGCCTCCTCCGCCAGACGCGCGTCTCCGCTTTCGGCAAGCTCCGCATCCCAGCCGAAAAACGACGCTACGTCAATACCGAAATCCGCGCCGGCCAGCCGCAGCGCGTCGCGCAGCGAATTGCCGAGCACCTGATCCGCAACGATGAGCAGCCGTTTTCCCGGCCGGTTCTCGTCGTTCTTTTTCGGAATGCCGCCCTCTCGCAGCGACGCCAGCCAGCGCTCCGCATGCTCCCTGCCCATCGGGAATCCGACGGCGTAGGGCGTGCCGAATTTTCGCTTGAGATATTTTGCAAGCGCCAGTCCCGCGGAAGAAACGGCGAGATTCATTTCCGCCGCCGCGCAGGAGCGCAGCTCCGCAAGCGTAACGCCCATAAACAGATGCGCGCCCATTTTCCAACCTTGCTCCTTCGAGCAGCGCGGCGAAATCCTCGCTGTTGCCATTCGCGCCGAAATCAAGCGGCGTCATGCCGACGATGTTCACCCGTCCCTGCACCGGTTCCGCCGGTTCAGCAAATCGATCGATCAGCGCCTTCCCCGCCTGCGCCAGATGCCTGATCGTGTGCAGGATTTTCACCTGATTGCCATAATCAAGGCTGGCGGTCGGCTCGTCCATGACAAGATAGCGCGCCTGCTGCGCCAGCGCGCGCGCAACCAGCACCATCTGCCGCTCTCCGCCGGAAAGCTCCTGAAATCGCCGGTGCGCCAGAGGCGTCAGTTCCAGCCGTTCAAGCGCCGCCACTGCTTCGCGATCGGAATCACGATGCGAAACGCCGGGAGCAAGATGCGCTACGCGCCCCATGAGCACCACCTCGCGCACCTCGTAGGGAAACGCCAGCGCCGAGGTTTGCGGCACATAGGCCATACGCTTTGCTCGTTCGCGGTTGGCCAGCGCGCTCAGGCTCTGGCCGTCGAGCACGACGGAACCGCTCTTGGGCGCGTAAAGCCCCAGAAGGCAGCGCAGCAGCGTGGTTTTGCCCGTACCGTTCGGTCCAAGCAGGCAGACGATTTCGCCGCTGGCGACAGAAAAGGATACGTCCCGCAGAACAGGGCGTTCCGGCTTGTACCAGTATTGAAGATTTGGTTTTGTCAATGTACATTTTTGCAGAATTGTGAAAAAAACGCATTCTCTGCGAGAAACCGGCTTCCCTTTTCCGCGGCGTTGATGTATCATCTATAAACATTTGATTGAGAGAAAGCAGGGCGCAAAATGAAGGACGTATTGGAAATGCAGCTGCATGAAAACAGCAGCGAGGAACGGCTCCCCGACTTTTCTAGCGAGTTTCCGTATATCTGTTCCAAGGCCTTTCTGAACCGCTATAACGTTTTCTGGCACTGGCACAAGGCGGTGGAGCTGTTCTATGTGGAAAGCGGCGCGCTGGAATACGACACGCCGCGGGGCCGAACCGTTTTCCCCGCCGGTTCCGGCGGAATAATTAACTCGGACGTGCTGCATATCTCCCGTTCCCATGGCAGCGCGTCGCCCACGATACAGCTGGTGCATCTTTTTGACGCTTCGCTTCTGGCGGATCAGCTCGGCGGACGGATTATGCAAAAATACATCTCGCCCATCGTCGCCGCGCCGCAGATCGAGCTGATTCCGCTTCAGCCGGACGTTCCCGCGCATGAAAGCGCGCTGAAAAAGCTCCGTGCCTCCTTTGAAATCTCCGAGAGTGCTTTCGGCTATGAACTGCGGCTGCGGGATGCGCTTACAGAAATCTGGCTGGAACTATTGCGGCTGACGCCGCCCGTTGAAGCCCGCGCCAGCGGCGCAAGCGATAAGATTAAACAGATGATGATCTATATTCACGAGCATTATACGGAGCATATCAGCGTAGCCGATATCGCCGCGGCAGGATTCGTCAGCGAGCGGGAATGCTATCGCGCGTTTCAGAGCTTTCTGCACACCTCCCCGGCGGAATACATCAAAAGCTACCGCTTGCAGACAGCCTGTAAGCTGCTGTCCGATGGAAAAGAATCCGTCACACAGATCGGCCTGGCCTGTGGCTTTGGAAGCGGCAGCTTTTTCGGAAAGGTTTTCCGAGATCATTTCGGCATGCCGCCTTCTGAATATCGCAGGGAAATGCTCCAAAAAGACGGATAAGAAAAGCCCGGCAAAAGCCGGACTTTTCTTATGATGGGAAACGCTTATTTTCCCAGAACTGCTTCCGCAGCATGCTGACCGGCGATGCGTCCGTCGATCGTGCAGAACGTCAGCGAGGAACCGCTGAAATACAACTGGTTATAATAATACTTGTTGGTCATCGCGCCGACCGCATACAGTCCGTCGATAATGCTGCCATCCTCACGGAGCACTTCGCGGTTGTCGCTGGTCTTCACGCCGCCGAGCGTATCCGCGCCGCTGTTTACCATCTGCACCAGATAGTACGGGCCTTCGCTGCCGATCGGCTTATCCAAATAGGAAGCGGGCTTGCCGAATTCGTCGTCTTCGCCCTTGGCGCAAATCGCATTGTATTTTTCAACCGTGGCAATAAACGCTTCCGGATCGATGCCGGCAGCCTTGGCCGCTTCTTCCAGCGTATCGCCCTTGACGACGGTGCCGGTCTGCAGGCCGTCTTCCGCAACAGCGGCGGCCGTCTCGTTCAGGCCGTCATACACGGCCCAGAAGGGCCAGTTCGCATCGTTCTTGACAAACTCGATGTTCTGAAGCGCATAGTGCTCCGCCTCGTTGAGGAAACGGGAGCCGCTCATGTCCACCATCAGGCGGTGATAGCTCGATTCGGAGAAATCGAAGGGCGTCATGACTTCCTGGAAAACAGCGGCGTTGGGATTGACCGCAAAGAATTTGTTGCTCGGTGCAACCCAGCCAGGGTTGACCCACGCATCCTCAAACACAGCCGCGCCAGCCTTGACAGCCATCTTCAGACCGTCTCCGGTATGTCCGGGCACGGAGAAGGAATGGAATTCGCGCACGGAAGGAATATACTGCTTGAGCAGTTCTTCGCTGTCGGAGAAACCGCCGCAGGCAAGGATAACCTTTTTGCCGGTGATTTCGAACGTGCCTTCCGGGCCCTTCGCGATGACGCCGACAACCTTATCGCCATCCATGATCAGATCGGTCGCGGGCGTTTCAAGGAGCACCTGCGCGCCGTTTTCAATGACCTTGTCCTTCATCTGGTTGAGCAGGCGGAAAATGGGCGTGCCTTCCGTGCCGGGAACAACCGCCTGAATGATCGGGATCTCGTGCACCGCATCGTCTGCATAGGCGACGAATTCCGCTCCGTAGGAAGAGAGCCAGTCGAACGTGTGCATGCATTCGACAAGCGCCTTGCTTAGGCGTTCGCGATCGGGATACTTCGATTCCACGATGCTGACGTCCTGCAGACCGATCCACGTATCAAGCGCCTGATCGAGCGAATCGAACGTATTCGTCGTAACGTGATATTCCGCATTCTCCGGAATCTCGCAGGCCATGAATCCGCCAAGAGACCCCTGGGCGGAGCCGCCGGTAACGGCCAGCTTCTCGACGCAGATCACGCTGGTGCCCATTTCGGTGGCGGCTGCCGCCGCGCACAGACCGGAAAGGCCGCCGCCGACCACAACGATGTCGCAGGACAGCTGCTGGACAGAATCATTTTCTTTCTCTTCCACAGCCGCATTCTTCAGCGCTTCTACATCGCCGCCGGCCAGCAGCACGCAGGCTTCAACGGCAGAGAGAATGGCGTTGCTGGTGTTCGTCGCGCCGGAAACCGCATCCACCGCAAGAGACTTGTTTTCGACAATCGCCTTGGGCAGGCGCTCAATAGCAGGATCGGAGATGCCGGCGGTTTCGGAATGCGCGCCGACAACAACGTCCGTAATCGCATTTTCACTGAACGTGACGGAAACAGAGACCGCGCCGTTATTGCCGCTCGCTTCGGCGGTATAGGTACCGGGCGTATAGACCTGCTCCGCAAAGCACTGCGGGCATACAGAAAGAACAAGGACCGCAGACAGAATCAGCGCCAGAAGTTTGAGTTTTTTCATGTCGTTATTCTCCTCCAATTTCATCTTATCCCTGGGATGGTTTACCGGATAAAAAACACGCTATCGCTTAAAATCATGTCCCTCCTTACGAAATTTTCGTATATTATATAACGAACAGTTTTTCATAAGCTTTTATGTTCATGCCAGAAACTCTCACAATCCTGCCAAAATGCAGAAATCGATATTCTGAATTCTGATTCTCTGCGCGTTTTCCAGCCGTCGCTTCATCACGGGAAAATCGCTTGACTCAATCAATGAGCACAACTGCCGTCAATCTCCCCTACGAATCCGCCTTTATAGGAAAATAAACTGCACACATAGGCAACGGTATTATTTCGGCCCTGTGCGCAGTTGATATGCGCGTCAATCGTTCTCCTTAAAGCGAAGCGTGCATCCCCGGCTCTGGTCGAAGCGCCGCCGTATATACTCGGCCGCATCACAAATACTGGCGCATAGACGATCCGACATCTGCGTGGATCTGCTACTTTCTGCCCGTTAAAGATGGGCTCTTTTGTTTACTTGCCACCCTTAAAAGGGTCGTCGTCTTTTCCAAGCATCGTCAACTGTTCGCCCATCTTATCTTCGTCCAACTGATGTCGGAT
>SFFS01000066.1 GCA_004557805.1 Clostridiales bacterium | reverse complement strand
CGGTGAGCTTCTGCACGTCTTCAAGCGTCACTTCACGTCGCAGCCGCATCTTGAAGGGTTCCAGACCCTTATCCACGGCGGAATAAGCCTCCTCGCGGCTCTTGCACCCCTCGATCAGCTGGTAGAGCCTGTTCTCGATGAAGATGCGTTCGAGCGAGGCGGCGTGCCATGCCTCGCTCAACTCGCCCAGCCGGATTTTCAGCTCCAGCCCCAGCAGCGACTTGGTGTGCTCGGCCGAGCGGCGCAGGATCTCCGAAACCCCGAGGAAGTGCGGCTTCTCGTCCCAGATGACGCACGAGTTCGGGGCGATCGACACCTCGCAGTCGGTGAAGGCGTAGAGCGCGTCGATGGTCTTGTCCGACGACTCGTCGGGCGAGACCTGAATGACGATTTCGACCTTGTCGGCCGTATTGTCGTCGACCTTTCGGATCTTGATCTTGCCCTTGTCGTTGGCCTTGATGATCGAATCCTTGATCGACTCGGTGGTCGTGGTATAGGGAATCTCGGTGATGGCCAGCGTGGGATTTTCCAGCGCGGAGACGGTTGCGTTCTCGCCGCCGTCGGCGAGAATGACGGCCTTTTTCGTGCCCGCTTCCTTGGGCAGCAGAAGCACCAGGCCGGTCAGCACGACCGCGAGCAGCACAAGCAGCAGGCCGTTGCGCACGGGCGTGCCGCGTTTTGCGGGCTTGCGGCGGGTGGGCTTATAGTTGTCCGTCCTCGGATTCAATGCTTTGTATATCCTTTCCTGTCCTGTCCGGGGGAATTCCCGGAACGCATGCATTATACCATATGCAGATTGATCCTTCAACCATCAAAAACTGGACGCGCTTGTAATGCGGCGCGTTCCCTGCTATGATGCGGATAAGGATTTTATGCGCGCCCTGCGCGCGGAAAAGGAGAACCGTTCATGGACTTCAACACCGAAAACAAGCTGTTTGACTGGGCACGCGGGTTTGTCGTCGACCTCGACAAGAATACCGGCCTTTCGCCGCAGATCGAGACGGGCGCGCGCTATCTTTCGCAGATGAAGGGCGCTTTCCACGACGAGGAGGCCGAAAAGGCGCTGCTCGCGGCGGGCGATCCGGTCATCTACGAATTCCACCGCAACCAGTCGCGCGGCACGAAGGGCGATCTGATCTTCGGATGCAGCATCATCCAGCCCGGCAAGGTGGGCGACGAATACCACATGACCAAGGGCCATTTCCATTCTCCGGCCGATATCTGCGAGGTGTATTACTGCATCGGTGGCGAGGGCTACATGATGCTCGAAAACGAGGCGGGCGACTGGAGCTGCCTGGCGCTGCACGACTGTCAGGTGTGCTACGTGCCGAAGGGCTACGCGCACCGGCTCATCTGCACGGGCGATACGCCGTTCGTCGTTTTCTTCGTCAACCATGCCGAATGCGGCCAGAATTACGGCGCGATCGAGACGAAGGGCTTCCATAAGCTGCTTGTCGAGCGCGACGGCAGGCCCGCGATCATCGATAACCCGAAGTGGGCGGAATGAGCAGCGATGTTTCGCTTTACAGCGTCGAAAAGGGAAGCGGCGCGCCGCTGATCCTGCTGCACGGCAACGGCGAGAACGGCGCGTATTTCGCGCGGCAGATCGAATATTTCTCGCGCTTTTTCCGCGTGATCGCCGTCGATACGCGCGGGCACGGCCGGTCGCCCCGCGGCGAAGCGCCGTTCACCATCCGCCAGTTCGCGGAGGATCTGCGCGCGTTCATGGATGAAAAGGCTGTCGAAAAGGCCGATCTGCTCGGCTTTTCCGACGGAGGAAACATTGCGCTCGTTTTTGCGCTGCGCTATCCGGAGCGCGTGAACCGGCTGATTCTCAACGGCGCGAACCTTTCCGGCGGCGGCGTGAAGGCGCGCTATCAGCTGCCCATCGTGCTGGGCTGGCGCATTGCGAGCCTGTTTGCGGAGCGCAGCGAAAAAGCGCGCCGCAACGCCGAAATGCTCGGCCTGATGGTGAACGATCCGGAGATCGATCCGGAGGCGCTATGCGCCGTAAAAAATAAAACCCTCGTTATTGCGGGGACGCGCGACATGATCCGCGAGCGCCACACGCGCCTCATCGCTGAAAAAATACCGGGCGCGCAGCTTGCGCTGCTGCCCGGCAGTCATTTCGTTGCGGCGGAGAATCCGGAGGCGTTCAATCGCGCGGTTGCGGAGTTTCTGGGGGTGTGAGCGTCTCGTCCGGACGGTCGTCTGCGGCGACAAGGCCCAGCACCAGATAGAAATACGAGGCCGCGTGCAGCTGCGACACGCCGAAGAACGCCGACACCGCATAGGCGAACGCCGCGCCCAGCGCGACGAGCGTCGTGCGGCGGAGGGTACGGGCGCCGCGCAGCCGGCGCACCAGCAGCCAGATCTGTCCGCTGTAATAGCACAGCGCCGCCGGAATGCCGAAGAACGAGGCGAGGTTGAGATATTCGTTATGCGGCGAGGGCGCCCAGCTCATGCCGTTGCGGATGAATTCCCAGCGCGTCTGGTCGCCGCCCCAGCCGAAGAGCGGCTTCTGAGCGATCAGCTGGAGCGTGAACTTCCACAGCACCAGCCGCCCCGCACCCTGCGTAAGGTCGGTGGAGGTAGAGGCGGCGGGCAGCGCGGCCTCCGCCTGCGCGGCGGAGACGATTGCGCCCGAGCCGAGCTTCTGACGGAGATGGGAGAAGACGAAATCGAGGTCCTTCATCGTCGAGGAAAAGTTTTTGCGGAAGAACGAGCATTCGAACCGGCCGCTGGGCACTATGGCCGAGAACGCGAACAGCGCCCCATAGATCAGCAGCGGCAGGAAGGAAAGCGCGCGGTTTACGCCCAGCGCGGGCTTATAGAGGAAGCCCATCAGCACGAACGCGCACAGCACGCCCACGTGCGCGCCCAGCGTATCATTATAGAGGAGCGCGAGGATGAAAAACGCCAGCGCGAAGCCCGCGAGCACGCGGGTCTTTTTTTGTCTGGCGGCGAACATCGCGCCGGAGGCGATCAGCGTGGCGATGGCGAGGATATAGCCGAAGTGGTTCGAGTTGCGGAAGAACGCCGCGCCTTCCATGTTGAACCATTCGCTGAAGGGCTTCACGTCGAACAGCTGCAGATACATCAGCACGCTGCAAAGCGCCATGACGATCAGGATGTTCTTCAGCAGCGACGCGCGCTTTTTTTCATCGCGCACCTGCGAGCCGGTCAGCACGATGGCCAGGAACCCGGTATAGGTCAGGAAGCCGTCGGTGCGCTGATGATGGCCGAAAATGCCGGTCAGAACGTCGTTCGACAGCAGCGTGCTGATCAGCGCCAGGATCAGGAACGCGAAAGCCGACACGCCGAGAAAATATCTCTTTACAAACGCCTTCACGCCCGGGAAGCGCAGTTCGCCCCGACGCCACGAGCAGCCCCAGGAGATCAGCCTCCAGAGCGAATAGAAAATACAGATCACGGCCATTCCGTAGAACGAATAGCCGATGGCGTAGGTGACGAACCCGTACATGACGTTGAGCGAGCCGCTGAAGATATACGCCAGATACGTCGGCGACTGAATGATGGGCATCCAGATCATCACGGCCAGCAGCCAGTAGGCCACGGATTCATACGTTTTCTGCGGGGCGTGGAAAACCTTCTCCCAAACGCTGCCCCGGCGGATGTTTTTCGCTTCCATTTCCATAGATCGGCTTGCCTCCTGTGCGAACGCGCGGGCTTTTGTTTTTTCCGCGCAGGGCGCGGAAAGACAGGCACAGCTTACCACAACGGCGCGGATTGCACAATACGATTTGACGGCGATTTTACAAAAGCTTTCTTTTTCATTTTACAGGGGAACGGTATTCTCATAGGCGTTGGAAGGAAAAATAAAAAAAGAAGTCTGAAAGGAGATTTCAAAAATGAAAAAAATCTGCATGCTGCTCGCGCTTGTTCTCGCGCTGTCGATGCTGGCCGGCTGCGGCCTGGCCGAAGCCGCTTCCGTTTCCACCGACGGTTCGACCTCGATGGAAAAGGTGATCGGCGCGCTGGGCGAGTCGTTCATGAATGAAAACAAGGGCGTAACCTTCACCTATAACCCCACCGGCTCCGGCTCCGGCATCAAGGCCGTTTCCGAAGGCCGCTGCGACATCGGCCTGTCCAGCCGCGCGCTCAAGGATGAAGAAACCGCCGAGGGTCTCGTGGGCACCGTGCTGGCCTACGACGGCATCGCGATCATCGTCAACCCCGCCAACCCGGTCGAGGATCTGACGATGGAGCAGATCGCCGCCATCTACACGGGCGAAATTACGAATTGGAAAGAAGTCGGCGGCAACGACGCCCCCATCGTGCTCATAGGCCGCGAAGCCGGAAGCGGCACCCGCGACGGCTTTGAAACCATCACCGGCACGGCGGAAAAGTGCCAGTACCGTCAGGAGCTGACCTCCACCGGCGACGTGATCACCACCGTTGCGGCCAACCCCGACGCGATCGGTTACGCTTCGCTGGCCTCTGTGAAGAACACCGTCAAGGCGGTGAGCGTCGCGGGCGTCGTCCCGAGCGAGGACACCGTCAAGGACGGCAGCTACGCTATCCAGCGCCCGTTCGTGCTGGTTACGAAGGAAGGCGTGGCGCTGAGCGAAACGGCGCAGAAGTTCTTCGACTACGTCACCTCGCCTGAAGCCGCGGAGATCATCGCCGCCGCCGGCGCGGTCGCCGCGAACTGAGAAAACGCACGCACAGAAGGCGGCCGGACGCTCCGGCCGCCCTTTCAGCGATTGAAAGGAAAATGCAGATGGAGCGAAGCAAGAAACGGGTCGAGGCGTTTGTCCACGGCGTGTTCCTGATCCTCGGGCTGATTACGGTGGGGTTCGTGCTGCTCATTACGGGCTATCTGGTGGTTTCGGGCATTCCGGCCATCCGGAAAATCGGCCTGATTCCGTTTCTGACGGGCGCGAAATGGGCCTCCACGGCGGCGGAGCCGTCCTACGGCATCCTGCCGTTTATCCTTACCAGCGTCTACGGTACGGCGGGCGCGATCGTGCTGGGCGTTTCGGTCGGGTTTCTGGCGGCGGTGTATCTGGCGAAGATGGCGCCGCCGGCCGTCGCCGCGGCGATGCGCTCGGCCGTGAGCATGCTGGCGGGCATTCCGTCGGTGGTGTACGGCCTGGTGGGCATGATGGTGCTGGTGCCGGGCGTGCGCAGGCTGTTTCACGTGCCCGACGGCGCGAGCCTGCTGGCCGCGATCATCGTGCTGGCGGTCATGATCCTGCCGTCGATCATCAAGGTGTCGGTTACGGCGCTGGAGGCGGTGCCGAAGGAGTATGAGGACGCGTCTCTCGCGCTGGGCGCGACGCCGGTGGAGACGTATTTCCGCGTGTCGGTTCCGGCGGCCCGAAGCGGCGTAGCCGCCGCCGTGGTGCTGGGCGTGGGCCGCGCCATCGGCGAGGCGATGGCGGTGATGATGGTTTCCGGCAACGTGCCGAACATGCCTTCGCTCTTTCAGAGCGTGCGCTTCCTGACCACGGCCGTGGCGAGCGAGATGTCGTATTCGAGCGGCCTGCAGCAGCAGGCGCTGTTCTCCATCGCGCTGGTTCTGTATCTGTTCATCATGCTCATCAACGCCGCGCTGAACTTCCTGCTCAAGCGCGGAAAGGGGGACTGACAATGGCGAAGAACAGCCTTTCGCCGCGCCGCAGGGCGTATGCCGTGCTGATGAAGGCGCTGATGTTCGTTTCCGCCGGGCTGACGGTGGCGCTGGTGGCGTTTCTGGTGGGCTATGTGATGGTCAAGGGCGTGCCGAACATCTCCTGGGAGCTGCTTTCCACCGCGCCGAGCTATCTGTCGGGACGCATCGGCATTCTGCCCGATATTCTCAATACCGTCTATATCGTCCTTGCGACGATTGTAATCGTCGTCCCGCTCGGCGTGGGCGCGGCGGTATATCTGACGGAATACGCTTCGAACAGGCGGCTTGTCGCCGCCATAGAATACGCTGCCGAAACGCTCTCCGGCATTCCGTCGATCATCTACGGCCTGGTGGGCATGCTGTTTTTCTGCCAGCTGCTGAAGATGAAAACCTCGCTGCTGGCGGGCGCGCTGACGCTGGTTATCATGAACCTGCCTACCATCCTGCGCACCACGCAGGAGAGCCTGAAGACCGTGCCGCAGAGCTATCGCGAGGGCGCGTTCGGACTGGGCGCGGGCAAATGGCGCGTTATCCGCACGGTGGTGCTGCCGGGCTGCGTCGACGGCGTAATCACCGGCTGCATTCTCGCCGTGGGGCGCATTCTGGGCGAATCGGCCGCGCTGCTTTTCACGGCGGGCTTTGCGCATTCGCTCAATAATTTCTTCCGCGGCATCCGCAGTGCCGGGGCGACGCTGACGGTCGCGCTGTACGTATATGCAAAGGAGCGGGGTGAGTTCGGCGTGGCGTTTGCCATCGCGGCCATTCTGATGCTGCTGACGTTCGTTATCAACCTGTCGGCCGATCTGCTGGCACGGTATTTTGAAAGGAGAAGAACCTCATGAAACCGATCAACGGTACGGGAATGAAGCGCGCGGCGCTGATTAACGATCTGTCCTGCTTTGGAAAATGCTCGCTCAGCGTGGCGCTGCCGATCGTCTCCGCCTACGGCGCGGAGGCCGTGGCGCTGCCTACGGCGGTGCTTTCCACGCATACGGGCGGGTTTGAAGGCTACGTCGTACACGATATGACGGACGAAATGAAATCCTTCGCCGCGCACTGGAAGCAGATAGACATGAAGTTCGACTGCATCGCCACGGGCTTTTTCTGCTCGGCGGAACAGATTCGCATCGCGGAAAAATTCATCCGCGATTTCGCGGATGAAAACACCCTCGTCCTCGTCGACCCGGTGCTGGGCGACAACGGAAAGCTGTACGGCTGCTTCAACGACGATTTTGTCGTCGAAATGCGCAGGCTGTGCGAACTGGCGCAGGTCGTTACGCCCAACGTCACCGAGGCCGCGCTGCTGACCGGCTGCCCGATGGATACGCCCGCGCAGGAACTGCTGGCGAAGCTGAAGATGCCCAACGCCGTCGTTACCGGCGTGCGCAGCGGCGAAAAAATCGGTTATCGCGCGCGCTTCGGGGAAGAGCTTGCGGGCGTGGATAAGGCCTATGCGCCGATGCAGCTGCACGGCACGGGCGACGTGTTTTCCGCGGCGTATTGCGGAGAACTCCTGTGCGGGAAGAGCTGGTTTTCGGCGCTGACGGGCGCGGCGGATTTCGTCGACGCGTGCATCCGCCGCACGGCGGCGCGGCAGCCCGCGCACTGGTACGGCCTTGCGTTTGAGGACGTGCTGAAGGAGAGGGTCGTGCGATGAGCGGCGTGATTTCGGTAGAGAACCTGTGCCTGTGGTACGGTGCGCACCAGGCGCTTCGGGATATTAGCGTGGAGATTCCGGAAAAGAGCATCACCGCGCTGATCGGGCCTTCGGGCTGCGGCAAGTCGACGTTTCTCAAAACGCTCAACCGCATGAACGATCTGATTCCCGGCGTGAAGATCACCGGCAGCGTAAAATATAAGGACAGGGATATTTTCGATCCGGAAACGGACGTATGCGAACTGCGCAGGCAGGTGGGCATGGTGTTCCAGAAGCCGAACCCGTTCCCCATGAGCGTATACGACAACATCGCCTACGGCCCGCGCACGCACGGCGTAAAGAGCCGCGCGAAGCTGGACGATATCGTCGAGCGGTCGCTGCGCGGCGCGGCGATCTGGGATGAAGTGAAAGACCGGCTGAAAAAGAGCGCGCTGGGCCTTTCGGGCGGCCAGCAGCAGCGGCTGTGCATCGCGCGGGCGCTGGCGGTCGAGCCGGAGGTGCTTTTGATGGACGAGCCCACGAGCGCGCTCGATCCTATTTCCACCTCGAAAATCGAGGAGCTGGCGATGCAGCTGAAGGAAAAATATACCATTATTATCGTTACGCACAACATGCAGCAGGCCGTGCGCATTTCGGACAACACGGCGTTTTTCCTGCTGGGCGAGATGGTGGAATACGGCGGCACGGAGCAGATTTTCTCCCAGCCGCGCGATAAGCGCACGGAGGACTATATCACGGGGAGGTTCGGATAAAAAATGAGAAGCCGTTTCGACGAGCAGCTGGAGGAGCTGAACCGGGAACTGATCGAGATGGGCGCGCTGTGCGAGGACGTGATCGGCCTTGCCGCGCAGGCGCTTTCCGAAGGAAGCGCGCTTCCGGCGGCGAAGATCGCGCCGCTCGATACCGAAATCGACCAGAAAGAGCGCACGATCGAGGCGATGTGCCTGAAGCTGCTTTTGCAGCAGCAGCCCGTGGCGCGCGATCTGCGGCAGATTTCCGCAGCGCTGAAGATGATTACCGATATGGAGCGCATCGGCGATCAGGCGGAGGATATCGCGGAAATTATCATGTTTCTGAACGGGCGCAGCGACGAAAACGACGGCCTGCTGCGCGAAATGGCCGCCGCCGCCAGCAAAATGGTGACGGAAAGCGTTGATGCGTATGTGAAACATGATATAATGCTTGCAGAAAAGGTCGTGCGCGACGACGACGTGGTAGACGGGTATTTCGACCGGGTCAAGCGCGCGCTGATCGAGAAAATCGCGCGCGAACCGTCGGACGGCGAATACGCGCTGGATCTGCTGATGATTGCGAAATATTTCGAACGCATCGGCGATCATGCGGTGAACATCGCGGAATGGGTGATCTTTTCCGTGACGGGCGTGCATAAGGAGGGCTGACATGATCTGGTGCGTGGAGGATGACGCCAGCATCCGCGATATCGAGGTATACGCGCTGCAATCGACCGGGTTCGAGGCGCGGGGGTTCGAGGACGGCGCGTCCTTCTGGGAGGCGCTGCAAAAGGAACGGCCCGAACTCGTCGTGCTCGACGTGATGCTGCCCGGCATGGACGGAATAGAGCTGCTGCGCCGCATGCGCGCCGCGGCGGAGCTGCGCGAAATCCCCGTCGTCATGGCGACGGCGCGGGGCGCGGAATACGATAAAATTCATGGGCTCGATCTGGGCGCGGACTATTATCTCGTCAAGCCCTTCGGCGTGATGGAACTGGTTTCATGCGTAAAGGCGGTGCTGCGCCGCTGCCGCCCCGGAAAGGCGGCGCGCGTTTTGCAGGCCGGCGGGCTGACGGTGAACCTCGACGAACGCACCGTAACGGCCGACGCAGAGCGCGTCGCGCTTACGTTTAAGGAATTTGAACTGCTGAAACTGCTGCTGTCGCATCCGGGACGGGTCTTTTCGCGCGATGCGCTCATGGCTGAGGTGTGGGGCACGGACTTCTGCGGCGAAAGCCGCACGATCGATATGCACATCCGCACGCTCCGGCAGAAGCTGGGCGGGTACGGCGAGATGATCGAGACGGTGCGCGGCGTGGGGTACCGGCTGGAGGCGAGGACATGACGAAGAAAATCTTCCGCTCGATCATGCTCGTGGCCATGGCCGCGCTGCTGGCCGGGCTGGCGGTTGTGACGGCGTTTCTGTACGAATATTTCGGCGGCGTGGAAAAACAGCGGCTCCGGGACGAACTGGATCTGGCGGCCGTTTCGGTCGAGGCGAACGGCGCGGCGTACCTCGCGCGCGTTTCGTCCGATCGCTGCCGCCTGACGTGGATCGCCGCCGACGGCTTCGTTCTGGCCGATACGCAGACCGACGCGGAAACGCTGGAAAACCACGCCGGGCGCGAGGAAGTGCGACAGGCGCTTGAAACCGGAACGGGCGAGAGCCGCCGCTATTCCTCCACGCTGATGGAGAAGACGATTTACTGCGCCAGGCGCCTTTCGGACGGCACGGTGCTGCGCGTCTCGGTTGCGAGCGCGACGGTGGGGCTGCTGCTGGCCGGCATGGCGCGGCCGATTCTGCTGGTGCTGGCGGGCGCGCTGATTCTGGCGGGCGTGCTGGCGGGAAGGCTGGCAAAGCGCGTGGTGGAGCCGCTCAACGAGCTTGATCTGGAACACCCGCTCGAGAACGACGACGCGTATCAGGAGCTGACGCCGCTTCTGGACCGGCTCAACCGGCAGCGCAATCAGATTTCCGCACAGATGCGCGAACTCAAGCGCAGAACCGACGAATTCGCGCAGATCACGCAGAACCTGCAGGAAGGGCTGGTGCTGCTCGATCACAGCGGCCATGTGCTGAGCATCAATCCGGCGGCGCGCAGGCTTTTCGCGGCCGATGAAAGCTGCGTCGGGCAGGATTTTCTCACCGTCGAACGCTCGCACGAGGTGAGCGCGGCGCTCGCGGCCGCCATGGCCGGGGGACGCGCGGACGCGCGCATACGCTGCGGCGACCGGGTCTACCGGCTGGACGTCAGCCGCATCGAAAGCGGCGACATTCCCGCGGGCGCGGCGATTCTGGCCTTCGACGTGACCGAGCAGGAGGACGCGGAAAAGCTGCGGCGCGAGTTTACGGCGAACGTTTCGCACGAACTGAAAACGCCGCTGCAGGGAATTATCGGCAGCGCCGAACTGATTGAAAACGGCATGGTCAAAGCCGAGGATATGCCGCGGTTCATCGGGCATATCCGTACCGAGGCGCAAAGGCTCGTGGCGCTCATCGGCGATATCATCCGCCTGTCGCAGTTGGACGAGGGCGGCGAAATGCCGCGCGAGCAGGTGGACCTGCTGGAAGTTTCGCGCGAGGCGGCAGAGGAACTCCGCGCCGCGGCGTCGAAAAAGAATATCGGCATTTCCGTGGACGGGGAGCACGTTTCTCTGCGCGGCGTACGCCGCCTGATTTTCGAGGCGGTTTATAACCTCTGCGACAACGCTGTCAAATACAACGTCGAGGGCGGAAGCGTTTCCATTCGCACCGGCACGGACGGAGGCTTTGCCTGCGTCGCCGTGCGCGATACGGGCATCGGCATCGCGCCGGAGCATCAGGGGCGCGTTTTCGAGCGGTTCTACCGCGTCGATAAGAGCCACTCCAAGGCGTCGGGCGGCACGGGGCTGGGGCTTTCCATCGTCAAGCACGCGGTGCAGTATCATCACGGCCGCATCGAGCTGGACAGCGCGCCGGGCCGCGGCACGGAAATCCGGATCTATTTCCCCCTGTAAGAGCATTACGAGAGAAAGAGGGAGCGGCATGGAGGAACTGAGGAGCAAAAAAGGGTTTATCTGCGACATGGACGGCGTGATCTATCACGGCAACAGGCTTCTGGCGGGCGTGAAGGAATTTGTGGGCTGGCTTTATCAGGAAAAGAAGCATTTCCTCTTTCTGACAAACTCCTCGGAGCGCTCGCCCAAGGAATTGCAGCAGAAGCTCAAGCGCATGGGTCTCGAGGTGGACGAGAGCCACTTCTACACCAGCGCGCTGGCGACGGCGCGGTTCATCAGCAAGCAGTCGCCGGGATGCAGCGCATACGTGATCGGCGGCGCGGGACTGATTATGGCCCTGCACGATGCGGGCATTACCATGAACGACGTGGACCCGGATTACGTCGTCATCGGCGAGGGAAACACCTATAATTATGAAAATATCCTCAAGGCCGTGCGGCTTGTGCTCAAGGGCGCGAAGCTGATCGGCACCAACAGCGATCTGACCGGCCCCTCGGAGGATGGGATTATTCCGGCCTGCCGCGCGATGATCGCGCCGATTGAAATGGCAACGGGCCAGAGCGCGTATTTCATCGGAAAGCCAAACCCGCTGATGATGCGCACGGGCCTGCGCATTCTGGGCGTGCACTCGGAAGAAGCCGTGATGATCGGCGACCGGATGGACACCGACATGGTCGCGGGCATTGAAACGGGCCTCGACACGGTGCTGGTGCTTTCGGGTGTGACCGACCGCAACGACATCAAAAAATTCCCCTACCGGCCGCGGATCGTCCTCAACGGCGTGGGCGATATTCCCGGCATGGCGGAAAAGAAATAACGGACGATAGAAGGGCGCCTGCGCGCCGGGAGAACGTCCCCGGCGGCGGGCGCTCTTTTTTGTACCGTGTTCCATTAACGCAATCTGAGAACGGACGTAGATACGGGCAGGTTGGACGGATTCATTTGTGATTCGTGTTCGTTTCTTCAGTTTATTTCTACAATCAAAAAATGCAGAAAGAAGGGAAAACAAAGAGGAAAGACAGGGATTTCGGAAGACTGTGTACAAGCGGTTTGTAAAACGGATCCAATATAGGAGAACTTCGAGAAGATTTTGACACATATGGATATGCTACATAAGTGGGCCATGCAGAACGGGGAGTAAGAGAAGATGATGGACGAAACGGTGGATGTGAAGCATCTGCTGGAAATGTACAAGGGCGGACAGCTGGTTTGGATATTTAATAGGGGTGTCCTGAGGTTGTTTGAAATCTTTGAATGAAAGAACAAAACCCGCCGAAATCCTTTGACTTCAAAGAGCTTTGTCGTACATATTACAAGATTTGAAGCCACGGTCTTTCACTCAGGGAAAGCACTCGGAGTTTTCCTTTGCTTGTCTTGCAGTGCCTTTTGATGTCTCATTTTGCTGGATTTCTAACGGACGCTGCTATTTTTGTATTTATCGTCCCCGTTATACTCGATAAACAGATCGATAAAATGCCGGGAATAAGAAGAAATAGTTTTATCCTTGCGGATAATGAAGCCATTTGATATGGAGTGGGAGAGATCGTCGACGGTGGCAAAGCAAACATTGGCGTGGTCACCCTTGAGGGTTTGAGTACAG
>SFFS01000065.1 GCA_004557805.1 Clostridiales bacterium | reverse complement strand
CGCCCTCGCAAACATAACCGCAAACCGTGCAAACCCATTTTTTCATATTGTGAATCCTCCCTGAATATTAATATCGTGTTGACGATATATAATATACCTCAAAGGTAGAAGGGTGAAACATCTTTTTGAAAATTATTTTTGTCAGATCAGATATTTCTGCATGAACTCGGGGGCGTCGTCGGTCGCGCCGGAACAGCTGATCACCAGGCGCACGTTATGCTCCTGGCAGATTTTGTCGAGGCTTTCAAACAGCCAGGCCACGCCGCGCAGGTCGTCCTGCACCAGCTTGAGGAACGCATCCACGAACAGCACGCGGATGTCGAAATTCTGCGCCAGCAGGCCGCAGATAAACCCGCAGAACATCTGCGCGCTGCGCACGCCGTAATCGCCGGCGTTAATGAAGCGGATCTCGTGACGAAGATCGAAAATATAGCGGTTGTCATCGTCGATGAAGAGCACGTTGCCCTGCTCCTCTTTCACGGTTTCATTGGCAAGGTCGATCAGGCGCTTGGTCTTTCCGGAACCCTTTTTGCCATAGATAATCTGAACCATTGCTCCCACGCTCCCTTCGGAAATTCTTAATTACAGTATAACGCATCCCGGCAAAACTTGCCAGCCCTAATTTACAATTCCAGCGCGCCCAGCCACGCCGCCGCGTCCTCGTTTACGGGCGTTACGGCTTCGGACAGTTCTTTCGGCGCGAAGCGCCTTCCCATCAGCGCAGTCTCCAGCTTTTCGCCCAGATCCGCGTCCATTGCGTCGGTAAACGCGCGCGCCGCGGCCACGCGGCCGTTTTCCAGCCGCAGCTGCAATTCTACCCCGCCCCATGGGAAACGATGCTGGAGCGCCGCGTCGAACGCGAGCGTCTCGCCGTAGTTCCAGTCCCATGTCGCGTTGCGCGCGGCCAGCGCCGCGTAATCGGGCAGTTCCAGCGCGTCCGCGCTGCCCGCTCCGCCGGGGCCGTATTCGGCCTCAAACGCGCGGCGCAGCGCGCCGCTGAGGCGCTCGACCGTTACGTCCGCGCTTAATTCGGAGAGGTTCACTACGCGCGAGGGCACGGACTTGACGCCCTTCGCCTCGAGCTTTTCTTTCGACGGCTGTAAAAAACGCGCCATGCGCGCGCCGTCCGCGCGAATGAGCAGCGTGCCGTGGTGTAGCGCCGCGCCGTTTAGAAAGCGGAAAGCGTTGCCCGAGAACTTGCGCCCTCCGGCCAGCAGATCGTTGCGGCCGGAAAACTCGCACGCGATTCCGAACGAGCCGACCGCCGCCTGTATCACCGAAAGCTGGCGGGCGAGGTCGTACTGCGCGCGCGGCACGATAAAGCTGAAGTTGAGGTTGCCCAGATCATGGAACACCGCGCCGCCGCCGGTCGTCCGGCGGGCCAGCGTGCAGCCTTCCTCGCGCATGCGTTCGGTGGCGCATTCGCGCCATGCGTTCTGCGCCCGGCCGATCACCACGGTGTTCGCGTTCTGCCACAGATACAGAAGCGGGCTGTCGATCTCTCCGCGGTCGCAGGCCAGCAGCAGCGCTTCCTCGCGCGCAAGGTTGCGGTGCGGGTTCACGTCGTGTCCTGTCAGAAAACGGGGAATCATAAATTCTCCTTTCGGGTTGAGAAGGAACGGAAAAGGAGGGCCGGGCTTTAGGGCGCTGCGCTTCTTCGGGCGGCTGTGCCGCGCAGGGAAGGGAACGTCAGGGCTCCGCCTCAGCTGCACCTCTCATTTATGGCTGCATCTTCCCGCTTTTAGCGCCTGCTGCGCTTCTTCCATTCCAACCACGCGGGATCCAGCACGGTTACGCGCGGTCTGGTCAGAATCGTATCGCAAGGGAAATCCGCGCATTCGCCGCAGAAGCGCAGCTTCTTTTGCAGCACACAATCGCGCGAGAAGCAATCGCCGGGCTGTTGATTTTCCATACACCCGGAGCATTCGCCGCTGAGAAACGTCGGGCACGCGCCGCAATAGAAGCCGCATTTGCCGATCAGCCGGTCATCCATGCCGCTTCCATCCCAGATACCGGTTCACATGCCGGCGATAGTCAAGGTATTGCTCGCCGAAGGACTCGATGAGAAAATCCTCCTCGACATTGACGATTTGCAGATGAAACATCGCCGCCGCAAAGCACGATACGAGCCACAGCGGCCAGTTCGCAAACATCAGCGCGACGCCGAGATAGACCAGATCAAAGCCGAGAAACGCCGGGTTGCGGCTGATCTGATAGACGCCGCGCGTGACGAGTTCGGTTTTATCCGTCGGCGAAACGCCTGCGCGCCAGCTGTCGCGCATGGTGACGACGGACGCGATGAACGCGGCCGTCCCCAGCGCGGCGATAGCCGCCCCGATCATCCGAACCCACGCCGGAAACGCGGAGGCGTTGCAGAAAATGCTGACAAGCTCTGCCAGCGGCGTGAGGATCGTCGCGATTTTCATCGTGATTTCTACGCGCCGCACAAAGCCTGTTTTGCCCCTGCCGATCTGGTCGGTACGGATGCCCTGCCTTTTCTGGCGGAGCATCTTGCCAAAATAGCAGCCGTAAAAGACCGCCAGCAGCGCAAGCGCGAGAATCTGATAGACTGTCATTCGCGTCAGCAGATGCGCACCAGCATCGTCTTCTGGTCGTCCAGCTCGACCTTGCACAGGCCGTCCTTTTCCAGCAGCTTGAGCAGGTCGGAGAACCGCTTGCAGCCCAGCGCGCGCTCGCTGAAGCCGGGATAATCGTTCTGGATCGCGCCCTTGAGGATGGACGGATTTACGCAGTCGAAGCCCGCTTCCTTGAAGCTCCTGAGCTGCGCGGTGAAAACGTCGATGAAGTTTTCCTTCGTAATTTCCTGCTTCGGAGCCGATTCCTCCGCGTCGCGCCGCAGCGAAACGACAAGGTTATAGTTGTCGTTGGTGAGGTGGATGTTGCCGAACTTCTTTTCGATATGGGCAAGCAGCTTGCCAAAAGACGGGAAGCCGAACGCCTGCTCGTTGAAGTCCGGGCGAAGGCGCAGCAGCGTGCCCTTGAGCTCGGAGGCGTACAGCTCGTCCTCCTCCGCGTCTTCGATGATCGTCTCGACCATCTTGGCCAGATCCTGATCGTTGAGCGGTTCTTCGGCGTTCTGCTTGGTTTCCTTCTTTTTCTTCTGCTTGCTGACGTTTTCAAGGAACATGAACTCGTTGCAGGCGTTGATGAAGATGTTGCTGGCTACCTCCGAGCGGGAGATGCCCAGCACGAACTTGCCCATCGTTTTCAGCTTGCCGACCAGCGGCGTGTAGTCGCTGTCGCCGGAAACGATGCAGAAGCTGTCGATCAGCTCGTTTGTGTAGGCGATTTCCAGCGCGTCAATGACGAGCTGAATGTCGAGGTTGTTCTTCTGATGATGCCCGAAGCGAAGCGACGGCACCACGGAAAACGTGTTGGAAAGGAGCAGCTCCTTGAGCGAAGAATAGCGGTCGGTGAAGCCGTAGACGCGGCCGAGCAGAATGTCGCCGCGGATTTTGACGCGCTCAATGATATGGCTGAGCATTTCGGCTTTTGCGCCGCAGTTTTCCAGGTCTACCAGAATCGCGTAATGCGAGGTTGTACTCATATTTGAAAATATCCTTTTCTGTTTCTGAAATTCATTCGGGATTGACGAACCCTTCCATGTTGCTGGAACGGCCGAGAATCTTTTTGAGGATGGAAGCCGCCCTATCGCCTTCGGCCAGAACGGGGCGGTAGTCGGTTCCTTTTTCCTGCGCCGTCAGAAGCGCCGGGATAATCTTCAGCTGCGGGCCGGTCACGCTCCCGTCCTCGCCGACGGTAAACGTCAGCTGCGCGAGATACGTTTCGCGGTCGCTGGGATCGACGTTGCCGCCGAAGACAAGGTTGCCTAGGCTGTAGAGGATGTACGTATCCTCGTATTTTTCGATGCCCTGCACGACGTGCGGATGATGGCCGATCACAGCGTCCGCGCCCGCTTTGACGGCCGCGCGGCCGATGCGCCGCTGATCGCCGTTGAAGCTGTATTCGTATTCGCTGCCCCAATGGAACACGGCCAGCACGATCTGGCAGCCTTCGACGCGAAGCGCCTGAACGTCGGCGGAAATATCCCGCTTGCCGTTGGCGTAGGGGAATGTGTTGCCGATCAGGCCGATTTTCACGCCGCGGGTTTCGTAAATCGCGGTGGTTTTCGGCGCGCAGTAGGTTACGCCCGCCGCATCCAGCGCGGCAAGGGTGTCGGCCTTGCCCTGATCGCCGTAATCGGCGTAATGGTTGTTGGCCAGGTTCACCGCTTCCACTGAAGCGCCGGTGAGCATCTGCGCATATTCGGCCGGGCCCTTGAAGTTGAACTTCTTTTCGGTTTTCAGCGTCGCGTCGGTGAGCGGGCCTTCGAGGTTTACCAGCGTCAGATCGTCCTGCGAAAACAGCTCCGCCAGCCCGGAAAAGGGCCACGCCAGCCCCTTCTCCGCCACGACCGTATCGAACCCCTTCGGGCTTTCATGCTGCGTGGTGGTGCAGCCGAGCGTGCAGTCGCCGCCCACGGTGATCACGATTTCCTTCGGCCACGAATCGTTTTCCGGATCGACGCGCGGGCCGCTTTTCGCCGTGCTCTGCGCGGATGAATCGTCGTCGTCCGCATACACGTACAGCGTGCCGGGAACGATCTCCTGCGGCTCGGAATCGACCCATACGTCCTCCGCCGGGGCGCACAGGGGCAGGAGCATCAGGGCGAGCAAAAGGCATACAAACTTTTTCATCCGTTTCTCCTCCGGCGTTACTGCCATTCGGTGGGATAGCTTTCCACGGCGAATTCGAGGGATTTGCCGTTTTTGAGCATCGTGTCGATCACGCGCTGGGCGGCGGCGCTGCCCGCTTCAAAGGGCGTGGCGGCGAAATCGTTCTCGCCGCTCTTTTTGCCGCTGGCCGCCGTGACGGACGAAATGCTGCACGGGATCACCCGGAAGCCGCCGTCGGATACGCCTTCGTCCGATACGATCAGCTTCTGCTGGAAGATAAACGTGTCCATATCGCTCGGTTGCGAGTTTCCGGAAAACACGAAATTGCCCAGCGAATAAACGATGTATTTGCCTTTGTAGCGTTCGATGGGGTTGATGCGGTGGCTGTGATGGCCCAGCACCAGATCCGCGCCGGAATCGACGGCCAGCCGCCCCAGCGCGATCTGCCGCTCGTGCGGCGCATAGTCCAGCTCGTTCCCCCAATGGAAGGAGACGATGACGACGTCGTAGGCCGCTTTCGCGGCGGCGACGTCCTGCGGCATCTCCTCGTTCAGGCGTTCGTAGGCGTTGTTGAACGTCTGATAGGCAAGCAAAGCGACGGAAACTCCGTCCGCCCAGAAAACGCCCATGCTGTCCTCCGAGGCGTGAACGATGCCCGCCGCGTCCAGCGCGGCGACGGTGTCGTCATAGCCCGTCTGGCCGAAATCCATCACATGGTTGTTTTCCAGCGCTACGGCTTCCACCGAGCCGTCCGTCAGCACCTGCACATGCTCCGGCGGCGCGCGGAAGAGGAAGCTGTTTCCCTGTTTGCTGCCGGGTACCTTCGTGCTTTCGGTCAGCACGCCCTCAAAGTTGACGAGCGTGAGATCGTCCTGCTCGAAAATGCTGCGAACATTTGCAAAAAAATAGGAAAGATCGCCCCCGTGCGCCTTGAGCGCTTTGGTGTAGATGTTGGAAGAGGGGTTGCCCTTCATGTTGCCGCCGAGCGTGACGTCTCCCGTGGCGGAAATGAGAATTTCACGGCTCTGCCGCTCGGGAGCCGGCGTGGAGGCGGATTCGAAGATGAAATCCGAGTCCTTATCCGTAAACTCGCCCGCGCAGGCCGTCGCGGCCAGCATCACAAGGATCAGCGCAAACACTATCCCTTTTTTCATGAAAAGACAGACGCTCCTTCGCTTTGATACCGCTTATTTTACCATTGAACGCGAAACGTGGCAAGAACGATATGAAAAAAGTGTTACAAGCCTTCACGAATTTCATGCGGCGTATTGATTTTTTGCTTCGGGGTGTGTATTTTTATTGCATATCCCGAAAGCTTTTCTGCCAAGGAGAAACGCCATGAATCAAACTGCCGGCGGCGGCCGGGGCGCGCTGCCTTCCGATTTGAAGCGGATCAACCGCCGCAAAATTCTTGAATATTTCCGCAAAGGCGAAACCCTGACCGCGGCGGACGTTCACCGCATGAGCGGCGTGAGCCGCCCGACGGTCATGCGCGCACTGCAATATTTCTGCCGCACGGGCGCGCTCAAATCGGCCGGAATCGGCAGCGCGGCCGCGCTGGGCGGAAAAAAGCCGGAACTGTTCGCTTTCGGCGATGAGCGCAGGATTCTCGCCGTCAACCTCTGGCCGGACACGCTGACGTTTTCGCTCAGCCCGCTCGCGGGTGAAATGGGCGCGCTTGCGCGCTGCGATTTCAGGCCGAAGCCCGGCGTCGGCGAGACGCTTGCGGAGATGAAAGCGCTGGCGGACGCGTTCCTTGCCTCGCAGGGGACGGATGCGGACGGGCTGTACGGCGTGGCGCTGAGCGTATCGGGCACGGTTGATTACGACACGCTGACCCTCCGCTACGACGTAAACGCCCCGGCCTGGGGCGCAGACGTGCCGCTGGGCGAATATCTGCGGCCGCTTTTCGGCGCGGAAAAGGAATATTTTGTGGATAACGCGGGCAAGGCGGCCGGGCGCGCCGTGCTGCTGGATCATCCGGAATACGCCGCCGAGCGCATGGTTACGCTGTTTACGACATGGGGCGTATGCGCCTGCATGATGGAGCGCGGCCATGTGCTCAACGGGCGCGACGCGCTCATCGGCGAAATCGGCCATTCGATCGTCAGCGATTCGGCGGAGGAGACGTGCGCCTGCGGAAAACGCGGCTGCCTCGAACGAATGACGCGGCTGGACGCGGTGCGCCGCCTGCCGGGAATGACCGCGCGGCCCGAGCTGACCGAAAGCTACGGCGCGCTCTTCGCCGCGTCGGACGCGGGCGACGCGCTGGCACGCGAGGCCGTGCGGTATCTGGCGCATTGCTTCGCTGTGGCGCTGCATAACCTGGCGCTGGCCTATAACCCCGACCGCGTGATCTTCCAGGGCGATTTCGCGCAGGCGGACGCGTGGTTCGACGCGTGCCTCAAGCGCGAGCTGGGCGAGTTCAACTACTATCCCAACCGCGTTCCGTTTGAAACCGGCTACGACCGGCGCGACCTGACGCTGCTGGCCGCGCGCGGCGGAACGGCTGTGATGAAGCGGCGATACTTTGAAAGCGTCGACTGCGACTGAGAAAAAACGCGCCGGTTTTCGACCGGAATCGCGCCTGCAAACCCATAAACCGTTTGACACGCATTACCTTTGGCGGTATAATACAATTTCGTGAATTAGCCCCTGAGGAGGATCATCCATGGCGCAAAACGTCGATCTCGCCGCCCTGCGGCACGAAATTGAAACCCGCAGGACGTTCGCCATTATCTCTCACCCGGACGCCGGTAAAACGACGCTGACAGAAAAGCTGCTGCTCTACGGCGGAGCCATCCGCCAGGCGGGCTCCGTCAAGGCGCGCAAGGCCGAGCGCTATGCCACCAGCGACTGGATGGAGATTGAAAAGCAGCGCGGCATTTCCGTTACCAGCTCCGCCATGCAGTTCTCCTACGGCGGCTGCCATATCAATATCCTCGATACGCCCGGCCATCAGGACTTCTCCGAGGATACCTACCGCGTGCTCGTGGCGGCCGACAGCGCCGTCATGCTCATCGACGCGGCCCGCGGCGTGGAAGCGCAGACGATCAAGCTGTTCAAGGTCTGCCGCATGCGCGGAATTCCGATTTTTACATTCGTCAACAAGATGGACCGCGCGGCCAAGGATCCCTTCGCCCTCATGCAGGAAATCGAGGATGTGCTGGGCATCCGCTCCTGCCCGATGAACTGGCCCATCGGCGTGGACGGCGACTTCCAGGGCGTGTGCCATCGCGATACGCGGATGATCGACCTGTATTCTGCGGGCGATCACGGCAAGAACCGCGTGGAAAAATATCAGATCAGCATGGACGACCCGCATCTTTCGGACGTGCTGGACAAGCATTATATCAACCGCCTGCGCGACGAAATGGAACTGCTGGACATGGCGGGCGACGCGTTTGATCTCGGCGCTGTGCGCCGGGGCGAACTGACCCCGATGTTCTTCGGCAGCGCCGTATCGAACTTCGGCGTGGAGCCGTTCCTCGAGCGGTTCCTGCGCCTTGCGCCGTGTCCCGGCCCGCGCGAATGCGAGGGCGGCATCGTCGATGCGGACAGCCCCGATTTTTCCGGCTTCATTTTCAAAATCCAGGCCAACATGAACCCGGCGCACCGTGACCGGCTGGCTTTCATGCGCATCGTCTCCGGCGTGTTTGAAAAGAACATGTTCGTCTGGCATTCCGGCACGAATAAAACCATGCAGGTCAAGCAGCCGCAGCAGTTCATGGCCGACGAGCGCGAGGCCGTCGAAAAGGCCTATCCGGGCGATATCATCGGCCTGTTTGACACAGGCGTTTTCCGCCTGGGCGACACCCTCTGCAACGGAAAGAAAATCCGCTACGAGGGCATTCCCGTGTTCGCGCCCGAGCATTTTGAGCGCGTCAGCGCTTTTGATTCCATGAAACGCAAACAGTTCGTCAAGGGCATCACCCAGCTGGCCGTCGAAGGCGCGATTCAGACGTTCAAGCGCCCCGAAATCGGCCGCGAGGAACTGATCGTCGGCGTTGTCGGCGTTCTGCAGTTCGACGTGCTCGAGCACCGCATGCGCACCGAATACGGCGTGGAGATCCGGCGCGAGCCGCTTGATTACCGGTTCGTCCGCTGGATAGAGGAATGCCCCTGCGAGCCGCCCGACCTGAAGCTCTCTTCTTCCACTACGGTGGCCGCCGACCGGTTTGACCGGCCCGTGCTGCTGTTCCAGAATGAGTGGTCCATTCGCTGGGCCGAAGAGAACAACAAAGGCTTGAAGCTCGCAGAGACGGTGAGCAGGAAGGAAGATATAGAATGATTCGGGAAGATATTCGCAACATCGCCATCATCGCCCACGTTGACCATGGCAAGACCACGCTCGTCGACGGCCTTCTGCGCCAGAGCGGCATTTTCCGCGACAACCAGCAGGTTGCCGAGCGCGTGATGGACTCCGGCGACATCGAGCGCGAGCGCGGAATCACCATCCTTGCCAAGAACACGGCCATCCATTGGAAGGGCGTGAAAATCAACATCGTCGACACGCCCGGCCACGCCGACTTTTCCGGCGAGGTGGAGCGCGTGCTGAAGATGGTCGACGGCGTGATGCTGCTCGTCGATGCGTTCGAAGGCCCGATGCCGCAGACGCGCTTCGTTCTGCGCAAGGCGCTGGAGCTGAAGCTGCCGGTGCTGGTGTGCATCAACAAGATCGACCGCCCCGACGCGCGCTGCGACGAGGTGGTGGACGAGGTGCTCGATCTGCTGATCGAAATGCACGCGCCCGACGATCTGCTCGACTGGCCGATCCTGTTCGCGTCGGCGCGCCGCGGTTTCGCCACGCTCGACTGGCGCAAGCCCGGCGAGGATCTGACCCCGCTGTTCGACGCGATTCTCAAATACATCCCCGCGCCCGAAGGCGATATGGACGGCCCCGCGCAGGTGCTGATTTCCACCATCGACTATTCCGAATATCTCGGCCGCATCGGCATCGGACGCGTCGAACGCGGCACGCTCAGAGAGGGCATGATGGCCGTACGCTGTACCTACGGTGAGGATACCGTTTCGGCGCAGCAGCGCCTGTCCGGCCTGCACACGTTCGACGGCCTCAAGCGCGTGAAGGCGACCGAAGTGGGCATGGGCGATATCGTGGCCGTCTCCGGCTTTGAAAACCTCAACATCGGCGACACCATCTGCGATCCGGTGAAGGTCGATCCGCTGCCCTTCGTGAAAATTTCCGAGCCGACCGTCCGCATGACGTTCTCGGTCAACAACAGCCCCTTCGCCGGCCGCGAGGGCAAGTTCGTCACCAGCCGCCATCTGCGCGCCCGTCTGATGAAAGAATTGCAGACCGACGTATCCCTCCGCGTGGAGGAGACCGATTCGCCCGATTCGTTCCTGGTCAAGGGCCGCGGCGAGCTGCATCTGTCCATCCTCATCGAAACGATGCGCCGCCAGGGCTACGAGCTGCAGGTGAGCAAGCCCGAAGTGCTGATGCGCGAAATCGACGGCGTGAAGTGCGAGCCGATGGAGCGCATGGTCGCCGACGTGCCGACGGCGTATGTCGGCGCGGTCATCGACAAGATCGGCCGCCGCAAGGGCACGCTTGTTTCGATGAACGGCGAAGATCGCGTGCGCCTGGAGTTCGTGGTGCCCGCGCGCGGCCTGTTCGGCTATCGCAGCGAATTTATGACCGATACCCGCGGCGAGGGCATCATGAGCGCCGTGTTCGACGGTTATGAGCCCTATAAGGGAGAACTGCCCGGCCGCGATACCGGTTCGCTCGTCGCCTTTGAAAGCGGCGAAACCACGAGTTACGGCCTGTTCAACGCGCAGGACCGCGGCACGCTGTTCGTCGGCCCCGGCCTGCCGGTTTACAGCGGCATGATCGTGGGCGAATCGTCCCGCCCGGGCGATATCGACGTCAACGTCTGCAAGAAGAAGCATGTCACCAACATGCGCAACTCCTCCTCTTCGGAGGACAGCCTGAAGCTGACCACGCCCAAGCCGTTCTCGCTGGAAGAATGCCTGGAATTCATCACCGAGGACGAACTGCTGGAGGTTACGCCGCAGAGCCTGCGCATGCGCAAGCGCATCCTTTCGCACGAGCAGCGCATGAAGGCCGCTTCGCGCATGAAGGGCTGAGCGCCGCGAAAACGGATCGCCTGAAAACGAAATCCTGCCGGCCGGGAATTTTTTTCCCGGCTGGATTTTTTATGGCGCGAATGGTATAATAACGCAATCGTTTCTCAAAATCGGGAGGGATGTCTGCATGCCGGGAGATCTTGAAATTGCATCCGCAGCGAAACTGCTGCCCATCGCGGAAATCGCGGCAAAACTGCATCTGGCAGAGGAAACCTGGTCGCCCTATGGGCGCTATAAGGCCAAGGTGGATGCGGCGGCGTATGCCGCCCTGCCGGAAAAAGCGAAGCTCGTCCTCGTGACGGCCATTAACCCCACGCCTGCTGGCGAGGGCAAAACGACCGTCAGCGTAGGCCTCGCCGACGCGCTGCGCAATCTGGGGCAGAACGCCATGCTCGCCCTGCGCGAGCCGAGCCTGGGGCCGGTTTTCGGCGTGAAGGGCGGCGCGGCGGGCGGCGGCTGGGCGCAGGTTGCGCCGATGGAGGACATCAACCTGCACTTTACCGGCGATCTGCACGCCATTACCGCGGCCAACAACCTGCTTGCCGCGATGATAGACAACCATATCCATCAGGGCAACGCGCTGGGCATCGACCCGCGGCAGGTCTGCTGGCGCCGCTGCATGGACATGAACGACCGCCAGCTGCGCACGATCGTTTCCGGCCTGGGCGGCAAATCGAACGGCATGCCGCGCGAGGACGGCTTCGACATCACCGCGGCCAGCGAGGTTATGGCGATTTTCTGCCTGGCGGCTGATCTGGACGACTTGCAGAAGCGGCTGGGCCGCATTCTGGCGGCGCGCCGGTTCGACGGTTCGCCCGTCTATGCGTCCGATCTGCACGCCGAGGGCGCGATGACCGCGCTGCTGCGCGAGGCCGTTGAGCCAAACCTTGTGCAGACGCTGGCGCACACGCCCGCGCTCATCCACGGCGGACCGTTCGCGAACATCGCGCACGGCTGCAACAGCGTCATTGCCACCCGGCTGGCGATGCGCCTGAGCGATATCGTGGTCACGGAGGCCGGCTTCGGCGCGGATCTGGGCGCGGAGAAGTTCCTTGATATCAAATGCCGCATGAACGGCATGCAGCCCGACGCGGTGGTGCTGGTGGCGACGGTGCGGGCGCTCAAATCGCACGGCGGTGCGCCGAAGGAGTCGCTGGCGGAGGAGAATCTTTCCGCGCTGCGCGCGGGGATTCCCAACCTGATCCGCCATCTGCGCAATGTGCGCGGCGTATGGAACCTGCCGGTGGTGGTGGCGGTAAACCGCTTCACAACCGACACCGACGCAGAAATCGCCCTCGTCCGCGAGGCGGTCGAGGCGGAGGGCGCGCGCGCGGAATGCTGCGACGTCTGGGCGCGCGGCGGCGCGGGCGGCGAAGATCTGGGCCGCGCCGTGCTGGAAACGCTCAAAACGCCGAAAAAGCTGACGCTCACCTATGCGGACGACGCGCCGCTGAAGGCGAAAATCGAGGCCGTCTGCAAACGCGTATACGGCGCGAAGGACGTTTCGTTTGCGCCGGGCGTGCTGACGGCGCTTAAAAAGCTGGAAAACGAGGGCTGCCGCGAAATGCCCGTGTGCATTGCCAAAACGCAGTATTCCTTCTCCGATAACCAGAAGCTGACCGGCGCGCCGGAAGGTTTCACCGTGACCATTCGCGACGTGCGGCTTTCGCGCGGCGCGGGGTTCGTGGTGGCGTTCGCAGGGAACATCATCGCCATGCCCGGCCTGCCCAGGCGTCCCGCCGCCGAGGAGATCGGCGTGGACGCGCAGGGGAAGATTTTCGGGCTGTTCTGAGGCGGCCGGGTTTGATTTGATACTAATCTCAGATAGAGTTGGCATAATTCAAGGATTATGGTATAATACTCTTGGGTGATGAAAAAGAGAGGTTATACAATAAGCGCAGACGAGTATCAGAAATTGGTTGAAGCAGAGAAACAATGTAAAGATAAACGAACATCGAAGAAATTGACGGTATTGTTAATTCGCTTCAGTGGGGTAAGTATTGCCGAAACCGCACAGAGAATGAACTGTTCAGAGAGAAAAGTAGCCCGCTTAGTAACGGAATACAAGAAACAGGGGCTGGAAGAGTTCATGCGGTACAAATATGTCGGAGGGAATCATCGCAGTCTGAGCGAAGCGGAAGAAAATGAAATCCTTG